>JBBQJG010000023.1:0-31936 GCA_038325725.1 Polyangia bacterium | reverse complement strand
TACACGCTCGAGGTCCAGCCGGCGGGCTACGCGGCGATCGCGGCGAATGAGGCCGAGAAGCGCGCCGACATCGCCGTGCTCGAGCTCGTGACGTTCGGCGCCGTGGGGCGGCTCTGGCTCGGCGGCGACGAAGAAGAGATTCAGCAAGCGGCGCGGGCCGTCGATGAGGTCCTCGCGGGCCTCGTCGGACGCGCGCCTGGAGGAGGCACGGAAAAAAAATGACGGCTTCAGCAATCGAAACCGAGCGCTCGCCGCTCGACGGGATAGACGCGGCCGTCGCGCAGCGCTTGCTCTCGGCGGCGCTCGGCTCGGGCGGCGACTACGCGGACCTCTACTTCGAGTACCGCTCGGGCGCCGACTTCGTCATGGAGGAGGGGCGCGTGCGCACGGTCGGCCGCGGCGTCACGCTGGGCCTCGGCGTGCGCGTCCTGCGCGGCGACGCCACGGGCTACGCCTACACCGAGGAGCTCTCCGACGATCGGATGCTCGAGGCGGCGCGCACGGCCGGGCAGATCGCGTCGGCGGGCGGCGCGCCCGCGCCCGTCGGGATCCACCCCGTGACGTTGCCCGACTTCTATCCGATCCCGCGCTCGTCGCTCGGGACGCCCGGCGCCGACAAGGTCGCGTTGCTTCGACGCGCCGACGCCGCCGCGCGCGCCTACGATCCGCGCGTCGTGCGTGTCGAAGCGTCACTCGCCGAGGAGCACCGCGAGGTGCTCGTCGTGACGTCCGACGGTCACCTCGCGCGCGATCGCCAGCCGATGATCCGTTTCGGCGTCAGCGCCGTCGCCGAAGAGGGTGCGCAACGTCAGGGGGGCCGGTCGGGCGGCGCTGGGCGTTTCGGCATGGAGTACTTTGAGCGCCCGGGGCAGAGCCCCGAGGAGCAGGGTCGCGAGGCGGCGCGCCTCGCGATCGGCATGCTGCACGCCGTGGAGGCGCCCGCGGGGCCCATGGAGGTCGTCCTTGGCCCGGGCGAGTCGGGCATCTTGTTGCACGAGGCCGTGGGCCACGGGCTCGAGGCGGACTTCAACCGCAAGAAGACGTCGAACTACACCGACCAGATCGGCAAGGCCGTCGCGTCGAAGCTCGTCACCGTCATCGACGACGGCACGATCGGCAACGCGCGCGGCTCGATCAACGTCGACGACGAGGGCAACCCGGGCCAGCGCAACGTGCTCATCGAGAACGGGATCCTCGTCGCCTATATGCAGGACAAGATCTCGTCGAAGCACTTCGGCACGACGCCGTCGGGCAATGGGCGTCGGCAGAGCTTCCGCCACGAGCCGCTGCCGCGCATGACGAACACGTTCATGGGGACCGGCACCGACGAGCCGGAGGACATCATTCGCTCGGTCCAGCGCGGCGTCTACGCGAAGCGCTTCTCGGGCGGGCAGGTCAACATCTCGAACGGCGACTTCGTGTTCGCGCTGACCGAGAGCTACCTCATCGAGGACGGCAAGCTCACGGCGCCGCTCAAGGGCGTCAACCTGATCGGCAACGGACCGGACGTGCTGCGGAAGGTGACGATGTTGGGTCACGACTTCGCGCTGTCGGACGGCACATGGACGTGCGGAAAGGACGGGCAGTCCGTGCCCGTGGGCATCGGCACGCCCACGATGAAGATCGCGGAGATCACCGTCGGGGGAACGCGGAGATGATTCGCCAGATGACTCGGCCCAAGAACAAGGAACCATGAGCGAGAGCAAATCCGCGCGCCGCCTCCCCGACCCGAAGGAATGTCAGCGCATTGCCGACCAGATGCTCGCCTACGCGAAGAAGGCGGGCGCCGAAGGCGCCGAGGTCCTCGTGCGCGACGGCACCGAGCTCGAGGTCAAGGTACGGCTCGGGGAGCCGGAGCTCGTCAAGGAGGCGGGGAGCCGCGCGCTCGGCTTGCGCGTGCTGCGCGATCACCGCGCCGCCGTGACGTACACGTCCGACTTCGCGCCCGCGGCGCTCGAGCGGTTCGCGCGCGAGTCGGTCGAGCTCGCGGCGCTCGCCGAGCCCGACGAGCTGGCCGATCTACCGTCGCGCGACGAGATGGCGCGCGAGGTGCCCGCGCTCGATCTGTGGGACGACGCCTCGCTCTCACTCGACGTCGCCGAGGGCATTCAGCGCGCGAAGATCGCCGAGGCGGCCGCGCGCAAGGTCGACGCGCGCGTCACGAACTCCGACGGCGCGTCGTTCGGGCGCTCGGTTGGCGCGGCGGCGTTCGCGACGTCGGCGGGCTTCTCGGGCTCGAACCGAGGCACGCACGTCTCGCTGTCCGTCGAGCCGATCTGCGACGACGCCGACGGCAAGAAGCGCAACGGGTCCTACTGGACGGGTGGCCGCTTCGCGGCCGCGCTGCTCGATCCCGAGGTCGTCGGCGTCGAGGCGGCGCGTCGCACGCTCGCGAAGCTGGGCTCGCGCAAGATCCCGACGGGCGAGTCGCCCGTGGTCTTCTCGCCCGAGGCGGCGCGCGGCCTTTTGGGCCAGCTCGCCGGCTGCATGTCGGGGGGCGCCGTTTGGCGGCGCAGCACGTACCTCGCGACGCGCGAGGGGACGACTGTCGCGTCGCCGCTCATCGACATCGTCGACGATCCGCTCGTGCGCCGCGGGCCCGGCTCGCGGCCGTACGACGCCGAGGGCCTCGCGAGCCGCACGAACGTCCTCGTCGCGGGCGGTGTCTTGCGCCAGTTCCTGTGCGACACCTACGCGGCCCGCAAGCTCGGACGGCGTTCGACCGGCTCGGCCGCCCGCGCCATCGGTGGCGGTCCGCACGTCGGGTTCTCGAACCTGATCCTGCGCGCGGGCACGACGCCCGCCGTCGACATCGAGAAGCTGCCGCGCGGCCTCTACGTCACCGAGCTCATGGGCTTCGGGTTCAACGGCGTCACGGGCGACTACTCGCAAGGCGCGGGCGGCTTCTGGATCGACGGCGGCGCGCGCGCCTACCCGGTGAGCGAGATAACGATCTCGGCGAACTTCGACGACCTGTGGAAGGGCGTCGACGCCGTCGGCGACGATCTCGACACGCGCTCTTCCGTCCAGTGCCCGACGTTCCGGGTCGGGCGCATGATGATCGCCGGCAGCTAGACTAGTCCGTAGCGGCGACGATCGGCGCGAGCACCGAGATGACGTGCGCGTGCAGCGGGCCGTTCGAGGCGACGATGCCGCGGCGGTTGTACAGGTCGGGCCGGTCGTAGACGAGCGGCTGGCCGTCGAGATCGGTGATCGTGCCGCCGGCGCCGCGGAGGATCGCCTCGGGGCCGCAGCTGTCCCAGATCTTCGTGCGGCCGCCCGTATACACGTAGAGATCGCGCGAACCTTCAGAGACGAGCCCGATCTTGAGGCCGACGCTGCCGACGTTGATCTCGTCGGTGACGCCGAGCGCGCGCTTGACGGCGTCGACGCGCGGCGTGCGGTGGGTCTTCGAGGCGACGAGGCGGATGCCGGGCGGCGCCGCGAGTGCCGACGTGTGCAGGCTCGAGCGCTGCGCGCCGTCGAGCAGGTACGCGCCCTCGCCGACGACGCCCGAGTAGACGCGGTTCGTGAGCGGGTGCGCGACGGCGCCGACGTGAGGCCGCCCGTCGACGACGAGCCCGATCATGACGACGAAGCCCGTGTCGCCCGCGATGAAGTCGCTCGTGCCGTCGATGGGATCGACCATCCACACGCGAGGACGCCCGAGGCGCGAGCCGTCGTCGGGGATCTCTTCGGACAACACGGCGTCGTCGGGGAAGGCCGCGCGCAGACGCTCGACAATGAGATCGCTCGCGGCGCGGTCGGCCTCGGTGACGGGCTCGTTGCCCGCCTTGGATTCGATCTTGAGCTTGGTCCGGTGATAGCCGCGCACGAGGTGCGCCGCCTCGAGGGCCACGGTCTCGGCGATCTCGAGCTCGCGCGCGAAGCTCACGCTGCGGCTCCGTGCTCGAGCGCGAGGTCGCGCCGAAGCGCGCCGCACCCCGCGAGCAGGACGAGACCCGCCGAGGCGATGATGATCCCCGTGACGAGCACGGGCACGCGCAGGCCGATGCGGTCGGCCGTCCACCCGATCGACGGCGGAGAGAGCGCGTCGCCGAGGACGTGGATCATGAACGTGTTGAACGCGAAGCCGCGGCTGCGGATCGCGGCGGGCAACACGTTCGCCATCGCCGCGCTCAGCGGGCCGGAGTTGAGGAAGAGCAGGGTCAGCGTCACGAACATCGCGGGCCAGAAGATAGCAGGCGAGGGCGAGAGGATGGCGATCATGGTGAAGGGCAGCGAGGCCAGGAGCGCGACGCCCGACACGACGAAGTGGCCGTCGGGGCGGCGCGCCGCGAGCTTGTCGCCCCACCTGCCGCCGAGGAGCGTGCCCGCGATGCCCGCGAGGGCGAGCACGCCACCGAACATCGTGCCGGCGCTCGCCTCGGAGAGGCCGCGCTCGCTCACGAAGTAGGTGGGCATCCAGACGGCGAGGCCGCCGATGCCGAAGGTGTAGATCGTCTGAGCGGTGACGTTGAAGAAGAAGCTGCGGCGCGAGACGAGCTCGCGGACGGCGTTCGCGACGACGACGACCGAGGAGACCGACCCGTCGTCCTTTTCACGGAGCCGCCGCGCCTCATCTTCCTTGGGGCGGGCCTCGTCGAGCGCGCCGCGCTTGGGGTCGGCGCGCGTCGCGAGGATCAACGCGAGCGCAATCCCAGGGATTCCCGCGACGAAGAACGCCCAACGCCACCCGTAGTGCGCGGCCACCTGCGCGCCGACGACATAGCCGAGCGCGGACCCGATGGGGATCGCGGCGTAAAAGATGGCGAGCGCGCCGCCGCGGCGGTTCTTTGGATAGAAGTCGGCGAGCAGCGACGGCGTGACGACGGTGTAGCTGGCCTCGCCGAAGCCGATGATGGCGCGCGCGAGGCCGAGCATGAGGAAGGTCTGCGCGAGGCCCGACGCGAACGTCGCCACGCTCCACACGAACACGCCGAGCGCGGCGACGCGGAACCGCGGGTGGCGATCTCCCATCCACCCCGCGAGCGGCGACGCGATCGCCATCGTGAAGATGAAGAGCGTCTGCAAGGTGCCGCCCTTCGCCTTGCTGATGTGGAACTCCGCCAGGATCGTGGGGAGGATCGCCGCCGGGATGAACCGGTCGAGGTAGTTCAGCAGGTTGACGGTCGAGAGCAACGCGAGCGCGGCGCGCGGGGAGGGCGGGCGCGCCGCAGTCGAACCGGTGCCGGAAGCCGAAGCCATGTTGGCGTTCATGCGTACCACGCGCTTCCGAACTGGTGGTAAATTGCGCGCCATGCCGACGCTGAACGAGATTCTACTGGTTCCTGGAAGTCGTCCCAAGGTGATCGCCGACTGCGTGCAGGTCATCAACGAAGAAGTCGATTCGAAGGGCGGCCTGACGGGCTTCGCCGTGAAGGCCGCCTACGCCCTCGTCAAGGCCGTCAAGCCCGGCTTCATCAACGAATCGGTCGACCACATGCTCGACGATTTCGTCTCGCGGCTCGAGCCGTTCTGGGCCGACGCGCAGGCGAAGAACGAGCCCGTGGGCGCACTCATGAACGGGCGCGCTTCGCAGGTCGCGGACGCGCTGCTCGCCATCAGCGACGATCGCGCGAACCGCTCGAAGAACCAAAACTTGAAAAAGACCTACGAAAAGCTTCGCCCCACCGGCAAGAAGCACGTCGAGGCCGCCGTGCCGCGCATCGGACGTCTCGTCGGCAAGTACACCAGCGCTGCCGCCGCCGCGCCGACGCCGTAGCGACGGGCCGATGACGGCGCGAAGAGGCGGCGCTGGCGAGCAGCCGGGGCTCTTCGCGCTGCCGCCGCCCGCGCTCGTCGCCGCGCCGTGGCCGCCCGCGCTCACGGCGCTCGGCGCGGATCTCCCCCCATCGCTGCGCCTCGGTACGATGTCGTGGGCGTATCCGGGATGGCGCGGGCTCGTCTACGCCGCCGACGCGCCGACCAAGTCGCTCTCGTCCCAGGGCTTGACGGCCTACGCGCGACACCCGCTGTTCCGCACTGTCGAGATCGATCGCACCTACTATCAGCCGCTGTCGGCCGAGAGCCTCGCCGCCTACGCCGCGCAGGTGCCCGACGATTTTCGTTTCATCGTCAAAGTGCACGACGCGTGCGTCTTCTCGCGCTTTCCGACGCACGCGCGCTACGGAGAAAAGCGCGGCCTCGCCAACGCGCTTTTCCTGGATCCGGCCTACGCCGCCGAGGCTGTCATCGCGCCAACAGTCGCGGGGCTCGGCGACAAGCTGGGCGTCGTGCTCTTTCAGTTCCCGCCTCAAGACGCCGGCGCGCCCGACGCGTTCGCGGCGCGGCTGGGAGCGTTCCTCGCGCGTCTGCCCGCAGGGCCGACCTACGCCGTCGAGTTGCGCAACCGCGAGCTGCTCACTGCGGCCTACGGCGCCGCGCTCGCGGACGCGGGCGCCGTGCACGTCCACAACGTGTGGTCGTCGATGCCCGCGATCGGGGACCAAGCGCGCCGCTTGCCACCCGCGACCCGCCGGCCGCTGTTCGTGCGCTGGCTCTTCCCGCGCGGCGATTCCCACGAAGAGGCGGGCGCGCGCTACGAACCGTTCTCACACCTCGTCGATGAGGATCTCGACAGCCGGACCGCGGTCGCCGGCCTCGCGCTGCGCGCGCTCATCCACGACGTGCCCGCCTTCGTCACCGTCGACAACAAGGCGGAAGGCTGCGCTCCCGAGAGCCTCGCGCGGCTCGCGCGCGCCGTCACGGAGCGCGCCAGCGCGTAAGGCTCACAAGCGTACTTTGGCGTTCTGTCGGTCGTCTGCGGCCTCTGGCGGCTTCGTTCCCGTCGCGTAGGCCTTCAAAGACGACGCCAGATACCGCACGCCGGCGAGCCCCGTCTGGTCCCAGTACTCACCCGCCGAGAGGGTCACCGTGAGGATCGCGAGCATCGGGTCGTCCTTGCCCTTGGGGAACCAAACCTTCCACGATTCGCTCCACAGCTCCTCGATGAGCGCGCGCTCGCGCGTGAGGCGCGCCGTCCCCGACAGCGACACGTATCGCTGGCTATCCTGGAATGTGATGGCGACGCGCGCGTCGTGCTCCAGCTCGTCGGTCTTGGGCGAGTCGACGCTCGTCGAAAAGTACACGTGCCCGCCGTCGTCCGGCTCCTTCGCCTTCGCGACCGCGAGGGGCCGCGCCCTCAAGTTGCCGTCCGCGGCCCGCGTCACGAGCATCGCAGTGTCGAAGCTTTGGACGAGCTCGTGCAAGTGTCTCCGGTTGTCGTCGCTGTGCTCGTTCATGCGGCATCACCCTGTCGAAGAAACTAAGACCGCGAAGCGCACGCGCAAGCGGGCGCCGTCAGGCCCAGGAGTGTTTGCGGCGCCGGATGACCACGATGAGGTAGACGACGATCGCGAGGTTCACCACGAGCGCCACGACCTTGCCCGGGCCAGGCCGGTGAACGATCTCGTAGACCTCGAGCGGCACGAAGGAGCCCGTGACGATGACGGTGAGCCACTCCGCCCAATGCTTGCGCAGCACGAGCCCGATTCCCTCGACCGTGAACACGGCCGCGTAGGCGAGGCACGCGAGCCCGATCACGTGTCGATGATGGGCGTCGAGCGCGAGGAGCTTCGCGAGGACCCGCGCGACGAGGTGACGCGCCCAGAAGAGCCCCGTCGCCTCGGCGGCGGCGTTGAGACCCTTCGCGAAGGACTCCGGGAAACCCATCCACACGCCCACGCCGATGAGCACCAGCACGACGGCCTTCGCGAGGCGAAAGACGCCGATGAGGACGACCGTGTTTTCGCTGTGTTGTTTCAGAGGGTCAACAGTACCTTTCCGACGCCCCCTTTTTCGGCGAGCTCCTGCGCCTTGGCGGCCTCGGCGAGTGGGAAGCGCTTGGAGATCGGCACGACGAGCTTGCCCGCTGCGACGTCGGCCACGAGCTCGGCGAGGCGGTTCGCATCCGCGTGGGCCATGAACGCGCGCACGTCGAGCCCGAGCTCTTTCGCGCCCTGCGGTTCGCCGACGACGCTGCCGACGCGCCCGTTCACCTTCATCTTCGCGAGCACCTTCTGCGTCGGCGCGCCGCCGACGGTGTCGGCGAGCGCGTCGAGCGGCGGCAGCGCATCGAGCTGGCGATCGTCCTCGAGCACGACGACGCCACGCGCGCCGAGCTTCGCGGCGTCGGCCGCGTGCGCGCCTCGAACGCCCGCGTAGACGGTCCCCCCGAGCGTCTTCGCGACATAGACGGCGACGCGCCCCACGCTGCCGGTCGCGCCCGTCACGAGGACAGTGTCCCCGACGCCGACGCCGGCGGCCTCGACCAACTGCGCGCCCGTGAGCAACACGAGCGGCAGCGCCGCGGCGTCGACGAGATCGAGCTTCGCCGGCAGCTCCGCAAACGCACCCGCGGCCGCGACGACGTACTCCGCGTAGCCGTGGTTCACGAGCCCGAGCACCCGCGCGCCGACGCGCGGCGAGGTGACGCCTTCCCCGAGGGCCACCACTTCACCAGCCACGTCGCGCCCGAGGACGGCCGGCATCTGCAGCGGCATGTACTTGTGGTAATGGCCCCCGCGCAACTTCCAGTCGATGGGGTTGAGCCCGGCCGCGGCGACCCGCACCTTGATCTCGCCAGGGCCGGGCGTCGGCTCCGGGATGTCGCGCAGGACGAGGGCGGAGGGCGGTCCGTATTCGGTCAGGACGATGGCGCGCATGGGGAGCCTTTTCGTGAAGTCGACGTGGCGAAGTAAGCGTGGGGTCGCGGGGAGGATGCGGAAAGGGGCGGGGAAGATTCAGCCCCCAGGATTCAGGATTCAGATCGACGGTGGGCGGTCGATCCTCGCTTGACGCCTCAGACGCATTCAGGCAAGGTTCCCCGGCTTCGAAACTTGATGCGGGGTGGAGCAGCCTGGTAGCTCGTCGGGCTCATAACCCGAAGGTCGCGTGTTCAAATCACGCCCCCGCTACTACTTTTTTCAGAGACTCCGGAGCCCAACACGGCCGATAGGTCGAGGGCTCCGGAGATTCTGTAGCTGCCGCCGTCCGGCGTGAGGGTGAACGGACGAAGCGTTCGCATGAGAACGGCGCGCGCCTTGGGCACGTCGGTGTCCAGGGTGACCAGCAGATCCTCGACGTAGCGAGCAATCAGGGCAGGGTGGGGCATGACCTTGGGCCGGTCGTCGGTCAAGGTGGCCCGCTGAGCCTCCAACTCGGAGAGCTTGGCTTCCTCGGTCGCGAGCCGGGCGCCGAGAGCCTTTGACCCTGGCACCGTGACGAGGGCGGCCATGACGGCCCCGATCTGCGTGCGCTGGCGCGCGATCTCGAGGTCGATGGATTTGAGCCGGGACCCGGACGTGTTTAGCAGCTCGCGGTAGCGTCGCTGGAACTCGTCGATGAATGTCTCGATGCGGTCCGCGCGGGTGAGGACATTTCGGAGATGCCCGACGACCGCGGCGCGAACCTTCCGCTCCGAGATGGTCTTGTCGTTCGAGCAGATCGAAGCTCCGCGGCTCTTGTGGGTCACGCGCCCGAGCGTCTGGTACGTCTCGCCCGCCTTCTTCCGTCTGGAGATCAGCCTGAACGAACCGCCGCACGCGCCGCACTTGAGTAGGCTCGAGAGCAAGTGCCCGGCGCCAACGGAACCCTTGGGGCGACCAGGAAGTCCGGTGCGCTTCTGGGCGTGTTCCAGGTGGCCCGGCCTGCATAGCGCTCGTTCGAGAGCATCGCCCTGATCGTCTCGGGTCGTGCCATCGGTCCCCGTGCGCCACGTCCAGGTCCTGTCAGGCGGCGAGCGGGTGCGTTGCATGCTCTCGCGACTGATGCTGCAGGACCCGAACACGCTCCTGCTGAATCAGCCCACCAACCACCTCGATCTCGAATCGATCACGGCGCTCAACAATGGCCTTCTCACGAGCGAGGCCTCGATGATCTTCTCCTGCCACGATGTGCAGTTCGTCGAGTCACTCGGCAACCGGGTCATCGAGCTCTCCGGGAAGACCTATTACGACCTCCGCATGAGCTACACGGACTATCTCGTGGACGTCGAGAGACTGGCCCGCTTCGGCCGAGGCGCTGCGTGAGTCCGAGCCTCAAGCTCGTTTGTCCGTCGCCGTTTGTACTCACTTCCCGCGGATCGCAGGGGCGCACGCGTCGCGCGCGCCCTTTCTCGTCGTGCGTCCGGGCACCTTGCGCTTGGCGAGCAAATCCCCATAACGCCATCAAACCTTTCGCGGGAGGACGGCACATGGCTGAGCTGATCATCGACTTCATCACTTCGCTCGAGGGATCCGCGTCGGCGGAGGAGTGGCCTGGCTTGTGGGGAAAGGGGGGCCCCGAGTATCTGGCCTGGTTGGAGCAGCAACCGGAAAAGCACTACACCGTCCTCATGGGCGCGAACACGTACCGGCTCATGTCCAAGCTCACCGCGGAGGGTGAGCCCGGCACCGAAGCCCTCGTCGGCATGACGAAGGTGGTGTTCTCGAAGACTCTGACCGCGCCGCTGTCTTTGCCGAACACGCGACTGGTGTCCGAGGATGCGATCCCAACCGTCCGTGAGATGAAGGGCGGCGGCAAGACATCCCTGCGCACGATGGGCAGTCTCAGCCTATGCCGCTCGCTCCTGCGCGCCGGCCTCGTCGATCGTTTCCGTGTCGTCGTCTTCCCCGTGATCACGGGGAGCAGCGGTCGAGAGCGGATCTATGACGGGTACCCCGACGTCGATCTCGCCATGGTCAGCTCGCGCACGTTCGACGGGCGGCTGCAGCTGCTCGAGTACGTCCCTACGGTTTTGACCGCGCCCCCCGGCAGAAAGAAAGCAAACACCTAAACGGAGGCGATCATGGGCGAGCTTCATTTCAAGATGTCGATGTCGGTGGACGGGTTCGTCGGCGGGCCCAACGGCGAGGCCGATTGGATCTTCGCGACGGCCGACGCGAAGGCGATCGCGTGGGAGCTCGAGGTCTTCCGCAAGGCCAGCGTCCACCTCATGGGCTCGAAGACCTACGCCGTCATGATCGCGTGGTGGCCCTTTTCGAACGAAGAAATCGCTCCGGCGATGAACGACATTCCCAAGGCAGTGTTCACCACCAAGGGCGCCGCGAGCGTCAAGGCGAGGAAGGCCACGACGAAGTCCCTCGAGGACGCCAACGCGGCCCTGCAGAAGAGCGGCGGGCAGAAGCGCGAGGCGGATCCGAAGGTGCTGAAGCTGTGGCAGGACGCCTACGTCGCGGCGGGCCCCATCGCAGACGAGATCGCCAAGCTCAAACGCGAGCATGACAAGCCCCTCGTCGCCCACGGAGGGGCCGGGTTCGCGCGCAGCCTGATCGCAACGGGGCTCGTCGACAAGTTCTTCTTGATGGTCCACCCGTTCGCGCTGGGCAAAGGACTTCCCATCTTCACGAACCTCGACAAGCCGCTGTCACTCGCGCTGGAGTCGTCGACAACGTTTCCAAGCGGCGCGACGGGACAGGTGTACCGGCCAGCCTGACGACGACGCGCCGTCGTACGCGACGGCGACGATCTCGAGCGTCTCGTCTCCGCCGGGTCTCTTCGATCGCCGTCGCGATCCGCCGTTCGAGCTCGTCTCGCCACGCGACGCGAACCTGGCCTCTTGGGCGTTCAAGGCAGGGAGAGCCCTCCTGTCGAACCGTGTCAACTCCGCGCGGAGCGCCTCGAGGCCGCGTGGCGTGACGTAGTTCGGGCTCCCCGCGGGGAGGGCGCACGCCGCCTCGGGACCGGCGCCTCCTCGGCGCCGCTCGCGGAGCGACTTGCTGCCAGCGAAACCTGGGCTTGAACTTCCTGCTCCCAACACGACGGGGACGTGTCCTTCTCTGTCATTGCCGCTGGCTCGTGAACGGCAACTTCGAGGCCACCCGCGGCACGAGCTGATCGTTCTTGAGCTCGCGGTCTTGGGGTCAGCGTCGGCGGAGAGGCTCCCTCCGAAGCGGGTCCGAGAGACGCCAAGCGAGTCAGCGCGGTGCTCGACATTCCCGGGTCCGGTCAACCCAGTGGGTTCCGCGGACGGCGGTTGAACGAGCGCGAAAGAGAGTTGGCGCGGGATTTCCGCGCCTTTTGTGCGCCCGCAGGGTCCCGCTCGCTTCGTCGGACCTTGGCACGAGTGCTGCTGTTGGCCGTGTCCGAAACAGACGCACGAACAGTTCAGCGACGGTCTCCGTCGCGAAAGGATCGACATGAATCGACAGCGTGCCTGGCCATTGATGGCGCTCGTCGCCGGCCTCATTTGCGGCTCCGGAGGATGCCTCTACGACGGCGACCAACGATGTGGACCCAACATGGTCTACAACGCGAAGGCGCACATCTGCAGTTGCGACGAGAGCAGCGTCGTCAATGGAGGTGGGTGCGACGCTTGTCCGCAAGGCATGGTGCCCGCTGGCAGCAAATGTGCGTGCCCGGCGGGCACGAAGGACGACGGCATGGGGGCGTGCGTCCACGTCGCCGGCCTCGGCGATGCGTGCGATGGGGCGACGATGACGTGCCTCGATACGACCTACGACGTCTGCGGCATCCGCGCCGGTCGCACCGCGGGGATTTGCACGAAGGGCTGCAAGGCCGACGGCGACTGCGGCGACGCCTACACGTGCGCGGACTGGGAGGCTTCGCCGTTTTGTCTCGGGTTCAGCGGCACGACGAAGGCGTGCACGACGCCCGCCGATTGCGCGGGCCAGGACGCCAGCATCTGCTTCAACGGCGTTTGCCGCATTCCCAATTGCACGGTGACGACCGACCATACAAAAGAAGACTGTCCGAAAGAGCTCGTGTGTTGCGACGTGAGCTTCCTGGGCGTCCCGGGGGTCAATTCGGCCTGCGTCAAGCCGGGGATGGTGCCGAAATGCTGACCTTCGTTCGCGGCGCCGGCCTCGCAGCCCTCGCGCTGTTCGCGACGTCGGCACGAGTCTTCGCCCAAGCTCCCGCGCCGGCTTCCGCCGCGCCTGACGTCGTCCCTGCCAAGGATCTCGACTCCGCCGCCGACGCCACTGCCGCCGTTGCGACCGTGACACCGCTGGCGACCGTGGCACCGTCGGCTGCTGCTTCGAGCGCCGAGGCGTCGAACGTCGATCTCTCCGCGCTCGGACTCAGCGGCGGGGAGACCAGCGACGACGCGGCCGACAAGCTCAACATCTATGGCTACCTCGACATGAACTTCACGTCCTGGCTGCAGGGCCAGAGCTCGACGATCAACGCCTTCCTCTGGAAGGAGCCGTCGTTCTTCGTCGGCAACTTCAATCTGTACCTGGCAAAGAACATCACGCCGCGCTGGCGCTCATTGGCCGAGGTTCGGTTCATGTACACGCCGAACGGCGCCGTTCAGCCAGACGGCACCTTGTACAAGGCGGTCGGCAACGATCCGACGGCCACCTCGCGCAACGTCACCTGGGGCGGCATTTCGATCGAGCGAGCGTACTTGGAGTACGAGGTGCATCCGGCCCTCACGATCCGGGCCGGCAGTTTCCTCACGCCGTACGGCATCTGGAACGTCGACCACGGGTCGCCCACGCTCATAGGCGTCGGCAAGCCCTACATCATCGGCGAGCAGATCTTTCCGGAGCGCCAAAGCGGCCTCGAGATTTACGGCAAGGTCGGCGTCGGCGATGTCGTCGTTGGGTATCACGGCACGCTCTCGAACGGCCGAGGACCAACCTCTGACTTCCGGGACCTCGACTACAGCAAGGCGTTTGGCGGGCGACTCTTCGTCGACGCCCCGTACCTCGGCCGAATCAAGGTCGGCATCTCGGCCTACGGCGGCCGGTCAGTCGATCGCTCCAACGACAAATGGGCTCCCGACGCGACGGGGACAGTCGTCGATACGACGCCCACCGGCGTGAGGTACGACGAGAGGGCGTACGCCGCCGATTTGCTGTGGCAATGGAAAGGCCTGCACGTGCAATCGGAGTTCATCGGCAGGGACGTGCACTTCGTGGACGGCGCGCGCCTGGCGGAGGGCGGAGGCTTTCGACCCGATGGACGCGCGCTCGGCTGGTACGTCCTCGCGGGCTGGCGGTTCAATCACTTCTGGAACGTCATGCCGGCGGCGCTCGTCCAGAGCTACCAGAAAGAGGAGTCCGGCCAGGCCGTCTATTTCAACAAGCTCGCCACCGCGATGGGCATTCTGAACTTCCGCCCCGATCCCTCCATCGTTCTCAAGATTCAGGCGGGCCGCGCCTGGGTGCCTGACGCCAACCCCCCCATTGGAGCCTCCGCCGCGTGGCTCCTCGGATCCCAGGTCGCCTGGGTATTTTGAGGATCACGCCATGAACAGTTCACTCATGAAGCTCGTCTTCGCAGCGTTGTTGATCGGCTCGTTCGCCGCGGCTCCGAATCGCGCGCTGTCCGGGCCCAAGCATCTGGTCATCGTGGTCGCCTCTGGCTCCCCCATCACCAACATCTCGCACTCGGACCTCAGGCGCGCGTTCACGATGGACCCGATCGCGCTCGGGGGTCGAAAGGTGTTTCCCTTCAACTACGGCCCGGGCGCTCGCGAACGCGTCGTGTTCGACGCCTCCGTGCTGGGGATGTCGCCAGACGAGGTGGGACGCTTCTGGGTCGACCGCAAGGTGCGAGGCGAATTGTCGGCGCCCCGCTCGCTGCCTTCGACGGCTCACATGCTCAAGGTCGTCGCGAAGTTCCCCGGCGCGATCGGCTACGTCCCCGAAGACGAGCTCACGAACGAGGTTCAACCGGTCACGATCGACGGCATCCCTCACACGTCGCCCGCCTACCCGATCACGATGAACTGAGCCCTTCTCGCCGCCGGCGGCCGAGCCCACGCTGGGCCGCCGGTATCCGATCGAGCGATAGCCAGCGATCGACCGATCAGCGAGCTCCGGCTCGATCAGACCGTCGCCGCGGGCGCCGGTAACGTTTATCGCTCGGAGGCCTTGTTCCTGTCCGCGCCCGATCCGGCGCGCCTCATGAGCAGTGTCAGCGACGCCCAGATCGAGGCCATGTTCGCGCTCACGCGTAAGCTCAGGAAGGCCGACGTCGCGGGCTCTGGCGCCACCGCGGGCGGACAGATCGTGACGTATACGGGCCTGCGTCGGACGACGGGCCGCCGATTGTTCTAGGCGCCGGCCAGCCGCGTTGCCGAATTGCAGCGCTCGGGTGTTGATAACGGATGACGAAACCAAGGTCTCCGATCGTTCTGGTGTTGCCGCTCCTGGGTCTGCTCTTGGGATCGGCGGGGCTCTCGGCCTGCGACGACGCCTCCGTCGACCCCCCCTCCGTGGAGACGGTCTCCAGCGCCCTCAGCGCCAGCTCCACTAGCTCCCAGCGCTACAAGGGCTACTTCAACGCCGACGGCTACGAAGACTTGATCGTCGTGACCGCATCCGGGGCGATCGAGCTCCTCGGACAGGCGAACGGTGGCTTCGTCCAGGGTCCCTTCAACCGCCCCGACCTGACGCTGGGCAACGTCGCCATCGTGACGGGCCGCTTCGACAACGACATCCGGACGGACATGTTGGTCGTGACGGCGAGCGGAACTTCCGAGTACGTGGCGACGGACGACGGCAGCTTCACGCCCGACGTCTGGAGGAAGAACAGCCTGACGCTCGGCAACGTCGAGTACACCGTCGGTAGCTACGACAACTTCGATCAGAGCGACATCATCATCCAGACGGCGAACGGCGCGTTCCTATACACCAGCAACTACGCGGGCGGGTTCACGGCCAACGTCTGGACCAGCAGCCTCTATCGGCTGGGCGGCGCGAAGTTCACGTCTGGCGCATTCAAGAACTACGGCGTCGACGACGTCGTCGTCACGACGGCCAGCGGCTCGAAGCTCCTGGTCAACGACGGCTTCGGGCACATGTCGGTCGGCCAGTGGTCAGACGCCTCATTGACCCTGGGCAACGTGAGCTTCCTCGCCGACAGCTTCGCCGCCACCGGCCATTCCGAGCTCCTGGCGACCAGCGCCGCCGGCACCTCGGAGTACCTGGCGTCGGGAACCAGCAACCTGACGAAGGTCTGGACGCGCTCCGACCTAACACTCGCCCGAACGACGATCGTCAAGGGGATCTTCACCGACGATCAGATGACCGACATCATCATCACGACGCCGAGCGGCTCGTTCGAGTACACCGGCATCAGCGACGGAGGGTTCACGCCCGACGTCTGGAAGCGCACGGATCTCACGAGGGGGCACGTGGAGTTCTTTCCTGGCCAGTTCGACCTTCAATTTCCTCAGGACGTCATCATCACGACGGCCAGTGGCTCGTACGAGTACATCGGGAAGGCTGCCGGCGGGTTCACGGCGAACGCCTGGATCCGCCACGACCTGAAGCTCGGCGCGGTGCAGTACTTCTAGGCCGCGCGCTCGACCGCCAGCCCCAGGGACTGGGCCCCAAGTGCAAAATGTCCGCGCCGGATTGGCGGTTCAGTGGGACCTGCTGCGGGTCCTGGCGGATGCGCGCGGTCGAGTCGTCGCGTTCGACGACATCGACCTCGCCCGGGAGCCACCTGATGGCGCTCTTGGATCGGGAGGGAGGCTTGTCAAAGGAAGTGACGAGCTTTCGCCCCGCTGGTTGTCCAAGGAGCTCGGCACCCGCGCGAGGGTCCTACGTCGCGAGCCGGATCGCGGCGCGGACGCCCGCCTCGAGCATGGCGTCGGACTCGGCGCGGTCAGGGGTCGCGCGTGCGAGCTGCAGCGTCCCGGCGAGGAGCCCCAAGAAGGCCGCCGCGTCTGCGCGACTCACCTTCTTGCCTTGCCGTGAAGACAGCCAGGCCGCAAGCGCATCAAGGGTCGGCTCGTTGTGGGATGCGAAGATATGTCGCGTCGCGCGGGGATGCCGCGCCACCTCCGACGCCAAGGCCGCGACGGGGCATCCCGTCCCCGCCTCATCGCGGTGCTCCCGGCTCAGATAGGCGCGAACCGCCATCTCCAGGTCGCCGTGGAGATCTTGCTGGAGTGCCTCGTGCCGAGCGTCGAGCGACCGAAGGAGGACTTCTCGGAGCAGCGCCTCCTTCGACTTGAAGTGCGTGTAGAAGGTGCCGACGGTCAAGTCGGCCTCGGCCATGATCTTCGCGAGGCCCACGGCGGCGATGCCGTGCCTACGGAAGAGCCGCGACGCGGCCTCCAAGATCCGTTCGCGTGTCGCTTCGTTGTGTTCCGGGGCGTATCGCATCGGCACCTGCCATGTGTCGAAGAGGACAAATTTATCCTATCACTTGCGCTTTTCATTTTGCAGTATAACTATACTGCCATCAAGCGGTAAGCGCGGCGTCAGTCGCGCGCAGTGGAGCAGTCGATGAGCAATCCGAGCACCGCTCGAGCGCAACAGCCCCCGTATCGCCACGATCACCTTCTCGAACCCCTCGGTGAACGAGACCGTGGCGCGACGGGCCGGGATCCTCGACGAGTTCGAGCAGGACTCCGACCTTCAGGTCGTCGTCTTCAAGAGCGCCGTGCCCGACTTCTTCCTGAACCAATTCGGCCTAGCCGCGGTCGGTGACCTCCCCGTCCCGGAGAAGGGCGCACTGCCGATCGGGACCGAGTCTCATGATGATGATCCACAACCACTAAAAGGTGAATGACATGACAAAACAACAGAATGGCGTTGCCCTAGTAACTGGCGCCTCCTCCGGCATTGGGCTCGTGACGGCTAAAGCGCTCGTGAGCGCTGGCTATCGTGTGTTCGGCACCAGCCGTAAGGCGGTGGCAAGCTCGGAGGGAATCACCATGCTGATCTGCGACGTTACGGACGAAGCCTCGGTGCGAGTCCTGATTGAGGAGATCATGAGGCAGTCCGGCCGGATCGACCTCGTGGTCAACAATGCCGGCGTTGGCCTTCTTGGCGGCGCGGAGGAGTCTTCCATCGCCCAGGTCCAGCGCCTGTTTGACGTCAACGTCTTTGGGGTGGCGCGTGTCGTCAATGCCGTGTTGCCGGTCATGCGCAAGCAGAAGAGCGGCCGGATCGTCAACATGAGCTCAATCCTTGGGTTTATCCCTTCTCCCTTCAATGCTCTTTACGCCTCTACCAAACACGCCATCGAAGGTTATTCGGAATCACTCGATCATGAGGTACGTGCCTTCGGCATACGTGTTGTGCTTGTGGAGCCCGGCGTTACCCACACCTCGTTCGAAGAAAACCTGACGCGCGCAGATCAGCCGCTGCCAGCTTATGCCGCCGAGCGGGCGCGCAGTGAAAACCTGATGCGCAAGTGGGTCGAAGCAGGCGATCCTCCGCAGGTCGTCGCCGACATGGTGGTCAAAGCCGCGACGGCCGGGAAACCGAAGCTGCGTTATCCCGCAGGAAAGCAGTCGCGTCAGGTTCACGCGCTCCGCCGTTTCATGCCGGAGCGTTTGGTCGACAGCATTCTCCGCAAGTACAACGAATTTCCAGCCTAGTGCTCTGGGGGAGCGCCGTAGGGCTCGCTTCAGAGTCGACCGTAGACGCAGGACTGGTTTGCCGCGGCGGGGCTCTTGAATGTCGGCACATAGACCTTGCCGTTGTAGACCGTGACGGGGTTGAACTTCGCGTAGTTGCTCACGGCGTCGCGCGAGGCGTTGGCCTCGCTGTTCCACAGCGTCTTCGAGACGTCCGCCGCCGCGAACGCGTACATCACGCCCGGCACGACGGCGTTGTTCGCGTCGCGGCTGATCGGCAACGTCACCCAGACGATCCCGCTTTCCGTCTTGCTGCCGTCGGCGCTCAGCGACATGGTGCCGCCGGGCATGGTGTAGCCGTTCGGTTTGTTGGGATCGTCCGGCGCGCGGAGCTGGCTTGCGTGGAGGAGTTGGAACGTTCCGTTCACGAGCTTCCATTGCTGGAGCGTGTCTTCCTCCGCGAAGGTGTAGACGAACTCACCCGCGTCGCTCTTCCAGTACACCGGCGTCGAGTGGTTGTGGGCGCCCGGTGGCGTCGACATGCTGGCCACGGTCAGCGTCTGCAAGACCTTGTCGGTCCCCATGGGAAGCACCTCGGGCCCCAGAGAATCGGCGGCGTGGTACGACCGCGTGGGCGGCGTGAACTTGCCGAGGCTGGTCTTGTCTGCGACGTAGATCTTCGCGTCTTTGCCCCCGCCGATCAGCAAGTTCGTCCCCGGCACCAGCATCACGCCCGCCGACCCGAGATCGCGATCGTCCGCCTCGAGGAAGTCGTATTCGTACGGGACGAACCAGTCGAGGACCTGCAAGGTGGCGCCCTGGCGGCGCAGCTTGAGGAAGCTCTCGCCGTGGTTGGCGCCGCCGCCGAGGTCGGCCGACCCGTTCCCCGTGGCTAGATAGATCGAGCCGTCGTCGTCGACGGCCAGCCCCGAGCCGGACATCCAGATCCCGCCCGCGGCGCCGTTGGGCGTGCTGTTGAAAACCACGACCTGCTGCAAGGTCGTGGCGTCGTACCCGATGACCCAGCCGTGGTACGGGGGGAAATCGCAAAATGCGGACCAGGCGATGTAGACGACGCCGCCCGCGAGGGTGAGCGCCGCGCGCTGGTTCTGCCGCTTGGAGTTGAAGGCAAAGCGTCCCCCCGTGACCGTGTCCATCAGCGGAGAAGGTGAGCTGAGAGCGCCGCCGCCCTGATCGCCGGTGCCGGCGACCGTCGCCTCGATCGTGACCGGGCTGCCGGGCCGGTCCTTGCCGTCGACGAGGCTCTCTGCGTAGAGCTTCTGCACCTGCTTGCCGCCTTCGTTGGTGCGCGCGACGAAATACAGCGTGCCCGTCGCCTGATCGACCGTGGGCGTCGAGAGGATCCCGACCCACTCGGAGATGTCGTTGTACGGGCTGCACAGGTGGACGTTGCCTTCGCTCGAGAGCGGGGCGGTGGGCCCCACGGGCGTGCCGTACGTCTTGCTCCAGAGCACAATCTTCGGATCATCGGCGTCGAGCACGTAGACGTGGTTCGTCATGGTGGCGACGACGATGGCGTCGTGCCGTCCTTGGGAACCGAAGTCGAAGTCCGGCAGGTAGAGGATCTGACCGTAGATCTCACCATCGACGGCGAAGCAGGCGCTCTTGCCGAACCCCGCCGCCGTGACGTTCCCGGGGGCCAGGATCCTCTCGAACAGGTTGGCGCCGGTGCGCTTCAGATCGTTCCCGCGCATCAGCACGCCGGAACCGGCGGGTCTCGATTCTGGTGGTGCGTCCAGCTGGGGGACACCTTCGGACGCGGCATCCGCCGCGGGCGCCGCGCCATCCGCGGCGGGCGCCGCCGCATCCGCGGCGGGCGCCGCGCCATCGTCGACGCTCGGGGGATGCGCGGCGGCACAACTGGACAGAGCTAGCGCGACGATGAGCCCGCCCGCCAGGGGTACGAAAGACATGACTGTTAATGGCCGGCTCCGGTCGATTTCACTGCGGGAGCGCCAATTTCTTTAAATGGATGCCGCCCGCTGGCGCCGGCGACGTGCACGAAGATCGGCGCTCACCCGTCACCGCCTCGCCCCGACCGGTGTCGTGGGTGCGAAGCCGAGGAGCGGGCCGCGTCTTCTTCACGGTGCTCGGCAAGCAAGACCACAGCTGGCTCGCCCCCGAGCTCCTCGTGCCCCACCACGCGCTTGGCGCCCGCAAAGAGGTGCTGGGCAACGCCGTGCCGAAGAGCGACTGTGCACCCCCGTTGCACGACGGCGCGTGAGCCATGCCGTAGTCTTGGCGGCATGAAGAACGTCCGTCCTCTCTCCTCGTTCGTTCAGCTCCTCGTGATCGCGCCGTTCTTGATGGCCACCGGCGGCGGGTGCGCGTCGTCGCGACAGCCACACGGGGCGCCGCCCGTCGTCAAGACCGACCTGGCACCCGCCGTCGTCGCCGCGCCCGATCGCGCGGCCGAGGATCGAGCGCTCGACGGCGGCCGCCATCCGGCCGAGCTGCTGGCGGTCGCCGGGATCGCCCCCGGGATGCGCGTCGCCGATCTGCAGGCCGGCGGCGGCTACACGACCGAGCTGCTGGCGCGCGCCGTCGGCCCCACGGGCCGCGTGTTCGGACAGAACACGCCGTTCGTGCTCCAGCGCTTCGCCGAGAAGCCGTGGTCGGCGCGCCTGGCGAAGCCCGTCATGGCAAACGTCGTGCGCGTCGATCGCGAGCTCGAGGATCCGCTGCCGCCGGAGGCGACCGACCTCGACGCCATCACGCTCGTGCTCTTTTATCACGACGCCGTCTGGCAGAAGGTCGACCGGGCCCGCATGAACGCCGCGATCTTCCGCGCGCTGCGCCCGGGCGGCGTCTTCGTCGTCGTCGACCACAGCGCGCGCGCCGGCGCCGGGACGCAGGACACCGAGACCTTCCACCGCATCGACGAGTCGGTCGTCAAGGACGAGGTCACGCGCGCTGGGTTCAAGCTGGCGGCCGAGGCCGACTTCTTACGCAACCCCGCCGACGCGCGCGACTGGAACGACTCGCCGCGCGCCGCGGGCGACCGTCGCGGCACGAGCGATCGCTTCGTGCTGAAGTTCGTGCGCCCGTAAGTCGCTCATGCCGACGGCGACGCCGAATTGTCGATGGGAACGTTCGTCTCGGGCAGTCGGCGCGCCTTCCAGATCATGTAGAGGGCTGGGTAGACGAGGAGCTCCAGGATGCCGGACGTGACGACCCCTCCCACCATGGGCGCGGCGATGCGCTTCATGACGTCTGCGCCCGTCCCTTTCGACCACAGCACGGGAAGCAGGCCCGCGAGGATGGTCGTTACCGTCATCATCTTGGGACGGATGCGCTTCACGGCGCCGTGGAAGATCGCCTCCCGCGCCGCCGCGCGTGTCGTGGGCGCGCGCTCGCGCCAGGCGAGGTCGAGATAGAGGAGCATCACGATGCCCGTCTCGGCGTCGAGGCCCGCGAGGGCGATGATGCCGACCCAGACGGCCACCGAGAGGTTGTAATGGAGCGCCGCGAGCAGCCAGAAGGCGCCCACGAGCGAGAACGGCACGGCCAACATGACGATCGTCGCCTCGATCGCGCTGCCGCTGTTGAGGAGCAGCAACAGGAAGATGATCGCGAGCGTCACGGGCACGACGAACGTCAGCCGCGCCTTGGCGCGCTCGAGGTATCGGTACTGACCCGCCCACTGCAGCCGATACCCCGGCGGCAGCTTCACGCGCGCCGTCACGAGCTGCCTCGCGTCGGCGACGTAGTCGGCGATGGGCCGCTCGGTGTCGGCGAAGACGTAGGAGTAAAGACGTCCGCCCTCGTCGCGCAGCATGGCGGGGCCGTCGCGGGAGACGAGGCGCGCGAGCTGGCCGAGCGGGATCTGCGCGCCGCTGCCCGTCGCGACGCGCACGCGCTCGAGGTCGGTGAGGCTCGAGCGGAAGTCGCGCGCGTAGCGCACCGTCACGCCATAGCGCTCGCGTCCCTCGATCGTCGTCGTCACCGTGCGGCCGCCGATCGCGGTCTCGATCGCGTCTTCGACGTCCTCGACGTTGAGCCCGTAGCGCGCGGCGGCCTCGCGGTCGATGTCGAAGTCGAGGTAGTGGCCGCCGCCGATGCGTTCCGCGAACGCGCTGCGCGTGCCGGGGACCGCCAGCAACGCCGTCTCGATCTCTCTCGCCACCTTGTCGATGCCCTCGATGTCGGGTCCGAGCACCTGGATGCCGAACGGGCTGCGCACGCCCGTCGCGAGCATCTCGGTGCGCGTCTGGATCGGCATCCACCAGACGTTGGGCATGCCCGCGAACTGCGTGGCGGCGTCGAGCTTGTTGACGAGCGCTTCCCACGACTCACCGGCGGGCCACTCGCTTTGCGGGCGAAGTTGCACGATCGTCTCGAACATCTCGAGCGGCGCTGGGTCGGTGGGCGTCGAGAAGCGTCCGGCCTTGCCGAAGACGGTCGCGATCTCGGGGAAGGTCTTGAGCACGCGGTCCATCCTCTGCAGGACGTCGCGGGCGCTCGCCTCGCTCATGCCCGGCACGGCGGTCGGCATGTAGAGCAGCGTCCCTTCGTTGAGCGGCGGCATGAACTCGCTGCCGAGCCGACGCGCGACCGGGACGGTCGCCGCAACGAGCAGGGCCGCCGCGACGACGACGGGCCACCGAAAGCGCAGCGCGAACCGGCACACGGGCCCGTAGACGAACGCGAGCAGGCGCGCGATGGGATTCTGCTCCTCGCGCCGGATGCGCCCGCGGATGAGCAGGGCCGCGATCGCCGGCACGAACGTCACCGACAGCAGCGCCGCGAAGGCCATCGAGAAGGTCTTCGTGTAGGCCAGCGGCTTGAAGAGGCGCCCCTCGGTCCCCTCGAGCGTGAACACGGGCAGGAACGCCACGGTGATGACGAGCAGCGAGAAGAAGATGGGGCGGCCGACTTCGGTGAGCGCCTTCGTGACGACGACATCGCGCGCGCCGGGGCGCCCTGCCTCCTCCCAGTCCTCGAGGCGCTTGTGCACGTTCTCGACGACGATGATCGCGGCGTCGACCATGGCGCCGACCGCGATGGCGATGCCGCCCAGGCTCATGATGTTGGCGCCGAGGTGTAGGGCCGCCATGGGGACGAAGGCGAGGAGGACGGCGATCGGCAGCATGAGCACGGGCACGAGCGTCGAGCGGACGTGCAGCAAGAAGAGCAGGATGACGACCGCGACGACGATCATCTCCTCGACGAGCGTGCGCCGCAGCGTGTGAATGCTCGCGCGGATCAGGGTCGAGCGGTCGTACGTCGGCACGACCTCGACGCCCTCGGGGAACGAGGGCTTCATCTCATCGAGCCGCGCCTTGACGGCGTCGATGACGTCGAGCGCATTTTCGCCCGAGCGCATGATGACGACGGCGCCCACGACCTGACCCTTGCCGTCGAGCTCGGCGAGGCCCCGCCGCTGCGCCGGTCCGACGCGCACGCGCGCCACGTCGCGCAGCGTGATCGGTGTGCCGTTCTCGCTGCCGAGGACGACCTTCTCGAGATCGGCGGTGCTCTTGAGGTAGCCGCGCCCGCGGATGAAGTGCTCGGTGCCGGAGATCTCGAGCACGCGGCCGCCGACGTCGTTGTTCGAGCGGCGCACGGCGTCCGTCACCTGCATGAGGGAGACGTGGAAGCTCTGCAGGCGATCGGGGTCGAGGTCGACCTGATACTCGCGCGCGAAGCCGCCGACGCTCGCGACCTCGGCGACGCCGGCCACGCTCTGCAGCGCGTAGCGGAGGTGCCAGTCCTGCAGCGACTGCAGCTCGTCGAGCCCCTGCTTGCCGCTCTTGTCGACGAGCGCGTATTCGTAGACCCAGCCGACGCCCGTGGCGTCGGGGCCGAGCACGGGCGTGACCCGCTCGGGCAGGCGGGACGCGATGCTGGACATGTACTCGAGCACGCGGCTGCGCGCCCAGTACAGGTCGGTGCCGTCCTCGAAGATCACGTTGACGAACGACATGCCGAACATCGACTGCCCGCGCACCGCGGTGACGTGGGGCGCGCCCACGAGCGTGGTGATCATCGGGTAGGTGATCTGATCCTCGACGAGGTCGGGCGAGCGGCCCATCCACTCGGTGAAGATCGTGACCTGGACGTCCGAGAGATCGGGGACGGCGTCGAGCGGCGTATGCCGCAACGACCAGGCGCCGACACCGCCCGCGAGCGCCACAATGACGATCACGGCGAGGCGACGTCGCGCCGACAGCGCGATGAGGCGGGCGATCACCTCGTTCTCCAGCGCGGCAGCGCGTCGCGCAGCTTCGCCTCGCTCGACAACAGGAAGGTCGCCCCCGTGGCGACGCGGTCCCCGGCCGCGAGGCCGGCGCGGACCTCGTCATAGTCGCCGGCCATGGCACCGATCTCGACCTCGACGGGCTCCAGCTGTCCCTGGCCTCTATCGACGAAGGCATAGCGGTGCTCCCCCGACAGGAGCAGCGCCGAATCGGGCACGGCGAGCCGCTCGCCGAGGGGCGCCTCGATGACGACGTCAGCGAACATCCCGGGCTTGAGCGTGAGCGCCGGGTTCACGAGCTCGAGGCGCGCCTCGATCGTTCGCGTCTTTTCGTCGACGGTGGGCGCGACGAAGGTGACGCGCCCCTGCAGCGGCGTCGGCACGGCCGCGAGGGTCGCGCGCGCCGGTTGTCCGACCGACACGAGGCCCGCGTCGCGCTCGTAGACGGCGGCCTGGATCCAGACGCGACCGAGGTTGCCGATGCGGTAGAGCGACGTCCCCGGCTCGACGCGCGCCCCCTCGACGACGTTCTTCTCGAGGACGACACCGCTCGATGGCGCGGCGATGGTCAAGCGTCCGTCGGCCTTCCCCGCCTTCGCGAGGGCCTGCAGCTGGGACGGCGTCAGATCCCAATTGGCCAGGCGCTGCTCGAGGCCGCCCCTGAGGGCTTCGGCCGCGCCCGAACGTCGGGCGGCGAGCAGCTCCTCCTCGGCCGACAGCAGGTCCGGGCTGTAGATGATCGCGAGCGGCTGCCCGCGCCGCACGACCTTTCCCGTCTCGCCGACGTAGAGCTTCCGCACGTAGGCCTCGTACTTGAGCGTCACGTCGGCCACGTTGCGCTCGTCGACGGCGACCCGCCCCGCGGCCCGGAGCCTGATCGACAGCGGCCTGACCTCGACGGTGCCGAACGTGACGCCGATGAGCTGCTGCCGTGCGAGCGAGACCCCAATGCCGCGCGTCGCCGCGCCGCCGCTAGCCTCTTCGACCTGCAGTCCCGGGCGGGCGGTCGCGACCTTCATCTTGATCTCCTGGTGGGCGTGCCCGGGGGCGTCGATCGCGAGCGTGAGGTACCAGTCGCCGCTCATCGCGAGCGGGTAGTCGATGACGTAGCGGCCGCCTCCGCTCGCGCTCACCTTGCCGCCGCCCTTCATTTCGGGCATCGAGCCCATGGCGGGCATGTCCCAAACGAAGGCGAGCGTCGCGCCCTCGACGGGTTTGTGCGCGCCGTCCTCGAGCTTGACGCGGAGATGGTTCCCTCCCGTCTGGGGCGGATCGGGATCGATCGCGAGGGTCACGTCGAGATCGCCGGCGCGCACGGCGTGCGGCTCGGCGGCGCGACCGACGGCCGCGACGACCGCGACCGTCGACAGGGCCAGGATCGCGATGACGGTGCGACGGGCGTGACGAGAATGAAGCGAGGGCAATGGGGTCATGACGGGTTCACTCCTCATGGGACATCCGGGTGCCAGAGTCGGCGGCGCGCAGGAGGCCGATGTCGCCGCCCACGGCCCGTTCGAGATCGGCGAGGTGCTGCGCGTACGCGGCCGTGTGCATCGCGAGGTCGAGCTCGTGCGCCTGCAGGTCGCGCTCGGCGTCGAGGACGCTCAGGAAGCCGCTCCCGCGGCCGGCGCCGTAAGAGGCGAGGGCGCTCGCGAGGGCCTGCTTCGACACGGGGATGAGGCGATGGTGCAGCTCGATCTGGTGCTGCTCCGCCAGCACCTCGGCGCGCGCGTCGGCGATCTCGGCGAACACGCGGTTCTGGAGCGCGTGCGTCTCCTCGCGCCGCGCGGCCAGCATGGCCTCGGCGGCGTCGGTGCGACCGCGGTTCTTACCCGAGAAGAGGGGGAGGTTCCCCTGCACGCCGAGGAAGAGAAAGTCCGCCGGGCTCCCTTGGCCTCCGAACATGTGCATCTCGCCCGCGGACACGCCGACGTCCGGGACGGTCTGGGCATCGGCCAGGCGCAGGCGGGCGCCGGCCGCGGCGGTCATCGCCTTGGCGACGGCGAGCTCCGGCCGCTCGCGCAGCGCCCGCTCGCGAAACGCTTCGGGTGGGGGAAGGCTCAGCAGGAGGCCGGGCTCCGCGGTGGGCCCGAGGTCGCTGTCCGCGGGGCGATCGAGCAGCGCCACGACCTTCGCGACGGCCGCCGCGCGCCGTGCGTAGGCGGCCTCGCGATCCGACTCGACCTTGAGCGCCTCGCCCTTGGCGCGCAGGGCCTCCGACTCCTCGCCGCGGCCTCCGGACAACCGTGCCGAAGCGACGGAGACGAGCGTCTGCAACGTGCGGCCGATCTCGTCGTCGACTTCGATCGTGCGATCGGCGAGGAACAGGTCGAAGTACGCCTTCGCGATCTCCGTCTCGATGTCGCGCGTGTGGGTCGTTACGGCCGCGTGGGAGGCCGCGGCCATCGCCTCGGCCTCGTCTCGTCGCGAAGCACGCTTTCCGCCGAGCGGGAGGGGCTGGGTGATGTTCACCATCAGCGGGATGACCGACAGATCGACCGGCATGTTCCAGAGCTGCACCATCAGCATCGGATCATCGAACGCGCCCGCGGGCGCGACGTTCGCGGCGTCGGCGCGAGCCTGCGCGCGCGCGGCGTTGATGTCGGGATTCTTCCGGCGCGCCTCCTCGAGGAGATCGTGCAGGTGAACCGTTGGCGCCGCGGTCGGCGGCGGCGAGAGGGCGAGCAGTGCGAACAGGGCGAACATCGAGAGACCTCCAGGGCATGTCACGGTGAAAAAGCCGGGCGCGCACGCGCCATGAGCGCGGCGTCGGACGAGAGCAGCTCGCGGGCGTCACGTCGACCACGCGGGAGCGATCAAGTGAGGCTGCCCAGCGCGTGGTGACCCGCGCGCGAAGACGGCAGCGCGCGACACCGCTCGTCCGTCGTGGTCGGACGTCAGCGACGCGAGCGGCGACGTTCGCTCAAATCAGGAACGAGCGCTTGAGCAGGAAGACGGGGGCTGCGAGGTGCGGTGGCCCCGCGGTGCGGGCCCTCGGTCCGTCGGACAGGAGGGTGGGCGGTGCGAGCGCGGGCGGCGACGCGAGCGCCACGCGGACGAACAGGCGCACGTCGTGCGGGGACGCGCTTGCTGACATCGTCGCGGGCACCTTGACGTTCGTCGTCACGAGGCGTTCGCAGCACCCCGGATCGTCGATCGTCGCCTGCGCCGCGGAAGGTGCGTCGGAGGTGTCAGCGGCCCCGCTCGGACAGCACAACTCGGGCATGAGCAGCCCTGTCATCGTGCAGCGGAAGGCGACGTGGCTCGAGGCCGACAGCGCAAACACGAGCAGAGGCGCGACGAGCGCCGCGCGGAGCCAACGTGTTCGTGAACGGGCCGTCACCATAATCGTCCTCAGCGTGAAGGGGATGGGGCTCGGTGTCAAAGGTGGCCCTCGTTTTTTCCTTCTGGGGACGCAGAGGAGTCGCCGGCTCGACGCAAACGCAGCGCATTGCCGATGACCGAGATCGAGCTGAAGCTCATCGCCGTCGCGGCGATCATCGGAGACAGCAGCAACCCGAAAAATGGGTAGAGCGCGCCCGCGGCGATGGGCACGCCGATGGCGTTGTAGAAGAACGCGAAGAAGAGGTTCTGCTTGATGTTGCGCATCGTGCTCCGCGACACCTTCCGCGCGCGTACGATGCCGCGGAGATCTCCCTTGACGAGCGTGACGCTGGCGCTCTCCATGGCGACGTCCGTGCCGGTTCCCATCGCGATGCCGACCTCGGCCTGCGCCAGGGCGGGGGCGTCGTTGATGCCGTCGCCGGCCATGGCGACGACGTGACCCTCGGCCTGAAGCTTCTTCACGGCGTCGACCTTCTGGTCGGGCAACACCTCGGCGATGACCTCGTCGATGCCGAGCCGCTTCGCGACCGCGTCGGCCGTCGTCCGGCTGTCTCCCGTGAGCATCACGATGCGGATCCCCTCCGCGTGCAGCGCCCGGATCGCCTCGGGCGTGCCGGCCTTGATCGGATCCGCGACCCCGACGAGCCCCGCGGACTTTCCGTCGACGACGACGAACATCACCGTCTGCCCCTCGGCGCGCAGCGCTTCGGCCCTGTCCGCGAGCGCGCCCGGCGCGAGGCCGAGCTCGGTCACGAGCGCACGGTTGCCGAGCGCCACGGCGCGCCCATCGACGGTCCCGCGAACGCCTTTGCCCGTGAGGCTCTCGAACCCCGAGGTGGTGCCGAGGTCGACCTTGCGCTCTTCCGCACCCTTGACGAGGGCCGCCGCGAGCGGGTGCTCGCTCCCGCGCTCGAGGGTCGCGGCGAGGCGAAGCAGAGTCTTTTCGTCGAGCCCACCCGCCGGTTCGATCGTCACGAGCTTGGGCTTGCCTTCGGTGAGCGTGCCCGTCTTGTCGACGACGAGCGTGTCGACCTTGCGCATGACCTCGATGGCCTCCGCGTTCTTGAACAGGACCCCGAGCGTCGCGCTCTTGCCCGTGGCGACCATGATCGACATCGGCGTCGCGAGGCCGAGCGCGCAGGGGCAGGCGACGATCAGGACGGCGACGGCGTTGATGAGCGCGTGCGCGAGGCGAGGCGCCGGTCCAAAGACGCTCCAGATGATGAACGTCAAGATCGCGGCGCCGATGACAGTCGGGACGAAATAGGCGGCGACGACGTCGACGAGCTTCTGGATGGGCGCGCGGCTGCGCTGGGCCTCCGACACCATCGCGACGATGCGCGACAGCAGCGTCTCGGCGCCGACCTTCTCGGCGCGCATGACGAGCGCGCCAGTCCCGTTCAAGGTCGCGCCCACGACATGATCGCCGGTGTGCTTCTCGACGGGGATCGGCTCGCCAGACACCATCGACTCGTCGATCGAGGTTTGGCCCTCGAGCACGAGCCCGTCGACGGGGATCTTCTCGCCGGGCCGAACGCGCAAGCGATCGCCGACGACGACGGCGTCGAGCGGGACGTCCGCCTCGGAGCCGTCGTCGGCGAGCCGGCGCGCGGTCTTGGGCGCGAGCCCGAGGAGCTTCTTGATGGCGGAGCTCGTGGCGCTGCGTGCGCGGAGCTCGAGCACCTGGCCTAGCAAAATGAGCGTGACGATGACCCCCGCCGCCTCGAAGTAGACGGCGACCGCGCCGCCCTCGCCGCGGAAGGCCGCGGGAAAGATTCCGGGCAGCAAGGCGGCGACGAGGCTGTACGAGTACGCCACGAACACGCCGAGCCCAATCAGCGTGAACATGTTGAGGCTCCGGTTCTTCACCGATTCGACGGCACGCACGAAGAACGGCCACGCGGCCCAAGTGCACACCGGCGTCGCCAGCAGCAGCTCGAGCATCGTGCGTAGTCGCGGCGAGAGGAGGCGTGAGACCGGATGTCCCGGCAGCAGATCCCCCATGGCCAGGAACACGAGTGGGACGGTGAAAGCCCCAGCGAACCAGAGCCGCCGCTTCATGGACCGGAGCTCGGAGCTCCCTTCGTCCTCATGCGCGCCGGTGCTTGCGACCCTTAGCTCGAGCGCCATCCCGCAAATCGGACAGGAGCCTGGTGCCTGGCGAACGATCTGCGGGTGCATCGGGCAGACCCAGTCGGCCTTCGCCGCCACGGGCGGGGAGACCAGCTCCAGCGCCATTCCGCACTTCGGGCAGGCGCCGGGTTTGTCTGCGCGAACCTCGGGGTGCATCGGGCACGTATAGGCTCCCGGGCCGGCGGCCTTCGACGTTTTCGGCGAGACCCTTGGCCGGCGTGGCAGAACCTTCAAAGGGACGGGTTCGGGGACCGCGTGCTCATGCATGCTCGGCTCCCCAGTTCATTGGCTCAAGGGACTTCATGTGTGGCTCCTGCCTGGACAACCTAAGCATCCGCCGTGTCCCGCGCTCGTTGCTGGACGAAATCGGCTGGCTCCACTTCGGAAAGAGCTAGCAAAGGGCTCGCAACTGCGCACGCGCGACGATCGTCTCTTTTTCGGAACTGTCGACGCGTCTTTACCTTATGGAAAAACGGTTCCGAAGGCCGTACGTAGACTCCAACTGAGTGTAGGCACCAGAAGAGATCGCACGACCGAAAGGGGATTCCGATGCTAGAGCGAATCAATGATCTGCCTCATGGCGTGACGGGACTGAAAGCGGTCGGCCAAGTGTCCAAAGCCGACTACGAGCAGGTCTTTGAAACCCTGATCGACGTGGCTCGTCGAGAGGGTCGACGCATTCGTTTTCTCTACGAGCTCGGACCCGAGTTTCAGGGTTTTACGGCCGGCGCAGCTTGGGAAGACGCGCGACTCGGATTGAGCGCGATGCGCCGGTTCGATGGTTGCGCGATCGTGACCGACATCGAGTGGATCCGAGGGTCAACTCACCTGGCAAGTTTTCTCCTGCCGTGTCCCGTACGCGTGTTTGGCAACCAGGAGAGGCAAGCGGCTGTGGAATGGCTGGGCTCTTTGTCGGGGAACGAGGGCTTCTCGCATCGCCTTTTGTCGGACGCCGGCGTGATTGTCGTCGAGGTCGAAAGAGCTCTGCGCGCGCGCGACTTCGACGACCTCGCTCTCACCGCGGACAGCTGGATCGAGGCGCATTCGGATCTGCGGGGCCTCGTGGTCCACTCGAGGGACTTTCCAGGGTGGGAGAACTTCGGAGGCTTCGTTCAGCACTTTCGCTTCGTTCGCGACCACCAGCGAAAGATCGGCAGGATCGCCCTCGCGACCAACGCAAAGGTTGCCAGCCTCGCTCCGTTCTTCGCCGAGCACTTCGCGAAGGCCGAGGTCAAGACGTTCACCTACGACGAGGTCGACAGCGCCATCGCCTGGGCGGCGGCCCCCGCCTCGGCTCCATAATTTCCGCGCTGGCGATCTTTCGAACGGATCCCTGTGGGCACGACGTATGCTCCGGGTCGTCGCCGTGAGCTCGTCATCGAAGATCATGCTTGTCGTGGGTCTGGTCGCCCTCGGCGCAGCGGCTGGATGTGGTGGGCGCCAGCCGTTGAAGGTCGACGACGGCGGAGGCGCAGGGCAGGGCGGCGCAGGCGGTGGCCCCACGGGCAGCGCCGGTGGGGCGGGTGGTCCGGGCACGCCTTGCCAAGGCCTCGACGAGACCACGTGCAACTCACGCGGCGACTGCCAGCCACTCTCTTGCGGGGATTGCAGGGGAGGCCAGGCCTTCGCGGACTGCGGCGGCCCGGGGGACAAGATCAACTGCGGCCCGTGTCCGCCGACCTGCCTCGCGTTTGACGAGGCCACCTGCAAGACACGCGCGGACTGCTCACCGCTTTACTGTCACGATTGCAGTGGGGGTGAACGTTTCCAGGAGTGCGTTCCGCCAGGTGGCGGTGGCTTCTCCTGCCCGGCCATCACGTGCCCGTTGCCATCGTGCGACACCCTGGACCAGATTTCATGCAAGACGCGAGGCGACTGTCATCCGTCGTACTGCCCCACCTGCGCCGGAGGACAGACGTTCGCGCTGTGCGCGGCTTCCAACGAGG
>JBBQJG010000022.1:0-32387 GCA_038325725.1 Polyangia bacterium | reverse complement strand
GACAACTCCCCCGCGGGCGCCGCGGCGGCCGTCGATTCGCTCTCGGGGCGCGGGCCGGGCGTCGCGCCCGGCGCGGTCTCGCGCGCCGCGAACGGGGTCGCCCCGTCAGTGTTCGGCGCGCGCGCGCCAGATGTTCTCGGCCCCGACGTTGCCCTGCGCACGCGCGAGCGCGAGTACGATCGCTACCGCCAGGGCATCGCGCGCCGCCTCGGCGACGTCCTCGTGTTCCCGCGCAAGCTGCTCGTGCGCCTCGAGCAGGGCGAGTCGGTCGTGACCTTCAGCGTGCACGCCGACGGGACGCTCGGGGAGCGCCCGCACATCGTCAAGTCCTCGGGCTTCAAGGAGTTCGACGCCGAGGCCGTCGATGTCGTGCTGCGCGCCGCGCCATTCGGGCGCCGCGCCGGGAAGGGCGATCTCACGATCTCGCTGCCCGTGACCTTCGAGAACCCGGTGGTTCGTTAGTCATCGCGCGGCGGCAGGCATAGACTATGGCTTCGAGGTAGGTCGCCGGTGAGTCCTTCCCGCCAGCCTGTTCAGACGTCTCTTCCAGCCCGGCCTCCGGCGCGTCGCCGGACGGCCGCGTTCTGGATTGGCGTCGCGTTGATCGTGCACGCCGAGCTGTTGCTGCTGCTCGGCGGGGGCTTTTACGTGCTGGCCCCGCGCGACGCCGACCTCCAGCGCGAGCTCGCGAACAACGCGGACCCCTCGATCGACGTCACGCCGATCGACGACGAGGTCGCGCGTCGCCTCATTGCCGATCTCGACGACGAGATGGAGAAGCGCAAGGCCGAGGAGACCAAGAAGGAGATCGACTCGGTGAAGGCGCCGGGCCAGGTCATCGATCTGCCGCGGCCGCTCGAAGAAAAGCGCCCCGACGACGCGCGCTTCGCGGGCGAGTACGACAGCACCGTGTCGCGCGAGACCCGCAAGCTCGGCAAGTTCGACGAGAAGTCGCAACAGGGCACGAACGCCAGCGAGGCTCAGGTGCGCCGTCCGGCGGCCTCGACGCCCGACGGGCGGCTCGCGATGCGCACGCCGGACTTGGGGCGCGCGCTGCGCACGGCGGGCCCGCTCGCGCCGCGCGCCGAGGCCCGCGCCTCGGGCGCAACCTACGGCGTCGCCGCGCCGGGCGACCCGGCGCCCGACGGCTCGCTCGCGCCGCTCGGCAAGCAAGAGGCGCCGCGGCCCGAGGGCGGCGGCTTGCCGGCGGGCGGGCGGCCCGCGCTCTCGCCGACGTCGGAGCAGCTCGCGCGCGTCGTCGGCGGCGGCACGCAGGACGCGCTCAAGGACGTCGACGAGGGAGACGAGACGGCGCTCAACTCGAAGAAGTGGCGCTTCGCGAGCTTCTTCAACCGCGTCAAGAAGCAGGTCGCCGAGCACTGGCACCCCGAGGAGGCCTACCGCCGCCGCGATCCCACGGGCGCCGTCTACGGCCGCCAGAACCGCTACACCGAGCTGCGCATCACCCTCAAACCCGACGGCCGCCTCGCGAACATCGGCGTGAACCTCCCCTCGGGCCTCGAGTTCCTCGACGACGAAGCGATCTCCGCTTTCAAAGACGCGCAGCCGTTCCCAAACCCGCCGCACCAGCTCCTCGAAGCGAACGGCGTCATCAACTTCAGCTTCGGCTTCCTCTACGACCTCAACGGCCCGCCGACGATGCGCTGGTTCAAGTACAACAACTGACCTACGCGTAGTCTTCGTAGTCTTGGATCGGCGGGCAGGTGCAGAAGAGCTTGCGGTCGCCCAGGACGTTGTTGAGGCGGCCCACGGGCGGCCAGTACTTCGACTCGCGCACGTAGGGCAGGGGGAAGGCGGCCTTGTCGCGCGCGTACGGGTGCGGCCAGTCGGTGGCGAGCAGCGCCGCGGCCGTGTGCGGCGCGTTCTTCAAGACGTTGCCCTCGCGCGGCGCCGTGCCGCGCTCGATGTCGGCGATCTCGCCGCGGATCGCGATCATCGCCTCACAGAAGCGGTCGAGCTCGCTCTTGGGCTCGCTCTCCGTCGGCTCGATCATGAGCGTGCCCGGGATGGGGAACGACATCGTCGGCGCGTGGAAGCCGTAGTCCATGAGGCGCTTCGCGATGTCGTCGACCTCGACGCCCGCGAGCTTCTTCAGGTGGCGCGTGTCGACGATGCACTCGTGCGCGACGCGGCCGCCCGCGCCTTTGTAGACGACGGGGTAATGATCCTCGAGGCGCTTCGCGATGTAGTTCGCCGAGAGGATCGCGACCTCGGTCGCGCGCTTGAGGCCCGCGGCGCCCATCATGCGGATGTACGTCCACGAGATGAGCAGGATGCTCGCGCTGCCCCACGGCGCCGCTGAGATGGGACCGATGCCGGTCGAGCCGCCTGTCTCGATGAGCGGGTGCGACGGGAGGAACGGCGCGAGGTGCTTCGCGACGCTGATGGGACCCATGCCGGGGCCGCCGCCGCCGTGCGGGATGCAGAACGTCTTGTGCAGGTTGAGGTGGCAGACGTCGGCGCCGATGTCGGCCGGTCGCGTGAGGCCGACCTGCGCGTTCATGTTGGCGCCGTCCATGTAGACCTGGCCGCCGTGCTCGTGGACGAGCGCCGTGATGCGCTTGATGCCGGGCTCGAACACGCCGTGCGTCGACGGGTACGTCACCATGAGCGCGGCGAGGCGCTCGCGGTGCTCCTTCGCCTTCGCCTCTAGATCGGCGAGGTCGACGTTGCCGCCGTCGTCACACGCGACGACGACGACGCGGTAGCCCGCCATGACGGCCGACGCCGGGTTCGTGCCGTGCGCCGACGACGGAATGAGGCACACGTCGCGGTGACCCTGGCCGCGGGCGGCATGGAACGCTCGAATGACGAGCAGACCGGCGTACTCGCCCTGCGAGCCGGCGTTCGGCTGCAGCGACGTCGCCGCGAAGCCCGTGATCTCCGAGAGCATCGCCTCGAGTTGCTTGAAGAGGGCCTGGTAGCCGCCCGTCTGCGCCGTGGGCGCGAACGGGTGCAGGCGGTTCCACGCGGGCCACGTGATGGGCAGCATCTCGGCCGTCGCGTTGAGCTTCATCGTGCACGAGCCGAGCGGGATCATCGCGCGCGTCAGCGACAGGTCCTTCGCCTCGAGCCGCCGCATGTAACGCAGCATCTCGGTCTCTGAGTGATGAGCCGAGAACACGGGGTGCGTGAGGTACGCGGTCGTGCGCGCGAGGTCCGCGCTCCACGGGAGCGTGGTTTCGGCCGCGAGCGCCGCCGCCGTGAACGACACGGCCTTGCCGCCCGCCGCGGAGCCAGCTGAGAACACCTCGAAGAGGCGCTGGACGTCGTCGGCGTTCGTCGTCTCGTCGAGCGCGATCGTGAGCGACTGCGCGTCGAGCTGACGCAGGTTGATCTTCTTCGCGGCGGCGGCGGCGAGCCACGCCGTGATCTCGCCGGCGCTGCCGTCGACGCGGATCGTGTCGAAGAAGTGTCCGTGGCGCACCTTCGCGCCGAGGCGCGAGAGGCCGCGCGCGAGCACGGCGGCGAGGCCGCCCACGCGCTCGGCGATGCCGCGCAGGCCGTGCGGGCCGTGCCACACGGCGTACATGCTGGCCACCACGGCGAGCAGGACCTGCGCCGTGCAGATGTTGCTCGTCGCCTTCTCGCGGCGGATGTGTTGCTCGCGCGTCTGCAGCGCCATGCGCAGCGCCACGTGCCCGTGCGCGTCCTGCGACACACCGATGAGGCGGCCCGGCAGCTTGCGCACCCACTCGTCTTTGGTCGCGAAGAACGCCGCGTGCGGGCCGCCGTAGCCGAGCGGCACGCCGAAGCGCTGCGCGCTTCCGATGGCGACGTCGGCGCCGAGCTCGCCTGGGGGCGTCAGCACCGTGAGCGCGAGCAGATCCGTCGCCAGGACAACAAGCGCGCCCGCGGCGTGGGCCTTCTCGCACAGCGCGCGCCACCCGGCGGCCGTGCCGAGCGCGCCGTCGGTGGCGGGGTACTGCGCGAGCACGCCGAACACGGGCTGCTTCGGGAATTCAAACGTCTCGAGGTCGGCGACGACGATCTCGATGCCGAGCGGCTTGGCGCGCGTGCGCACGACCTCGATCGTCTGCGGGTGACACGCGGCTGAGATGACGAACGCCGCGCTCCGAGACTCGGCGTCGTCGCCTTGCGCCGCGGGCGCGACGCCGTAGAGCATGTGCATCGCCTCGGCGGCCGCCGTCCCCTCGTCGAGGAGCGACGCGTTCGCGACGGGCAACCCCGTCAGATCGGCGACCATCGTCTGATAGTTCAGCAGCGCCTCGAGCCGGCCCTGCGAGATCTCGGCCTGATACGGCGTGTACTGCGTGTACCAGCCAGGGTTCTCGATGATGTTGCGCAGGACGACAGGCGGCGTGACGCAGTCCGAGTAACCGAGGCCCAGGTACGACTTCCAGATCTGGTTCTTCTCGGACAGCGCCCGCAGCTCGTCGAGCACCTCGGCCTCGGTCGCCGCGGGCGGCAACGAGAGCGCCGCGCTCAACCGAATGTCGGCGGGCACCGTCTGCGCCACGAGCGCGTCGAGCGACGCGAGGCCGAGGACGCCCAGCATCTCGGCGACGTCGTCGTCGCTGGGGCCGATGTGGCGGGTGGAAAAGCGGTCGCGCGGGAACAGATCGACGGCTTTTGCCGGAGGAGCTAGATCGACGGCCATTGCCGCAGTCTACTCGCCCTGCTCGCGGACGAACGCCTGATAGGCATCGGCGCTCATGAGCCCGCCGAGCTCGTCGGCGCTCGCGACGGCGATCTGAATCATCCAGCCCTCGTCGTAAGGATCCTCGTTGACGTACTCGGGCGAATCGCCGAGGGGAGAGTTCACCTTGACGACCTTGCCCGAGACCGGCGCGAAGAGATCCGAGACGGCCTTGACGGACTCGACCGACCCGAAGACCTCGCCGTGCTTGACGCTCTCGCCCTCCTTGGGGAGCTCGACCTGCGTGACGTCACCGAGTTGATCGACGGCGAAGCGCGTGATGCCGATCGTCGCGAGCTTCTGCGCCGCGTTCTTCGGGTCGTTCTCGACGCGCGCCCATTCGTGGTCCTTCGTGTAGAGCAGATCGTCCGGATAAGTCGCGCTCATGATCTTCGGGTCCTCACTTGTTTCGCTTGTAAAAAGGGCCTTTGACGACTTGGGCGGCCACCCTCTTGCCGCGGCAGTCTATCTGCAATTGGGTGCCGGGCTCGGTCAATCCCACGGGCACGTAGCCCATGCCGACGTTCTTTTCGAGCGTGGGTGCGGGCCCGCCCGACGTGACCTCGCCGACCTTGGCGCCGGCCACGTCGTGGATCGGGTATCCGTGCCGCCCGATCCCGCGTTCGGTCATCTCGAAGCCGACGAGCTTGCGCGTGAGCCCCGCGGCGCGCTGCTTGACGAGCGCGTCCTTGCCGATGAAGTCGGCCGCGCCGTCGAGCTTCACGACCCAGCCGAGGTCGGCCTCGAGCGGTGTCGTCTCGTCGTTGAGATCGTTGCCGTAGAGCGACAGCTTGCCCTCGAGGCGAAGCGTGTCGCGGGCGCCCAGGCCGATCGGCTTGCCGCCGACGGCCGCCGCGGCTTCGAGCAGGCGCTCCCACAGCTCGGGGGCCTCGCTCGACCGGCAGAAGATCTCGAAGCCGTCCTCTGCCGTGTAGCCCGTGCGCGCGATCCAAGCCGGGATCGTGGCGACGTCGCGTTCCGGCACGAAGCTCATGCGGCGCAGCGACGCGAGCGGCACCTTCGTGAGCGGCTGCAGCGCCCGCTCGGCCTCGGGGCCCTGGAACGCGATGAGGGCCGTGTCGCCCGACGCGTCGACGATGTCGCACCAGCTTCCGACGTTGTCGCGGAACCAGCGCACGTCCTTCTCGACGTTCGAGGCGTTGACGACGATGAGGTAGTGCTGCGCGTTCACGCGGTAAACAATGAGATCGTCGACGATGCCGCCGGTCGGCCAGCAGGCGACCGTGTACAGCGCGGCGCCGTCGACGAGGCGCGAGACGTCGTTCGTGATGAGGCGCTGGACGGCCTCGCCCGCGCGCGCGCCGCGGAAGTGGACCTCGCCCATGTGGCACACGTCGAACACGCCGACGGACGTGCGGGTCGTGCGGTGCTCGTCGAGGATGCCGGTGCCGTAGCTGACGGGCATCCACCACCCGCCGAAGTCGATGAGCTTCGCGCCCCGCTTCTTGTGGGCGTCGTACAGTGGCGTGCGTCGAATTTCGGTGCGGGGGGGGGCCGCTGAATCCGGCGCTGAATCCTTGGTCGACATGTCGTTGAACCGGGCCGCATCCTGCGAGAAACAGTCCGGGAATTCAAGGCCACGCCGGGGAGCCCGAACGTTCATTGGCCGGCCCCGGACGTCACCGCCAAGACCCAGATCCGCGCCCTCAAGCGCGGAGTAACCAAAAAAAATCCGTATCGAAAGGATCCCGAAACAACCGCCGACCTATGTTGAGAGCGTACGAGGGAGGAGGTGGAGACGAACATCGGGAGGGACCGGGTGCGGAGCGTCGGGGGGTTCGCTGCTCCGTGCCCGGTCGTCGGATTTGGGGGAAATGTTTTCGGTAGAATCGTTGTTAGTAGGAGCAAGCAACAGGGGAGGTCTCGCAATGCAACTGCGACACATCAGTCCGCGATCGAGTGAATGGGTCGATGCGATGGATGAGGGGGGGCGAGGATGGGAGAAGCTGGCGCCCGAGGAGCTCGAGAAGCTCCGGGTGTCGGCGCAGGCGACCGGGTGGCAATCGTCCAGTGAGAGGGACGGCGGCGGACCGGACGCTTACGGCTGGGGAGAAGAGGTCGCCTCGAGGTAGGCGACGAGGAGCTCAGCGACGCGATCCTGGGCGCGACGGGCTTCGGCCGCGTTCGGGACGTCGTTGATGAGCACGGAGAAGATCAGCGGCACGTGGCCGGGTGAGCCGGCGAAGCCAGACAGACAGCTCACCCCGGCCAACGTACCGGTCTTGGCGCGCACGTAGCGCTCCGCGAGCGTGCCGCCCATGCGATGGGCGATGGTTCCATCGGTGCCCGCGATGGCGAGCGACGAGAGGAACTCGGCGGACAGACGAAAGTCGCGCGCGGTGGCGCGCAAGACGTGCGCGATCTGCGCGGGCGTGAAGCGGTTCGAGTCGTACAGGCCCGAGCCGTTCGTCATCTGATAGCTGCCGCGCGGCAGGCCCGCGGTCGCGAGAAATCGCCCCACGGCCTCGAGTCCCTTGTCCCAGGTCCCGGGGCGGCCGACGATCTCGGCGCCGAGCGTGCGCACGACCTGCTCGGCCATGAAGTTGTTCGAGCGCTTGTTGAGATCCTGGACGACGACGGCGAGCGGTGGCGATTCGTGCGTCGACAGGATGCGCTGGCCCTGCGCGGGGACGGCGGCGACGCGCGTCGGCTTGTCGACGATGATGCCGCGGCGCTCGAGCTGCTGTCGCAGGGACGCGCCCGCGAACAGCGCGGGGTGGACGACACGGCGGTAGAAGGTGCGCGGCTCGCTGCCGAGGCGCACGCGCCCCGCGACGGTGATGCGCGTGCGGGTGCCGCCTTCATCTTTCGTCTCGACGGCGGGCGCCGCGGGCCCGTCGGACGCCGTCGTCACCGTGCCCGAGACCACGAGATACGGAGACGCGGGCTCGAGCGTGACGCGCGCCAGAGCGCCGGCCGTCGCGCCCGGGATGACGGTGACGGCGACGACGTTGTAGTTGAGCGACGCGGCCGAAGACGGCGCGCGCGACGCCGTCGACTCGTTCTTCTGCTCGAAGGCGGGCGCGACGGTCGCCATGTCGAAGAAGCGATCGTCGATGACGAGGCCGCCGTGGATTTTGTGCACGCCGAGCGCGACGAGATCGGCGACCATCGCCGCGAGATCCTCGACGCCGAGCGTGGGATCGCCGCCGCCGCGCAGGACGAGATCACCCGCGAGCTCGCCGCCGCCGTCGCCGGTCGCCGCGGCCGCCGTCGAGAGCGTCGTGCGCCAGCGGTACTCGGGGCCGAGCAGCGACAGCGCCGCGGCCGAGGTCACGAGCTTGACGTTCGAGGCCGCGTTGAGCGGCATCGTCTCGTTGCGCGCGTAGATGGGCTTGCCCGTGTCGGACTCGATCGCGTAGACGCCGACCTTGGCCTTGGCGAGCGCGGGGGCCGCGAGCGCCCCGTCGATTTGGGTCTTGAGCCACGCGCGGCGCGCCGTCGGCTCGGCGGGGGCCTTGGGCGCTTCGGGCAAACCGGCCGGGCGCGGCGCGAGGCCGGGGAGCGGCTTGGGCGCGCCAGGGCCGGGGGCGGCCTCGGCGTCGGCGGGCGCGGGCGTCGCGGCGGCCGGACGCGGCGCGGGCGCCTTGGCCTCGGCGGCGCGCGCGCCGCGCGGGCAGCAAATGACGAGCGCGAGCGCGAGCGCAGGAAGGGAGCAAGAAGGGCGCCGGGGATCTCGCAACGCCCGCGGACCGTAACACCCGGGCGCGCGCGGTTCTACTTTGCGGCGGGATGCGCTGGGCTTCCGCGCGTCCATAGATTCAAGAGAGCCCATTCATCCGTCGATGACGCAAGGCGGATGCGTCCCCACAGACTCGTTCCCCTCGCGTGCTTGGTGACGCTCGCGGCGTCGCCGCGGGCGGGTGCCGTCCCGGCGTCGCCGCGGGCGGGTGCCGTCCCGGCGTCGCCCGGGGACCAGCAGCTCGCGCTCGCGGCGGCCGGGGCCATCAAGATCGTCGTGCGCGCCGATGGGTGGCAGCACGTCGGGCAGTCCGCGCTCGTGGCCGCCGGCCTCCCCGCCGCGACCGATCCCCGCAAGCTCCAGCTCTTCGCCGACGGCGTCGAACAAGCGCTGCTCGTGACCGGGAACGGCGACGGGACCTTCGCGGGCGACGAGGCCGTCGAGTTTTTCGGCGAGGCGCGAGACACCTTGTCGACGGACGCGAGGACCTACTGGCTCGTTGTCGGCGCGGCCGGGGCGCGCGTCACGTCCGTGACGCCGCCGGCGGGGGCCGCGCCTCCCACGAGCTTCGTCCATACCGCGCGTCTCGTAGAACGCAGCGTGTATCTCTCTTCGGTTCGCAACGGAGAGGAGAGCAACTTTTTCGGCGCGGCCATCACGCCGACGATGACGATGAAGACGCTCTCGGTGCGTCACCTCGACGCCGGTCAGGCGGCCCAGGCGAAGCTGCGCGTCTCGTTGCAGGGCCTCACGGTGGGCGCCCACGCGATCGACGTCTCGCTCGCGGGCGTGTTGCTGGGGACGGCGACGTTCGACGGGCAGACCCGCGGGACGTTCTCGTTCGCGGCCCCGAGCGTCGTCGAGGGCGATGATGTCGTCACGCTCGTCGCGAAGGCCTCCAGCACGGACTATTCCGCGCTCGCCGGGCTCGAGCTCGACACGCCCCACACTTACGCCGCCGATGGAGACGCGCTGCGCATGCAGGCGCCCGCCGGGGCGAGGCTGACGCTCACGGGCTTCACGACGGCTGACGTGCGCGTGATTGATGTCACCGACCACGCGCGCCCGACCGAGCTGGCCGTGACGACGACGGCCGCGGGCGCCGTCTTCGACGCGCGCGTCGACGTGCCGGCCGACGCGATGCCCCACGATCTCTACGCCTTCACGGCCGCTCACCTCGCCGCGCCGAGCGCCGTCACCGGCGACGCGTCGTCGACCTGGGCGGCCTCGCACGACGGCGAGCTGCTCATTCTCTCCCACGCGTCCTTCCTCGACGCGATGGCGCCGCTCGTCGCGCGCCGCACCAGCGAGGGGTGGTCCGTGCAGCTCGTCGATCTCCAGGACGTCTATGACGAGGCCGGCTTCGGCGACAAGTCACCCGCGGCGATCCGCGCCTTCATCCAGACGGCGCGCGCGCGCTGGCGCGTGCCGCCGCGCTTCGTGCTGCTGGTCGGCGACGCGACCTTCGACCCGCGCAACTTCCTGGGCAAGGGCGACTTCGACTTGGCGCCGACGAAGCTCATCGACACGGCGACGATGGAGACGGTGTCGGACGATTGGTTCGTCGACGCGGATGGCGACGGCGTGCCTGAAGTCGCCATCGGGCGGTTTCCCGCGCGCACGAAGGCCGACGCGACCACGATCGTCACCAAGACGCTCGCTTACGAGGGCACGGCGAATCTTTCGCGCGGGGGCTTGTTCGTGCGCGACGCGGACGGCATCGATTTGGACTTTTCGACGGCCAGCGCCGCCGGGGCGACGAAGGTTTCCGATCTCATGCCCATCGACACGTTTCAGCATGGCGCCGCGACGGCCGATGTCCTCCTTGCCAAGCTGGGCGCTGGCCCGTTCCTCGTGAACTACATGGGCCACGGGTCGGTCGAGGTCTGGGACGGGCTGCTCTCGAGCGCGCAGGCCTCGGCGCTCACGAACTCGCACGCCTCGATCTATGTCGTCATGAACTGTCTCAACGGCTTCTTTCACGACCTGTACACGACGAGCCTCGCCGAGTCGTTGCTCGAGGCGCCGCAAGGGGGCGCCGTCGCCGTGTGGGCGTCGTCGACGCTCGCCGAGTTTGGGCCCCAGCCCGCCTACAACCAGGAGTTTCTGTTGCACCTCAGTCGAACGTCTCTCGGCGAGACGGCCATCGCCGCCAAGCGGGCCATCACCGACGCCGAATCGCGGCGCACCTGGATCCTCTTCGGCGATCCGACGCTGTTCGGAAAGCCCGGTCCCGTTCCCGTCGTCGACGCCGGCGCCGTGGACGCGCGAGACGCCTCGGCCGGCGCCGATGCGTCGATTCAAGGTGACGCGGCGACCGACGAGTCTTCTGTCGACGTGGGCATGGTCGATGCGGGCATGGTCGATGCCGGAATGGTCGACGCGGGGGCGGCGGACACCCTCGCGGCCGACGCGGGCATGGCCGACGCGACGGCGTCGGACGACGGCTCAGTGGCGCCCGGCGACGCGACCGTCGACGCGCCCGCGGATCACGCGAGCCCCGGCGGGTCGGGCGGCGGGTGCGGTTGCGAGGTCGAGGGGTCGAAGCCGGCGGCGCCGAGCGCGCTCGCTCTCCTGCTCGCGGCCGTCGTCGCCACGGTTCGCCGTCGGCGCGCGGCGCCGCAGCGTCGCGCGCGCCACGCGCGCCTGTTCGGAACGCTCGCGCTCGCGCTCGTGAGCCTCGGGTGGGCCGCCCGCGCCGAGGCCATTTACAGCTACCGAAAGGCGATCACGATCGATCGCACGCGCGTCGGCAACACGGGCGCGCCCACGACGCTGTCGAACTACCCGTTGCTCCTCGACATCACCGACAACGATCTGCGGACGGCCTCGAACGGCGGTAACGTGCAGAGCGCGAGCGGCTTCGACATCAGCTTCCAGGGCGCCGACACGACGACGTGCGGTGGCCCCTCGACGTGCGTCTTCAACTACGAGATCGAGAGCTTTACGGCGTCGACGGGCCACGTCATCGCCTGGGTTCAGATCCCCGTGCTCAAGACCGTCTCGGCCTCGGCCAATACGATCATCTACGTCAAATACGGCGACGCCGCGATCTCGATGGCGACGCAGAACGCGACCGGCACCTGGGACACGAGCTTCAAGGGCGTCTGGCACCTCAATCAGGCGAGCTCGCCGCAGAGCGATTCGACCTCGACGGCGGCGAACGCCACGTACCAGGGAACGACGCCGCCCGCGACGGCGACGGGCCTGATCGGCGCGGGCGTCGCGACGTCCGGGACGACGGGCGATGGGTACCTCGACTACCGGAAGACGACGTTCAACTGGACCTCGTCGGACACGTTCACGTACCAGGGGTGGGTCAAGACCACCGACTCGGCCGGTCCGCTGTTCTCCCAGCGCGACAACGGCGCGGGCAATCCAGTCATCGACATAGCCGTCGGCTACGACGGCGCCCACACGGCCGCGGGCAAGCTCGTGACGCTCGTCCGCGACGACTCGGGCGGCACGTTCGCCTTCGTGACGGGCACGACCTCGATCGCCGACGGCGCCTGGCACTTGTTCACGGTGACGCGCACGGGCGGCACGATCGAGACCTTCGTCGACGGCACGTCACAGGGCACGAACACGAACAGCGGCGCCTCGGGCAACATCACGACGGGCGCCGCGGGCAGCTACCAGCACATCGCCAAGGAAGGCAACTGGGTGCAGTCGAGCTACAGCTCGGCGGATCAGCAATACCTCGATGGCACGTTCGACGAGCTCCGCATCTCGAGCACGATCCGCTCGACCGACTGGATCGCGACCGACTACAACACGCAGAGCGCGCCCGCCTCGACGTTCACGCTCGGGCCCGAGACGCTCAGCTCGTGCGGCGACGGCACCGTCATCATGGGCGAGGCGTGCGACGACGGGAACATCGTGAGCGGCGACGGCTGCACGGCGACGTGCACGATCGAGAGCGGCTACGGCTGCACGGGCACGACCCCGAGCGTCTGCACGACGACGTGCAGCGACGGCATCGTCGCTGGCTCGGAGGGCTGCGACGATGGTGGTCTCGTCAATGGCGACGGGTGCTCGAGCACTTGCACAGTCGAGACGGCGTACTCGTGCACGGGCGCGCCCAGCGTGTGCAAGTTCGGTCGCTTCGACTACTACAAGACGATCGTGGTCGATCGCACGAAGGTGGGCACGGCCTCCGCGCCCGCGACGCTGGCGAACTACCCGATCCTCTTCAGCGTCACCGACCCCAGCCTCCGGACGATCGCCAACGGCGGCCGCATGCGAGACGCGAACGCCTACGACATGGTCTTTCGCGGGCTCGACACGACCGCGTGCGGCGGCCCCGGCCTCTGCACGTTCCCGCACGAGATCGAGTCCTACGACCCGACGACGGGGACGCTCGTCGCGTGGGTGAACATCGCCGGGCTCAACACGCAGACGGCCTCGACCGACACGTCGTTCGAGATCCTCTTCGGGAACCAGGCGATCTCGACGACGTCTGAGCGGAAGACGGCGACGTGGAACTCGAACTTCAGGGGCGTCTGGCACCTCAACCAGGATCCGACGGTCATGAGCGCGCAGATGACCGATTCGACGGTGAACGCCAACCACGGCACGCCCACGAGCGTGACGGCGGCGTCGAGCGCACAAGTGGGCGCGGGCGTCACGATGGACGGCACGGCGAGCTTCATCGCGATGAACGGGGGCACGACGCTCAACACGGTCAACGCGGGCGCCTTCACGTACTCCGGCTGGATCAAGACGACCGACGCCACGGGGGGCATCTTCTCGCTCCGCTCGAGCACGAGCAGCCAGACGGTCATAGACATCATGGTGGGGCGCGACGGCATGGCTACGACCGCGAACAAGCTCATGATCCTCACGCGCGACGACAGCGGCGGCGGGATCGCCGACGTCGTGAGCACGCCGTCGATCTCCGACGGCGCGTGGCACCTCGTGACGGCGACGCACAGCGGGACGTCGGTGACCCTCTACATGGACGCGACGTTGATCGGAACCGCGACGACGTCGGCGGGCGTGTACACGTCCGACGTGCGCAACATTGGCCGCGAGGGCCGTTGGGTGTCGGACAACTACACGACGAACGCCGAGGAGTACCTGTCGGGCACGTTCGACGAGTTTCGCGCGTCGAATACGGCGCGCACGATCGATTGGGTCACGACCGACTACAACAACCAATCGTCGCCCTCGACGTTCATCACGTACACGACGGGCTCGGGCGGCGAGGTCGCGACGAGCGCGCTCACGAACACGGCGCTCGCCGGCTTCGACGCGACGGAGACCTGCGCGGGGACGGTGATCTCGTGGCAGACGACGTTCGAGGTCGACACGCTGGGCTTCAATGTCTACCGCCAGGTTGGCGGCCAGCGCGTGCGGCTCAACGCGAGCCCCGTGCAGGGCGCCGGGGTGTCGGGGGGCGGGGCCCATCGCTACACGCTCGTCGACCCAGGCTCGTTCGACGCCGGGCGCACGTACGTCATCGAGGACGTCTCCTTCAGCCTCGTGAGCGCCTTTTACGGACCGGTGGCGCCGATCTCGGGCACGGCCTGCGGCGATACGGACGCGTCGCCGTCGGTCGCGGCGCTCGGGCGGGGCCCGGGGCCCACTCCGATGGCGAACGGCGCGACGGCGTCGGACGGCCTGCCAGACCGCGCCGGCGGCTGCGCGCTGGGCGGACGCGGCAGCGGCAGCGCGACGGCGTTGGGTCTCGGCGTGTTGGCGCTCCTCGCACGGCGCCGTCGTCGACGCCAGCGCTAGCGGTCGCCTCGTCGTCCGAGGTGGCTTAACATCGGCGCCGGAGGCCCGATGTACCGCATCTTCGCCACGCGTGGACCAGCCGAGCTCGTCGTCGACGCGCCTTTGTCGCGGCTGCCCGAGCTGCTCGCCGAGCGCGGGACCTTCGTGTGGGTCAGCCTGTCGTCGCCGCGCGCGGCAGAAGACGAGACGATCCTGCGCGAGATCTTTCATTTCCACCCGCTCACGATCGAGGACTGCTTCGAGACGCGCACGCACCCCAAGGTCGAAGAGTTCGAGGGATACCTCTACGTCCTGACCCACGGCATGAGCGCCGCATCGACGGCGGAGAACGTCGACGCCGTCGAGCTCGACGCGTTCATGGGCGCGCGCTACCTCGTGACGCACCACTCGCAGCCGTCGCGCAGCGTCGCCGCCGTCGTCGAGGCCGTCTTGAAGTCCGGGCTGCCGCTGCGCCGCGGGCCGGCGAGCGTGCTCCACGCGCTGCTCGATCGCCAGGTCGAGGGGCTCGAGGAGGTGCTCGACGACGTCGAGGAGCGCATCACGGGCCTCGAGGACGCCGTGTTCGAGCGGCCTGCCAACACCCGCATTGCCACGGTGCTGACGCTCAAGCGCAGCATCCTGAAGCTGCGGCGCTGGATGTCGAAGCAGCGCGAGGTGCTGCTGCGCCTCGGCAGGCGCGAGTTCGCGCTCATTGAGCAAAGCGACTCGATGATGTTCCGCGACGTCTACGACCACCTCGTGCGCATCAATGATTTGCTCGAGAACTTCCGGGAGATGCTGACGTCGATCCAAGAGGCGCACCTCGCCGTGACGTCGAACCGCCTCAACGAGATCATGAAGTTCCTCACGCTCTACACGGCCGTGCTCATGCCGCTCACGGTGATCGCGGGGATCTACGGCATGAACTTCCAGCACATGCCCGAGCTCGCCTGGCCCTGGTGCTACCCCGCGGCGCTCGGCCTCATGGTCGCCGTCGCCGGGGGCGTCCTCCTCTACTTCCGCCGCCGCGGCTGGCTCGGCGTCCCTCCGAAGTAGCCCCGTGCGGTAGATTCTCGCCCATGGATCTCTTCGCCCGCGCCGCCGTCCGCGATCGCCGCGGCCAGCCGCTCGCCGAGCGCATGCGACCGCGCACGCTCGCCGAGCTCGTTGGGCAGGCGCACGTCCTTGGGCCGGGCAAGCTCATCCGCCGCGCGCTCGAAGCGAAGAATCTCCCGTCGCTCATCTTGTGGGGCCCGCCGGGCACGGGGAAGACCACGCTCGCGCGCCTGCTCGCGGGCGAGGTGGGCGCGCGCTTCGTCGCCGTCTCGGCCGTCATGGCGGGCGTCAAGGAGCTGCGCGAGGCGATCGCCGAGGCCGCCACCGAGCGCGATCAGCATGGCGCACGCACGGTCCTGTTCGTCGACGAGATCCACCGCTTCAACAAGGCGCAACAGGACGCGCTGCTCCCGCACGTCGAGGCGGGCACTGTGGTGCTCGTGGGCGCCACGACGGAGAACCCTTCCTTCGAGGTCAACGCGGCGTTGCTCTCGCGCGCGAAGGTCGTCGTGCTCAAGGCGCTCACCGAGGACGACCTGCGCGTCGTCGTCGATCGCGCGCTCGCCGACGTCGAACGCGGCCTGGGCGGCCAGCCGCTCGACGTGCCCGACGACGTCCGCGCGCTCGTCGCCCGCGAGGCCCGCGGCGACGCGCGCCGCGCGCTCGCGACGCTCGAGGTGGCGGCCGCGATCGCGACGCCCGACGCCGCCGGCCGCGCCGCGCTCGACACCGCCGTCGTCGAAGAGGCGCTGCAGCGCCGCACGATCCTGTACGACAAGGCGGGCGACGAGCACTACGGCGTCGTCTCTGCCTTCATCAAGAGCCTGCGCGGCACGGATCCCGACGGCGCGCTGTATTGGATGGCGCGCATGATCGAGGCCGGCGAGGATCCGATGTTCGTGCTGCGCCGCCTCGTGATCTTCGCGTCGGAGGACGTCGGCGTCGCCGATCCCCAGGCGCTCGGGATCGCCGTCGCCGCGCTCGACGCGTTTCGCTTCGTCGGATTGCCCGAGGGCCTTTTGCCCATGACGCAGGCGGTGCTGTATCTCGCGTCGGCGCCCAAGAGCAACACGGCCGTCACGGCCTACGCCGCCGCGAAGGCCGACGTCGACGCGCACGGCGCGTTGCCCGTGCCCGCGCACCTGCGCAACGCGAGCACGAAGCTCGGCAAAGAGCTGGGGTGGGGCGACGGCTACAAATATCCCCACGACTTTGCCGGCCACTACGTGCGCGAGGAATACCTGCCCGACGCGCTCCGCGGTCACCGCTACTACGCCCCGACCGAATCGGGCCGCGAGCGCGAGATCAAGGAGCGGCTCGACAAGCTGCGCGCGCCGCCGAAGAAGACCTGAAGAGATTGGGCTACGGCAAGGTCACGAGCACGTTGGTCTTCGATCACACCGTCGAAACGGGGTGGGCGGGACGAAGGGCCGGCGGGGACTCGGACCATGGACGGTCGCGCTCGGTCTCATCTTCGCGCCGAGCGGGAAATCGCCGAACGTCCTGCGCACCGAGTTATCAACTAGACTCTGCACATGGCTCCTCCGGAGAACGACGACCCGCGTGCCCTCCACTTCGTGCTCCAAGAGAGAAAGCAGCTGCTCCTCGATCGATGGATCGAAGGGACCCGGCTGGAGAACACCGCCGATCCGGTCTCGCGCGGCGAGCTCCTCGATCACATCCCCCGCTTCATCGACGAGCTGATCGCCGCGCTGCACCCGGCCGCGCTGCCGCTGCCTTTGCCGACGACGAACGCCAACGAGCACGGGGCGCAGCGGTTCAGGCTGGGCTTCAACGTCGCCGAGATCGTGCGCGAGTACGGCACGCTCCACCGCTGCATCGTCGAGATCGCGACCGACGAGGATTGCCCGATCACGCCGCGCGATCACGCCATCATCTCGAGGTGGCTCAACGACGGGCTCGCCAGCGCCATCTCCCAGTACGTCAGCGATCGCGACGCCGAGATCCAGCGCCAGGGCGCCGAGCACCTGGGCTTCATCGCCCATGAGATCCGCAACCCGCTCTCATCGGCCAACATGGCCTTCCGCCTGCTCCAAAGGGGGGCGCTTGCCGGCGGCGGACGGCCCGTAGAGTTGCTCGAGCGAAACCTGCAGCGGGTCGTCGACGTCGTCGACAACGCCCTGCAACACGCCGCGCTGAACATGGGCGTCGAGGTGCGCGCCGAGCGGATCGAGCTGCTCGCCTTCCTGCGCAGCATCGAGCTCGACTCGAGCGCGAACGCCGAGGCCAAGGGCATCCAGGTGACCGTCTCGGCGCCCGCGGCTCTGACCGTTCACGCCGACGCCCGGCTGCTCAACTCGGCCATCTCGAACCTAGTTCGCAACGCCGTCAAGTTCAGCCGGCCGGACTCGACGATCGAAGTGCGCGCGTTGCTGAGGGAGGGCCAGGTGCTCGTCGAGGTCGAAGACTCTTGCGGCGGCCTGCCCCCCGGCCGCGCCGAAGAGCTGTTCACCCCGCTCGTGCAGCGCGGGAAGGATCAGTCGGGCTTCGGGCTCGGCCTCGCGATCGCGATGCAGGCGGCGCGCGCGCACAATGGATCGCTCGCGGTTCGTGATTGTCCCGGCAGCGGCTGCATCTTCGTGCTGCAGCTCCCCGCGCTCAAGGGTTAGGCAGCCACGCGTACCAGTGCTTGCGATCAACGGCGCGAAAGTCGCACGGCCACGCGCGCACGGCCCAACCCAAGTCCTGCGCGACCTGGTCTCGCAGACGACGAACGCCCGCCTCGAGAAGCTCCTGTCCGAGGCGCGCGCGCGCACCGAGCGCCTTGCAGATCGGGTTGCCTCCGCTCGGCGCACGTGATGGTCGAAACGCGAGCGCATCGGGCCCCGCCTCGCGAACCTTGTGAACGAAGTCGGGCGGTTTTCCCGGGGCGCTACTTGGGCCAGAGCGCCTTGAGCGCCGACAGGTCGAGGTGCGACGTCCAGTTCTTCGCGGCGCGGGCCATGATGAGGGCCTTGTCGCGGCGGCGGATCTGGGGGCGCTGGGTGAAGACGTCGAAGTCGGCGTCCTCGATCTTGTCGAGGATCGTCGTGCCGATGAGCCAGATGAGCGTCAGCTCCATGCGCAGGTCGGCGCCCAGGTGGTGCAGCAGCGGGCGGCCGCGCTCGTACAGCGCGCGCGTGCGGGCGACTTGATAGCGCAGCAGATCGCGCAGGCCGCGCGTCGGCTTGAGCGCCTTGACCTCGGCCTCGCTGACGCCGAAGAAGTGCAGATCCTCGGCCGGCAAATAGATGTGGTCGCGCGCGGCGTCGGCGGCGACGTCCTGCCAGAAGTTCGTGAGCTGCAGCGCCGTCGAGATCTCGTCGGCGTAGCGCACGAGCTCGGGCTGGCGATAGCCGAACAGCGGCAGCAGCAGGCGCCCGACGGGATCCGCCGAGCGCGCCGTGTAGCCGCGCAGCGCCGAGAACGTCGAGTAGCGCTTGATCTCGATGTCGGCGCGGAAGGCCGACAGCATGTCCTCGAGCGGCGGGATGGGCAGGTCGCGCTTTTCAATCGTGTCGGCCAGCGCGATGAACACGGGGTGCGTCGCCTCGCCGTGGCAGGCGCGCGCGAGCTCCTCTTCCCAGCGGTCGAGCGCCTCGGTGCGGCGGCCCTCGAACTGCGGCTCGTCGGCGAAGTCGTCGGCCATGCGCGCGAACGCGTAGAGCGCGATCAAGTGCGGGCGCACCTCGACGGGGACGAAGCGCGACGCGACGGGGAAGCTCTCCGTGCGGGCGCGCGCGAGCTCTTCGCAGTACTCGTAGGACCGCGAGACGCTCCAGGGTGCGCCCGGCGGATCGAGCTCTGGGATCGGCGGGCGCGGGACAGATGAAAGGTGCGCGTTCGCGGCGTCCCCCGCGGGGCTGGGCCGACCGTCTCGCAGCACCTGACGAATCATCGCGGGCTCGTTTTTAGCACGGGCGCGGCCCCCGCCTTCATGGCGGCCGTCGGCGCCTTCTGACGCGCGGCGACGGCTCGGGCCGCGGCCGCGTCGGCGGCCTTGCGGTGCAGCGCCATATGGCCGCGCTGGATGCCCTCGGTCGCGAGCGCGCGCAGCGCCGCGAGGTTCGACGCGAGCCCCGCCGCGCCGATGATCATGCCGAGCGTCGTCGCCGACGTGACGCCGAGCAGGCGCTGCGCGAGCCGCGCGCCCGCGTGCGCTTGCAGCGTGCCGCCGACGGTGCCGACGGCCATGGGCATCTCGAGCGTGCCGAGCAGGTCGCCGCCGGGGTCGTCGATGGTCGTGCTATCGCGCCGCCACGTCGCGAGCGGCCGGTAGCGTCCCGTCGTCGCCGCGAACGCGTGTGCGCCGGCTTCTACGCCGCGCCAATCGTTGCCCGTCGCGATGACGACGGCGTCGACGCCGTTCATGATGCCCTTGTTGTGCGTCGCCGCGCGGTACGGATCGTCTTCGGCGAAGCGCGACGCCGCGACGATGCCGTCGCGCACCGCCTCGCCCGACATGCCGGCCGTCGCGAGCACCGCCGCGGGCACGCGCGCGCGCACGCGCACGCAGCGCCGATCGCACAGGTTCGTGAGAATGCGCAGGCCCGTGAGGCCGCCCGCGAGCCCCGCGACGCGCTCGGCGAGAGATTCGGCGACGGTGTTCACCATGTTGGCGCCCATGGCGTCGCGGCAGTCGATGTGGACGTGGACGATGACGCGCTCGGGGAGGGCGCGCACCTCGAGCTCGCGCGCGCCGCCGCCGCGCGCCGCGAGCCGCGGCAGCGCCGCGTGCGCGAGGCCGAGCAGCTCTTCAGCCGCGTCGAGGATGCGCAGGCGCGCCGCGTCCGGATCGCGCACGCCGACGATCTCGATCTGCGCTGTCATTAGCGGCGGATCCGCATCCGCGGCGAAGCCGCCGCCCGCGCGCACCATCTTGGCCGCGTTCGACGCCGCGGCGATCACCGACGGCTCCTCGACGGCCATGGGTACGAGGTAGTCCTGGTCATTGACGCGAAAGTTCAGGCCGATGCCGAGCGGCAGCGCGTAGACGCCGACGACGTTTTCGATGACCTCGTTCGCCGTCGCCGTGTCGATGCCGCCGCCGTCCCACGTCGCGAGATCCGCCTCCGACAGATCGGCCCGCAGCCGCAGAACCTGCCGGCGCTCGTCGACCGTGAGGCGATAAAAGCCTGGGATGCGCGAGCCGGCGGCCGAGGGTGGCGGAGAGGTTTCGTTCGACATGCTGCCCTAAGAAACGAAGGTGATTCTAGACGCGAGTGATGCCCGTCGGGTCGATGAACAGGTCGAGTATGCCAAGAGAAAGGTCGCGCGCCCGTGCGCGAAAGGCCTCCGACGCATCGCGGTCGGGCAGAAAGGCGATGCCGACGTCGCCGCCGCCAGCGCCCGAGGGCTTGGCGGCGCCGCCCATCTCCAGCGCGAGCGTCGCCGCGTGCGCGAGCAGCGGCGTCACGATCGGCACGCCCGCGGCCTGCCCCAGCATGTCCATGCCCGCGTAGGCGGCGCCGATCGCGGCGAAGATCTCGCCGGGGTCGCGCGCGAAGAGACCCGCCTCGAAGCGGCTCACGGCGTCTGCGATGGGCGGCAAGAGCTGGCGGTGCGTCTCCGGGTTCGCCGCCGCGAAGGCCGTGACGGCCTGCAGACAATCGACGGTCGAGCTGGGCATGCCCGTCGAGAACACGACCATCTCGACGCCGCTGAGGGGCGGCAACCGGCGGATCGTCGCCGGGCCGCGGGCCGGGCGCGTGTAGTGGAGCATGCCGCCGTAGACGGCGGCCGCGACGTCGGCGCCCGACCCGAGGCCTCCCTGGGCCGCGCGGGGCGCGGCCGAGGCGATGTCGAAGATGAGGTCGATGCTGTCCGTGACGGCGAGGCCCGCCATCTCGAGCACGGCGCCCACGGAGACGGCGGCGGTCGCGGCCGACGAACCGATGCCCAGCTTGACGCCGTCGAGCGAGAACGCGTGCGTGTCGACGAGGACCGAACCTCGCGGGAGGGCCGTCCGGTTGGGGCCGAGCGAATCGGTGGCGCCACGCACGGCGACGTCGACGAGCGGCGATTCGGGCTCGCGGCCCGGCACGAACTGGCCCGTCGCGCGGCGGTTCACGGCGGCGACGATCGCGGGGAAGCCGTCGAGCACCGCGTATTCGCCGAGGAGCAGCAGCTTCCCCGGCGCCGTCACCATCGGCTCGCCCTGCAGTGTTCTCAAGAGGACTCCACGATATGCGCGCCGGGGCCGGGCGACGCAACAACGACGCGCAGGACGCCCGCCGTTATTTCCAGGGCGTTTCCGACGGTGCCGGCATCGGCGGACGCGCAGAGGACTTTGACGTGCGGGCCGGCGTCGATCGTGAAGAAGGCGTTTACGGTGCGCGCCCGCAGCGCGCGCACCGTCGCCATCGCGGCGAGCGTCGCCGGGTTCCAGTAGACGATCGCGGGGTCGGCGGCCATCGCGGACGCGTGCATGCGCAGCGCGCTCCGCTCGGCGACGGCGCCGAGGCGCGGCAGATCGCGCGCGGAGATCGCGGCGCGCGCGTCGGCGAGATCGTGAGGGACGCTCGCGAGCCAGGCGGCGTAGTAGGGCGACGTTTGCGCCGTGCGCTCCATCGCCTCGGTCGAGCCGATGGCCTTGCTGCCTTCGCTCGTGACGGCGACGACGAGGCGGACGTCGTTCCAGGCGTCGCCGTCGGCCTCGAGGGGGGCGGCGATGGCGTCGGTGCCGTCGGGGCGCTCGCCGCGCGCCATCTCGACGAAGCCGCCGAAGATCGAGCGCGCGGCCGAGCCCGAGCCGAGGCGCGCCAGCTCGGACAGCGTCGCGGGGGACGCGGACAATCCGGCGGCGCGCGCCGCCGCGAGGGCGAGGGCCGCGAAGCCCGACGCCGACGACGCGAGGCCCGCCGCCGTCGGCACGGTGTTGACGCTCACGACCTCGGCGCGCGTCGCGAGACCGGCGCGCGCGCGCACGCGATCGAGGAACTTCGACGCGCGCGCCGCGGCCTTCGCGTCGGCGTCCGCGCCGTCGAGCACGATGCGATCGGCGGCGAGCGTCGGCGAGAAGCGCACCGTCGTGCGCGTGCCGAGCTCGGCGAGCGTGAGCGACAGGCTGCCGGCCGCAGGAAGGTTGAGGTCGAGCGCGGCGTCGCGCTTGCCCCAGTACTTGACGAGCGCGATGTTCGTGCCGGCAATCGCGGTGGCGACGCCCGCCGTCGCGACGCCGCTCACCGGGCCTCCGGTCTTGCCGTCTCGGGGCGCGTCGCGGCTATCTCAGCGCGGAAGCCTTCGAAGCCCGCTGCGCGCCAGCGCGCGAGGACGTCCTTCTCGTGGCCGGGGGCGAGCGCGATGACGGCGCCGCCGCCGCCGGCGCCCGTGAGCTTCGCGCCGACGGCGCCCGCGGCGCGCGCGCCGTGTACGAGCGTGTCGAGCTCGGGCGAAGACAGACGAAGCGCCGCGAGCAAGCCGTGCGCGGTGTCGAGGATGCGGCCGAGCCCGTCGACGTCGCCGCGCGCGAGCGCCGTCGTCGTGTCTTCGCTGAGGCGCCCCATGAGCGCGAGGACGCCGTCGGCGGAGGGCAGCCGCTCGCGCAGGCGCGCGACGGCCGACACCTGCGCGGCCGTGTCGCGCGGGCGTCCTGAAAGGCCCACGCAGATCGTCATCGTCTGCAGCACCGGGACGGGGCGCCAGCCGTCGGCACGCGTGAACAAGCCGACGACGCCGCTGCTCGCGGCCGCCGCGTCGATGCCCGAGGGCGTGCCGTGAAAGACGCGCTCGGCGGCCGCGACGGCCTCGTTGATGAGGGCGTCGTCGATGGCGCCGTGGCCGCCGCGCGCCGCGACGGCCGCGCGCGCGATCGCGACGGCCAGCGCCGCCGAGCTGCCGAGCCCCGCGCGAGAGGGGATGCCCGCCTCGCCGACAAAATCGAACGCGCGCGTCCCGAGGCGATCGAGGAGCGCCGCGAGCGCGCGGCCCACGTCACTGGCGTCGCCCGCGCGCGCCTCGAGGGACCACGCGGGGACGCGCAGGCGCCCGTCGCCAGGCACGGCGTCGACCGTGAGGCCCACCGAGATCCCCGCCGCGACCGCGGCGTGTCCGTAGACGACGGCGTGCTCGCCGACGAGGATGACCTTGCCGTGCCCAAAGCCGCGCGCGCCGACGGCCGAGCCGGGGGCCGGCGAGCTTTGCTCGTCGGCATCCCGCACCGGAGGGTCTGGGAACCCTCTCAGGGTTCCCATTACAAAGGCCTTTGCTCGAGCCAGCGGGCTAGCTCGCCGCCGATTACGCGCGGCGCGTTCGGGAGCTCGCCTGCGCGCCGCGCGCCCACGAGCAGCGCCGCCGCGCGGATCCCCGCGACGACGCTCTCGAGAAACGCGCGCCCGCGTTCACGTGCCCCCGCGGGCTCGCCGTCGCGCACGGCGCGCAGCGCGGGCGCCGCGAGCCCGGCGACGCGCGCGCCCAGCGCGAGCGCGCGCGCGGCGTCGAGCCCCGAGCGGATGCCGCCCGACGCGACGATCTCGAGCTCCGGCAATCCCGCGCCCGCGAGCCACCCCACGGCTGCCGCCGTCGGAATGCCCCAGTCCCACAGCTCGCGCCCGAGCGCGCCGGCGTCCCCCGTCGCGCGCCGCGACTCGACCGCCGTCCACGACGTGCCGCCCGCGCCCGAGATGTCGACCGCGCGCACGCCGACCGCGTGAAGCTTGCGCGCCACCGCGGGCGAGATCCCGCACCCCGTCTCCTTCACCATGACGGGCACGCCGCCTTCCGCGACGACGCGCGCGATAGCGTCGAGCACGCCGCGGAAATCCCGATCGCCGCCCGCCTGCGCCATCTCTTGCGCCGGGTTGAGGTGCACGCACAGCGCGTTCGCGTCGACGGCCTCCACGAGCTGCCGCACCTGCGCGACGGCCATCTGCGCGAGCTGCACGCCGCCCAGGTTCGCGAACAGATAGACGTCGGGCGCGGCGTCGCGCACGCGATACGTGTCGGTTGTCTCAGGCCGCACGAGCATCGCGCGCTGGCTGCCGAGGCCGAACGGGATCCCCACGTCGGCCGCCGCCCCCGCGAGCGCGCGGTTCAGCGCCGCCGCCTCGGGCGTCCCACCCGTCATGCCGGTCACCATGAGCGGCGCGCGAATCGTCCGCCCCAACAACTCGGTCGACAGGTCGATCTCGTCGGCCGAAAGCTCCGGGAGCGACCCGTGAATCAGGTGGACGTCGTCGAGCAGCGTGGGCCGGCGGAAGTCCGCCTCGCCCGACGCCGCGATGGCGATGTGGTCCGCCTTTCGCTGGCTGATGTCGCTGGAATCTTTGGGTGGCAACGCGATGGTCCTGCGCGTCCGAGTGTCCCGAGCCGGACGCCCGGAGTCCATAACGACATGAAAAAGTTTGGGGCGCGCGCTGTGGAGAAAAAAGCCGGGGCGATTTTCTTGCGAGTCACTGAACAGGTGGATAGTATCGCCGCTCATGCAGCCTTCGCTCTTCGCGGTCGGTTGGGTGACGCTCGGGGTTGGGTTGGTCGTCGCGGGGGTCTCGGGCGTGGTGGGGTGGATATTGGGGGCCGCGCGGGCGAGGGGTGCCGCGAACGTCGAGCTGCGCGAGGCCGAAAAGCGGGCGAGCGCAGCGACGGGACGAGCCGAGACGCTCGCGCAGCAGGCGCTGTCGTCCGACGCGCGCGCCAACGGGCTCGAGGCGGCGCATCGGCTCGCCGACAGCGAGAAGGCGGCGGCCAACGCGCGCGCGTCCGAGCTGGCGCGCAACCTCGTCGAGCAGCGCGCGCTGTTGGATGACGCCAAGGAGCAGCTCACCGACACGTTCCAAGCGCTCGCGGCGGATACGTTGCAACGCTCGAATGAAGGCTTCCTCGCGCTCGCGACCGAAAGGTTGGGCGCGCTCCACCAAGAGAGCACGAGCGATCTCGAGACGCGCCAAAAGGCGATTGAAGCCTTCGTGACGCCCGTGCGCGAATCCCTCGCGAAGGTCGACGAGCAGCTGCGGACGATCGAGGTCGAGCGCGGGCGCGCTTATGGCCAGCTCGCGACCGAGGTGAAGGCGATGTCGGCGACGCAGGAGAAGCTGCGCGCCGAGACGGGCAACCTCGTGTCGGCGTTGCGCGCGCCCGCCGTGCGCGGCCGCTGGGGCGAGCTGCAGCTCCGGCGCGTCGTCGAGATGGCCGGCATGCTCGAGAACTGCGACTTCTTCGAGCAGGCAACGTCTAGATCCGAGGAGGGGCTCCTCAGACCCGACATGGTCGTGCGCCTGCCGAGCGGCCGCAACATCGTCATCGACGCGAAGACGCCGCTGGGCGCGTACCTCGAGGCGCAGGAGACGTCGAACCCCGACGAGCGCGCCGCGAAGCTGCGCCACCACGCCGTCCAGGTGCGCAACCACGTCACGAAGCTGTCGGCGAAGAACTACTGGGAGCAGTTCGACGTCGCGCCCGAGGTCGTCGTCATGTTCCTGCCGGGCGAGGCGTTCTACAGCGTCGCGCTCGAACAAATGCCGGGGCTCATCGAAGAGGGCTTCGCGCAGAACGTGCTCATCGCGACGCCGACGACCCTGCTGGGCCTGCTGCGCGCCGTGAGCGCGGGCTGGCGCGAAGAGCGCATCGCCGAGAACGCCCAGCGCATCAGCGAGGCGGGCCGCACGCTGCACGAGCGCGTCGCGACGATGACCGAGCACTTCGCGCAGATGGGACGCGCGCTCGGCCAGGCCGTGGGCACGTACAACACGGCGATGTCGTCGTTCGACACGCGGCTCGTGCCGGCGGCGCGCACGCTCGCCAGCCTCGAAGCGCGCAGCAAGAAGGACCTCGTCGAGATCCCGCAGATCGACAAGCGCCCCGTGACGCCGCGCCGGCACGAGACGCGCGCGATGCGGGGCGCGCCGCTCACGCTCGCCCTGTCGCCGGGGACTTCGCCTACCGCTTCGCCCGCCGCGCCCGGCGCGCTGTCGTCGGTTCTGTCTTTTCCGTCCCTGTCGGCGAACGCGGCGGCCTCCGACGCGACGTCCGAGGGCGACGGTTCCTCGTAGACTGGGGTCGTGGACTTCGTCGAGCCGCGCCGCCCGGTCGCCGTCCGCTTCGTCGGCGGGCGCGGCCATTACGAGCACGTCGTCGGCGCCGTCATGGAGGCGCGCCGCAGCGTGTGGATCGCGACGGCCAACCTCAAAGAGCTCATGGTCGAGGACCACCGCGCCGCGCCGGGACGGCGGCGCACCGCGGGGCCGAACCGCAGCTACCGGTCGATCTTGGCCGTGTTCGACGAGCTCGCGGGGCAGGGCGTCGAGCTGCGCATCATGCACGCCTCGCCGCCCTCGGGGCCGTTCCAGCGCGAGCTCGCGCAGCACCCGCGCCTGGTGCGCGCCTTGGCACTTCGCTGCTGCCCGCGCCTGCACTTCAAGGCCGTCATCGTCGACGGTGGCTTCTTGTACCTCGGCAGCGCGAACTGGACCGGGGCCGGCCTCGGCGCCAAGGGCATCGGACGCCGCAACTTCGAGCTCGGCTTTTCGACCAACGACGACGGCCTGCTCGACCGCGTCCAGGAGCTGTACACCCGCGTCTGGAGCGGCGCCGAATGTCGGGGCTGCAAGCTCCGCGAGGTCTGCCCGGCGCCTCTCGACGGCGGGCCCGGGGGAGCCGGAAAAATTCCCGCCAGACGCCCTCCACAAATCGATTCCTCGACGCAACGCTCGCGGCGGCGGGGACCCGTGAAACGGAGCCCATCTACGGGCTGACGCTGCCGGGTCGAACGTGGTACGAACACGGGCGCAGCCCGCCCATGCCCGAGATCGAAGTTCAGTACGCTGATTCCCCTCGTCGTCGCGTTCCGATGACGGACGGGCGCATGGTGATCGGCCGCGGTGAGGACAGCCACGTGTTCCTGCCCGACTCGCGCCTGTCGCGTCGGCACGCCGAGGTCGAGCACCGCCTCGACGGCTTCTACATCGTCGATCTCGGGTCGACGAACGGCACGTTCCTGAACGGCAGCCGCGTCGTCGGCGAACAGCGCCTCGCCGACGGCGATCTGATCTCGATGGGCGACAGCAAGCTCGTGTTCTCGGCGGGCGCGTCGGACGACACCGTCGATGGCGGCTCGCTCGACGGCGCGCAGGCGTATCGCATCCGCGATCTCCACAAGCGCATCACGGACCGCACGGCGAGCACGAACGACCTCGGCCGGCAGTCGCGCGTGTTTCAGCTGCTCAGCAAGGCGAGCGCGGCGCTGCTCGGCCAGAAGACCTTGCCCGAGATCTTCGAGCAGGTGCTCGACGTGATCTTCGAGGCGATCCCCGTGCAGCGTTCGGCGATCGTCATCCTCGATCGCGCCGGTGAGGCCGTCGTGCGCGCATCGCGCAGCCGCTCGGGGCAGCCGATCTCGCGCGTGAGCCGCGCCATCGCCAAGCGCGTCGTGCAGCAGCGCCTCGCCTTGCTCGTGCCGAACATCGCCGAGGACGTCGCGCTCCGCGGCCGCAAGAGCATCATGGGCATCGGCATCCGCTCGGCGATCTGCGCGCCGCTGTGGCTGCCGCCGCGGCAAGGGACGCAAGAAGAGGTCATCGGCCTCATCTACGCCGACACGCAGGAGTTCGAGCGTCCGTTCGACGAGGACGACCTGCAGATCCTCACGGCGTTCGCGAACATCGCGGCTTCCAAGATCGAGAACACGAAGCTTTTCGCCGAAAACGTCGAGAAGAACCGCCTCGAGGGCGAGATGCGAACGGCCGCCGAGATCCAGCGCAGCATCCTGCCGCGGGACGCGCCGCGCGTGCCGGGCTGCGAGCTGTACGGCGAGAGCCGCTCGTGCGAGGCCGTCGGCGGCGACTATCACGACTTTCACTGGACGGGCACCGAGCTGTCATTCGCGGTCGCCGACGTGTCGGGCAAGGGCCTGGGCGCGGCGATGCTCATGGCGGCGCTGCGCGCGGCCGTGCACGCGCACTGGATCGGCACGCCGCTCCACGAGGCGGCGACGCGCACCAACGCGACGTTCTTCGAGAACGTGCCGTCCGATCGCTATGCGACCTGCTTCTTGGCCCGGTTCGATCCGGCGACCGGGCGCCTGACGTACGTCAACGCCGGGCACCCGCCCGCGCTGCTCGTGCGGGCGGGCGGCCGCGTCGAGCAGCTTCACGAGGGCGGCCCTGGGATCGGCCTGTTCGGCGCCGCCGCTTTCGCGTGCGGGACGCGCACGCTCTCGCGGGGCGACACCGTGCTCGCGTACTCCGACGGCATCAGCGAATCGTGGCCCACGGCGCCCGAGGCCGAGGCCCACCTCTCGGACCTCGTGCGCGCCTACGCGTCGGTGCCTGTGTCCGCGCTTTCGCACGAGATCTTCGCCGCCGTCGAGCGGCGCCGGGGCGGTGTCCGGACGGACGACTGCACGCTTGTTGTCCTGCGCTGGACACCACCGGCGTAAGCCCCGACCGCCAGCTCTTTCGGGCCGCGTCTAGAAAAGGGGCGGGAATTGGACGGACCCGGGTGGCGCCCCGATACTGGGCACCTCTCGGAGTCGCATGCGGCGCGAAACCAGAACATGGGTAGGGCGAGGGGTCGCGGCGGCCTTTGTGATGCTCGTGCTCGGCTACATCCCGTACCACCTGTACGCGCGATCGGGGCTGGCCCGCACGATCGAGCTGGGACGTGACCTGCGGTCGCTGCGCGCGCGCAACGCCCTGCTTACCGCCGAGAACGAGCGCCTCACGCGCGACGCCGACGGGCTGCGCACGGATCCAGCGGCGCTCGAGCGGGTCGCGCGCGCCGAGCTCGGCTGGGTGCGCCCCGGCGAGATCGTCGTCGACCTGACGCCCGCGCCCGAGGCGACGCGCCCGTCGGTCTTCCCCGCCGCCCCCAAGGCGGTCGCTCGATGAGGTCGGCGCCGTTCGCGCACCGGGTCGCTTTTCAGATCGGCCGCGCCTTCCGCGCGACGATCGCCTTCGCGATCTGCGGCGTGTTCGTCGGGCTGCTGTGGCGCGGGTGGTTCCCCGATCTGCGCGCGCCGGGGGCGGACCTGGGCCGTGCGGGCGCGGCGGGCCTGCTGACGGCGCTGCTGGCGTTCAAGATCTTCCAGCGCGTGCGCACGACCGAACGCCGCCGCACGGCGCGCCGCGAGGCCATCTCCGACGTCGAGCTGGGCCTCGTCCTGCTGACGGCGATATACCTGCTGCTCGCGATGTCGGGCGGGGTCGCCTCGTCGGTGTACCCGCTCGTGTACGCGGTCGTGAGCTTCCTCGTGACGTTCCACCGCCTGGCCGTGGGCCTGCCGCTCGCGATGGCGGCCATCGGCTTCGAGGCGGTGCTCGCCTTCGGCCCGACGGTGCCGGCCGAGCACGCGGCCATGTTCCCGAGCCACGCCGGCTTCATCGGCGTCTTCGCGCTGCTGAACGTGGTCTTCCTGCACGCCGAGGTCGCGCGCCAGCGCCGCGAGCACCTGCGCCGCGTCGCCGACGAGGTCGATTCGATGCGCCAGGAGGCGCGCGACTTCCGCCTCATTTCGACGGCGCTGTCTTCCAGTGACCACCGCGTTCGCACGCGCGAGGAGGAAGAGGAGAAGATCGCGCAGGGGTCGATCCAGACGATCCACCAGCAGCTCTTCTACAACCTCGAGCTGCTGCGCTCGTCACTGGGCCTGCACGCGTGCGCGCTGCTGTGGCTCGACGAGACGGGCGAGCACCTCAAGGTCAAAGAGCTCGCGACGGACTCGCCGCACATCACCGAAGCCCTCATCGGCGCGGGGGGCGGCGTGCTGGGCGCGATCTTGAAAGAGCTGCGACCCCTCGTGCTCGAATCGCCGAAGTTGTCGCTGCTGCCGTACTACGCGGGGCCCGCGCCCGTGACGGGGTTCGTGGGCGTGCCGGTGGTCGACGGGCGCACGGCGCGCGGCGTGCTGGTCGGGGACCGCGCGGACGGCCGTCGCTTCGAAGAGGCGGACGTCGCGATCATGGCGAACGCGGCGGCGCAGGTGGTGCGCGTGGTGCAGTCCGAGCGGGTGTTCCAGGCGGTCGAGCGCTCGAAGAACGAGCACGAGCGTTTCTACCGCGCGTCGGCCGAGCTGAACCGCGCGTTGACGCTCGACGAGGTGTACGACGCGGCGATCGCGGCCGCGCGCAGCGTGTGCGAGTTCGAGCTGGCGGTCATCGCGACGTACGACGCGCGCAAGGGCAGCCACACGATCCGCAAGGCGGTGGGCGAGGGAGCCGACAAGCTCGAGGGCACGACCCACCGCGATCCGTCTTCGATCACGTCGATGGTCGTGAAGAACAAGCTGGGCCTGCCGGCGGGCGGCGAATGGCACGAGCGCGACGTGCCGGTGTTCTCGCACCCGATGCGCATTCGCGACTTCGAATCGTTGTTTGTGTTTCCGTTGCTGGTCAAGGACGAGGTCGTGGGCACGTTCACGGTCGCCGCGAAGCGCGCGGGTGCGTTCCCCAATGACAGGCGCGAGATGTTGGGCGTGATTGCCAACCAGGTGGCGATCTCGTTGCAGAACGGCCGCATGTACCAGGCGCTCGAAGAGCAGGCGACGACGGACGGTTTGACGGGGTTGGTCAATCACCGGACGTTCCAGGAGCGCTTCTCGGCGATGTTGGGCCGCGCGGAGCGCCACAAATTCCCGGTTTCGATCATTCTCACCGACATCGATCACTTCAAGAAGGTGAACGACACGTACGGCCACCCGACGGGTGACGAGGTGTTGCGTCGGGTCGCGGCGATCTTGAAGGCGAGCGCGCGGAAGATCGACATCGGCGCGCGCTACGGCGGCGAGGAGTTCGCGATCGTGTTGGAGTCGACGGACCGCGAGGGCGCGCGCCAGCTCGCCGAGCGCATCCGCATCGAGATCGGCGCGCAGCAGTTTCAATCGAGCAAGGGTCCGTTCTCGTCGACGCTGTCGCTGGGCATCGCGACGTACCCCGAGGACGGCCGCGAGAAGGCCGACCTCATCGCGCACGCCGACCAGTGCCTGTACGCCGCGAAGCACGGCGGCCGCAACCGGACGGTCTGCTACAACGAAATCGCGGGTGGGGCGAGCGCGGGCGCGGGTGGCGTGAAGTTGAAGCTCGCCAAGTAGCGGCGCCCGGGCTCGTAGACGCGATGGTCGCGAATGGCGACGACGGCGGCATCGGCCCGTTCATGGACAAGGGCGGCAAATCTTCCGCAGCCGCGGAGCGGCGGAGCGGTCGTCGCGCAAGACTCGTTCGTGTTGGAAGGTCTCATCAAGTCGTACGACATTCGCGACTGGGGCGACCAGATGCTTGGGTAGCGGACGGCGGCTGAACGTGACGCGAACGCGCTTCCTTGCTGCGTTTTCCTGCCGCTGGTATCTGTTTATGCAGCGAGTATTCGGCCACAACTCCCTGCAATCATGACGGCGACCACGAGTCCGAGTGGCCCGAAATGGGTATGGCTCTGGATTGTCAGTTGACGGAGAATGCTAGTTGGACGGACGAACATGCTCCTGTGGATTGGCGCAACTCTGGTGGGACTTGCCCTCGTCCTCTTGAACGCGAGGACGACTGTCCGCATCTGGCGAAGCGGCGTCTATGAGCGAGGTCAGCTTCTTGCGCAGGCCACGATGATCTGGCTCGTTCCCGGATCGGTGATCGTTGTCGCCTATGTCCTCACGGATGATTCGCCCCGTCGCGCCCTCGATCCGACCGCCTCGAACTCCGACACTCCGAATGCCAGTGTCACCGTCGGCTCCGGCGGCGTTGGTGCACCGTGACGCTGTCAAACCGCTTGTTGCAGCGGACGGGGCTTGCGCCCCGCCGCTGAACACGTGATCGTTGGACGGGCAGCGACGTGCCGCAGATTCCTCTAAGTTCGTGGACCTTCAATTGGTTGGGAATTGCATTCGACCCTAGTCGAGGGACAGGCAAGGTTCATCGACACTTCGGGAGCATCGTCGGCTGGGCGTATTGGAGCCGATTCAGATGGAACGCGCTCTGGAACAACCAGGGCCGTCTCTGCCTTCAGGTCGGGAAGCGTCAGTTCTTTGCCGACGAAGGTTGGTCGGCCAGTGTCGAGGACCGAGGCCTCCTGCGAGTCTTCCGGCTGGTTCGGGGCCGAGAGTGCGCCGTCGTGCGCCGATACTCTCGGGTAAAGATTGGCGTGCTTGAGATCGTCGGCGATGACAACTGGGGAAGTGTCCATCCGCTGGAGCGCAGGTCGGATAGGTCGCCGCGGCGGGCGACCGGCCGGCGAGACTCGCGGGCATGCGCACGAGACGTTTGCTTGCTGATGACCTGACGCGGAAGCACTGGAACGAGCGGACCGCGGCGC
>JBBQJG010000021.1:0-33407 GCA_038325725.1 Polyangia bacterium | reverse complement strand
TACCACCGCTCGCCCGTCTTCACGGAGTGCCTGCGCGAGACGCAGGACAGCCTGCGGTGGCTCTTCCAGACGAAGCAGCTCCCGCTCATTCTCTCGGGCTCGGGCACCCTCGGCATGGAGGCGGCCGTCGCGAATTTCCTGCGCGCCGGCGACAAGGCGCTCGTCATCCGCGGCGGCAAGTTTGGCGAGCGCTGGGGGCGCATCTGTCAGGCCTTCGGCATCGAGTGCGTGTTCATCGACGTCGAGTGGGGCAAGGGCGTCGACCCGCAGCTCGTCGCCGACGCGCTCGACAAGCAGCCCGACATCCGCGCCGTCTACGCGACCGCGTGCGAGACGTCGACGGCGACGATCCACGACGTCAAGGCCGTCGCGAAGATCGTCAAGGGCAAGCCCGACACGATCCTGTGCGTGGACGCCATCACGGCGATCGGCGTCTACGACGTCCCCGTCGACGAGTGGGGCTTCGACGTCACCGTGTGCGGCTCGCAGAAGGCGCTCATGCTGCCGCCGGGCCTCGCGATCGTCGCTGTCTCGGACAAGGCTTGGAAGGCGAACGAGCGGGCGAACCTCCCGCGCTTTTACGCCGACCTCGGGCGCGAGCGGAAGAGCCAGGACAAGGGCGACTCTGGCTTTACGCCCGCCGTGTCGCTCATCGTCGGCCTGCGCGAGTCGCTGCGGATGCTCAAAGAAGAGACGCTGGAAGGCGTGTTCAACCGCCACGAACGGCTCGCCAAGGCGACGCGCGCCGCGGCCGGCGGTCTCGGCCTCGACCTGCTGTCGTCGTCGCCCGCGAACGGCGTCACGGGCATTCGCATGCCGAACGGCATCGACGGCACGGCCGTCATCAAGCAGATGCGTCTGCGCTACGGCATCACGATCGCGGGCGGCCAGGATCACCTCAAGGGCCAGATCGTGCGCATCGCGCACATCGGCTACGTCAGCGAGTTCGACATCATCACGGCGATCTCGGGCCTCGAGATGACGCTCTCGGATTTGGGGTACGGCATCCGGCCGGGCGCGGGCGTCGCGTCCGCGCAAGCGACGTTCGCCGGCACCCGCGCCTAGACGACAAACTTTCGAACAACAAAAGCCAAGAGATCGCACCGTAAGAAGGAGCCTGCGCCATGTCCGAGCCCATCAAAGTCCTCATCGCCGATGACATGTCCAAGAAAGCCGTCGACCTGCTCAGCGGGGCTGGCTTCGCCGTCGACTTCAAGATCGGGATGAAGCCCGAAGAGCTGGCCGCTTGTGTTGGCCAGTACCACGGCCTGGGCGTGCGCTCGGCGTCGAAGGTCACGGCGGCGGTCCTCGCGAACCCCGGCAAGCTCAAGATCATCGGACGCGCGGGCGTCGGCGTCGACAACATCGACGTCAAGGTCGCCAAGGAGAAGGGCATCCTCGTCATCAACACGCCGCAGGGCAACGCCGCCGCGGCGGCCGAGCTGGCGATCGGGCTCATGTTCGCGCTGGCCCGCAAGATCCCGGGCGCCGATGCGAGCATGAAGCGCGGCGAGTGGGAGAAGAAGAAGTTCATGGGCGTCGAGATCGCGGGCAAGACCCTCGGCGTCGTCGGCCTCGGCAACATCGGCCGCAACGCCGCCCAGCGCGGCGTCGGCCTCGGCATGAACGTCATCGGCTACGATCCGTTCCCGCCGAAAGCGCTGCCAGACGGTGTCAAGCTCGTCTCGCTCGAGGATCTGATCGCGAAGTCCGACTTCGTGACGCTGCACGTGCCGCTCACGGACGGCACGAAGAACCTCTTTCACGCCGACACCTTCGCCAAGATGAAGAAGGGCAGCTACCTCATCAACTGCGCGCGCGGCGGCATCGTCAACGAGGGCGACGTCCTCGCGGCGCTGACGTCTGGACAGCTCGCGGGCGCGGCGCTCGATGTTTATGGCAAGGAGCCGCCCGAGCCGGCGCCGCTCTTCGCGCACGAGAACCTCATCGCGAGCCCCCACCTGGGCGCGTCGACGAAAGAGGCGCAGGAGAAGGTTGCCATCGAGCTCGCCGAGGTGTTCGTCGGCTTCCTCAAAGACGGCATCGTCAAGAACGCGGTTTAACACCCGCGGCGCGCGGCTCGGCTGCGCCCCACCATGAGCAAAGGTCCTTCACTTCGCCTGCCGACCGGCATGCGCGACTTCGCGCCGCGCGCGGCGGCGGCGCGGCGGCGCATCGCCGAGACGCTGCTCGGCGTGTTCGAGCGGTGGGGCTTCGCGCGCGTCATCACGCCGGCGTTCGAATATGAAGACGTGCTCGCGCTCGGGCTCGGCGGCGCCGCGCGTGCGGCGTCGATTCGCTTCGTCGAGCCGAGCACGGGCCAGGTCGTCGCGCTGCGCCCCGACATCACGCCGCAGATCGCCCGCCTCATCGCGACGCGCTTCCGCGAAGAGACGGGCCCCGTGCGCCTGTCGTACGAGGGCACCGTCGTGCGACTCGAGCGCGCGGCGCGCGGCCAGCGCGAGCTCATTCAAGCGGGCGTCGAGCTCGCGGGCGTCGCGGGTCCGGCGGGCGACGCCGAGGTGATCGCGCTCGGCGTCGCGGCGCTCCGCGCGGCGGGCGTGCCCACGCCGACGATCGATCTCGGTCACCTCGGCCTCGCACGCGAGGTGCTCGCGTCGCTCGCGCTGCCAGAGGCCGCCGTCGCCGACGCGCGCCAGGCGATCGCGAAGCGCGACACGACGGGCCTCGGTGAAGTTCTGCGCGAGGCGCGCGGCCCGGCGTCTGTCGTCCGCTTCGCGGCGCTTTTGCCCGAGCTGTCGGGTGGCCCCGAGGTGCTCGCGAAGGCGACGAAGCGCGCGCCCACGGCGGGCATCAAGCGCGCGCTCGCCGATCTCGCCTCGATCGTCGAGGCCGTCGTTGCGCGCGACATCGGCGCCAAGCTGCACGTTGATCTGGGCGAAGTGCGCGGCTTCGACTACTACACGGGCGTTCGCTTCCAGGGCTTCGTGCCGGGCGCGTCCGAGGCCGTCCTCGCGGGCGGCCGCTACGACGATCTGCTCGCGCGCTACGGACGCCCGAGCCCGGCCGTCGGGTTCGCGATCGACGTCGAAGCGGCCGCGGGCGCGCTCGAGGGCGATGCCGCCGGAGACGATCTCGCGAACGGCGCGGGCGGCGTGCTCGTCACGGGTCCGACCGCCGCGGCGACGCGCCTCGCGGACGAGCTGCGCGGCAAAGGACAACGCGCCGTCGCCGAGCTCGCGGGCTTGCGCGGCGCCGCGCTCGAGGCGTACGCGCGTCGTTGGGGTTATTCGCGCGTCGTGCGCGCCACAAGACACTCAAAAGGATCGTGAGGAGCAGATGGCCGTCGTCGTAGTCGTAGGAGCGCAGTGGGGAGACGAGGGGAAAGGCAAGATCGTCGATCTGCTCACCGAGAAGGCGCAGGTCGTCGTCCGCTGGGCGGGCGGCGCCAACGCCGGTCACACCCTCGTCGTCGACGGAAAGAAATACGTCACGCACCTCATCCCGTCGGGCATCTTGCGCCCGGGCCTGACCTGCGTGCTCGGAGAGGGCATGGTCGTCGACCCGGCCGTGCTGCTCGAGGAGATCCGGACGTTCAGGGGGCATGGCTTCCTGGCCGCCGACAAGGACCTCGTCGTCGCCGAGCGCGCGCACGTGACGATGCCGTACCACAAGGAGATCGATCGCCTGCGCGAGGAAGGCCCGACGACGACGGGCAACAAGATGAAGATCGGGACGACGAAGCGCGGGATCGGCCCGACGTACGAGAGCAAGGCCGCGCGCACGGGCCTGCGCATCGGCGATCTGCTGCGCCCGCAGCGCTTCCGCGAGCTGCTCGACCGCACGCTCGCCGAGGCGGGCCCGACGCTCGAGCGTCTGGGCGGCGTGCGGCCCAACGCCGCCGAGATCGCCGACAAGTACCTCGCCTTCGGTGAAGAGCTGCGGCCCTTCGTGCGCGACGCTTCGCGCTTCGTTCACGACGCGATCCGTGCGCGCCAGAACGTCATGTTCGAGGGCGCGCAGGGCATCCTCCTCGACGTCGACCACGGCACCTATCCATTCGTGACGTCGTCGTCGACGACTGCGGGCGGCGCGTGCGCGGCCTGCGGCATCGGCCCCACGGAAATCGACTCCGTCATGGGCATCGCGAAGGCCTACGCGACGCGCGTCGGCGCGGGGCCGTTCCCGACGGAGCTCCAGGACGCGACGGGCGAAGCGCTCCGCAAGAAGGGCCACGAGTTCGGCTCGACGACGGGCCGCCCGAGGCGCTGCGGTTGGCTCGATCTGCCGGCACTGCGGCTCGCGATCCGCCTCTCGGGCATCGAGGGCCTCGGCCTCACGAAGCTCGACGTGCTCGCGGGCATGCCGTCGGTGAAGGTCTGCGTCGCCTATCGCATCCGCGGCGAGCTCGTCGAAGAGATGCCGCTCGACGCCGACGATCTCGCGGCGGCCGAGCCCGTCTACGAAGAGCTGCCTGGCTGGGCCGACGATCCTGCCGAGGACGTGCCGCCGAACGCGGCACGCTTCGTCATGCGCGTGAGCGCGCTCGCCGGCATTCCGATCTGGGTCACCTCGGTGGGCCCGGGACGCTCGCAGACGATCGTGTCGCGCAATCCGTTCAACCCCGCCTGAGCGGCGTCGTCCGTCCCGAGGCCGCTCCGGGCGCGTCGTCGACGACGCGACCTCGACGACGCGACGTCGACGACGCTTCGCTGACGACGCTTCGCTGACTTCGCGGGCGCCGCTTTGCTGATGACGCTTTGCTGACGACACCTGTCTGACGCTTCTTTGATGCCGGGACTTGCGAATTGCGCGGAATTGCGTGGGAAACGCCGCGCGCGGCGCTTGCGACATTTCGGCGTCTCACTATAATGTTCCACCTTTCCCGTGGTCCGTGCGTTCGATCCGTTAGGCTGCGTTAAGCTGACCGCTCCCTCCTCCCAAACCGAGGCGTTGATGAAGATCGTTTGCGATTCATGTGGGACCAAGTACTCGATTTCCGACGACAAGGTTCGCGGCAAGGTCTTCAAGATCCGCTGCAAGAAGTGCAGCCACATCATCGTCGTTCGCGGGAACGAGACGTCGAGCGTGGCGGCGGCCCCGGCGGCGCCGGCGGCGGCGGTCGAGGGCGGCGGATGGCACCTCGTCGTCGACGGTGATCAGGTCGGCCCGATCTCCGACGCAGATGTGCGCGGGCGCATCGAGCGCGCCGAGATCAACGCCGAGACCTACGTTTGGAAAGAGGGCTTCGCCGACTGGCTGAAGCTCTCGGCGATCCCGGACTTCGCGCATCTCGTGCAGCCCGCCGAGGGCGGCGTGTTCGCCGACGGCTCGGGCTCGGGTGGCGTCAACGGCTCGGCGGAAGCGCCGGCGGCGAACGGGGGTGGTTTGTTCGGCGCGGCGGCGGGGGACGATGAAGCGGCCGACGTGTTCGGCGGCCTCGCGCCCGCGTCGAGCCGAGGCGGGGGTGGCGGCGATCTCTTCGCATCGCCCGCCGTTTCGGCGAAACCGGCGGCCTCTGCTTCGGGGTGGCCGGCGTCGAGCGCAGCGGCCGCGCCGCACGACGGCGGTCGCGTCGAGAACCTCACGGGCCAGCGCCACGAGAACTCGGTGCTGTTCTCGCTTTCGAACCTTCAGTCGCTCGCGACGTCATCGCCCGCGGCGAAGCCGCTCGCGATGTCGACCGCACCGACGACCGAGGGCTCCGGCCTCATCGACATTCGCGCCATGGCGGCCAGCACGCTCGGCTCGTCGTCGAGCTTGGGCTCGAGCTTCGGCGGTGGTGGCGGCGGCGACGATCTGCCGGCCTTCGGCTCGTTCTCGCCCGCGGCGCCCGTGTTGCTCGCGCTGCCGACGAGCAGCGGCCCGCCCAAGTGGATTTACCCGGTCATTGGCGTGCTCGTGCTGCTCGTGGGCGGCATCGCCGTCATGGCGTACAAGATCGTCGCGAAGCCCGTCGCCCCCGAGGTCGCGGCGGCTCCGGTCGCGGCCGAGCCCGCGGCGCCCGCCAAGGCGGCTTCTGGCTCGGCTCCCGTGGCGGCGAACACGCCGGCCGCCGCGGCCGCGCCGACCAAGATCGCCGAAGAGAACCTCCCGCCGCGCGAAGAGGCCAAGCCGGCCGAAGCGAAGAGCGAGCCCAAGAGCGAGCACCACAAGGGGCACGGCGAGCACGCCGACAAGGCGGCCAGGGATTCTGGCAAGGGCGCGAAGCCCGCGGCCGCGGTGGCCGTCGCGGCGCCGGCTCCGGTTCCCGCCGAGAAGAAGCCGGTCAAGGGCTCGCTCGACGACTTGCTCGAAGGCGCGCTCAGCCACAAGCCCGCCGCCGCCGCCAAGCCGCGCGTCACCGACGACGACAGCCCGCGAGCGTCCGCCCCCGCCTCGGCGGGCCCGCTCGCGAAGAGCGCGGTCGTGGCCGGCATGAACTCGGTCAAGGGCAAGGTCAGCGACTGCTACAACCAGTTCAAAGTGCCGGGCATGGCGATGGTCAACGTGGTCATCGGCAAGAACGGGCACGTGTCGTCGGCGACGGTGAGCGGCAAGTTCGCCGGGACGCCGACCGGGTCGTGCGTCGAGAAGGCCGTCAAGTCGGCGAGCTTCCCGCCGTCGGACGGCTTCACGACACCGTACCCGTTCCAGCTGAAGTAGGCGGCGCACGACGACGTCGGATCCGCGCGCCGTCACCGCCTTCGGGGCGCTCACGCGGGCCCTGGGCACGCGTGGGCTCGACGTGTGGATGGCACTCGACGCGGCGACGTTCGACGGTGCGTGCGCGCCGGTCGCGCCGTCGCTGACGCTCGCGTCGCTGCTGGCGAGCGCCGGGAGCGCCCTCGTGGTCGGTTCGTCCGGACGGGTGTTCTTCGCCGCGTTCGAACGATCGTCCGAGGCCGCCGACGGCCGGCCCGATCCGTTCGACCGCTACACGCGCGCCGTCGTTAACGACGTCGCGAACGCGACGCTCGGGCCGCTCGGCGTCGCGTTCGTCGCGCGCTTTCCGTTCGTCGGCGAGACCGCGCCGATTCCCTTTCAGCGGCTCGGGCGGGCGGCGGGGCTCGCGCCGGCCTCGCCTCTTGGGCTCCAGATTCACCCGAGCTTCGGCGCGTGGTGGGCCTACCGGGCGCTCCTCGCCGTCGACGTGTCGTGGCCCGCCACGGCGCGCCTCGAAGACGGCTTCGCGGGCTGTCCCGCGCCCTGCGTCGCCGCGTGCCCGGGCCACGCGGTGCACGTCGCCGGCTTCGACGTCGGCGCGTGCCACGTGCACCGGCTCGCGTCGGTGCCCTGTCAGTCGTCGTGCGCGGCGCGGCTCGCCTGCGTGCGCGGACCCGAGCACCAGTACACGGAAGCGCAGCTCGCTTTCCACATGGCCGCGTCGATGCCACGGCCCAAGCCGTCAGCGCGTTGAGCGCCGGGCGCGGCGGCGAAAGGCCGCGGCCGCGAGCGTCACGAGAAAGATCGCGAGCGCGAGGAAGAGCAACGGCGGGCGTGGGCGTCGGGGTGGGGCCTTCGGCGGTGTCCAGTCGATGATGAAGGTCGCCGCGCGCACCTCGAGCGCGGATGCGCGGGACCCGCGCAGGCTCACGCGATCGACGCCCTCGCGCAGCGTGAGCCCCGGCCCCAGCACGACGCCGAGCTCGGTCTCGAGGAGTCGCGGCGGCTCGCGCGTCACGACGAGGCGCAGCCGATGGGTGCCCAGCGGCAGCGCGCCCTCGAACGATTGGCGACGTTCGATCACGAGGGGCGCGGCGGCGGCGCCCGGCTCGTCGCCCAGGTCGATGGAGACCTCGAGCGGCGCCGCGAGGACGCGCTCGTCGACGGTCACGGTGACGGCGGGTCCTTCGGCGCGCAGGCGCTCGCGCGCGTCGGCGAGCTCGGCGGGGGAGAGACTCCCGTCGCCGTCGACGTCGAAGCGACGACGATCGTCGCCGGCCGGCAGCAGCCCCTCGAGGAGGGCGTCCGTGACGTCGATGCGGCCGTCGAGCACGGCCGCCGTGACATAACGGTTCGTGCCGAGCGCCGAGAACTCCGGGTGGGCACCGGCCGGCGGCGCGCCCAGCGTGACGAGGGCCGAGGTCACGAACGCCGCGGCCCTCGCGCCGGCCTTGACCGTCATGACCAGGGTTTCTACTCTCAGGTCACGATGGCCACCAGAGTGAACGCGCACATCACCGGCACCGTGTGGAAGATCGAGACGAAGGTAGGTGACGAAGTCGCGGTCGGGCAGACCGTCGTCATCCTCGAATCGATGAAGATGGAGATGCCCGTCGAATCGACGGCCGCGGGCAAGGTCACGGCTGTGCTCGTCAAGGAAGGCGACGCCGTCGAAGAGGGCGCGGGCGTCGTCGAGATTGCTCAGGACCCCTGAGCGGGTTCCCGAACCCTCCGGCGCTCGCGCCGCGCGGCGAAGCCGTGCTTCGCTCGGGTGGTCATGCGCGGGTCGCGCGCGCGAGCTCTTCGGCGGCGCGCGTGCAGCCGGCCCGATCGACGTCGAGGTGCGTGACGAGGCGCAGGCGCCGCTCGCCGAAGGGCAGGCACAGGATGCCGCGCGTCTCGAGGCGCCGCGACACCTCGCGCGCGGGCGGCAGGCCCGCGCCGAGGTCGACCATGACGATGTTGCTCGGCGGGTCGGGGTCGACGACGAGTCCGGTGACGCCCGCGAGGCGCTCGGCGAGCAGCCGCGCATTCGCGTGATCCTCGGCGAGGCGTTCGACGTTGTGGTCGAGCGCGTACAGCGCTGCCGCCGCGAGGATACCGGCTTGGCGCATCGCGCCCCCGAACATGCGCCGGAAGCGCAGCGCGCGCGCCATCGACGCGCGCGTGCCCGCGATGACCGAGCCCACGGGCGCGCCGAGCCCCTTCGAGAACGCGAGCGACACCGTGTCGAACGACTTTGCGAGGTCGCGCGGCTTTGCACCTTGGGCGACGGCCGCGTTCAGCAGCCGCGCGCCGTCGAGGTGCAGGCGCAGGCCCAACAGGCGCGCCGACGTGACGACCTCGTCGAGATCCTCGCGCGACCACACGACGCCGCCCGCGCGGTTGTGCGTGTTCTCGACGCACAGCAGGCGCGTCGGCGGCTGCATCGGCCCGCCGCCCTGGAACGCGGACGTGACGTCGTCGGCGCTGAACTGCCCGGCGCGACCGATCGACCGCAGCTGCACGCCCGCGATCGCGCCCGCGGCGCCGGCCTCGTACCACATGAGGTGCGCGCCGTCGCAGGCGAGCACGTCGTCGCCCGGCTCGCAGTGAACCTTGAGCGCGATTTGATTCGCCATCGTCCCGGACGGCACGAACAAAGCGGCCTCGTGGCCCAGCAGCTCGGCGCAGCGCTCTTGCAGGCGCTTCACCGTCGGATCGTCGCCGAGCACGTCGTCGCCGACCTCGGCCGCCGCCATCGCCTCGCGCATGCCGGGCGACGGTCGCGTCACCGTGTCGCTGCGCAGGTCGACGACGGCCATGGTCACGTCGCGCTCTCCACGCTGGCGGCTTCCACGACGCGGTTCGACTCGCGCACGGCGTCGGCCAACGACCCGTCCCGGCGCAGCGCCGGCAGCGATAGCAACCCCATGCCCACGTACCAGATCGTCTGGAGCCCGTGCAGCACGATGCTGTATGAGATGCCGCGCGATTTGACGACAGCCTCGGGCAGATAGGCCAGCAGCGCGAGCCGGATGCCGAGCTGATACTGCCCGACGAGCCCGGGCGAGTTCGGGAGCGACAGGACGACGCCCGTGAAGGCCATCGTCGTGTACGCCGCGCCGAGCGAAATCGGCAACCCCATCTCGCGCGCGAGCAAGAACATGCCGAGGCCGTTGCAGCCCCAGTAGATGATCGACTGCACGAGGAAGATGCCGAAGTTGCGGTGATCGGCGAGCACGCTGAACCCAGCGATCAGATCGTGCAGGCGATCACCGATCTTGCGGGCGAGCTTGGGCGCGATCCACTGCAGGAGCGACACGCGCAGCGCGAAGGCGATCGTCTGATCCGTCCACACGCGCGCGAGCGCGAGGAAGGTCGTGAGGCCGACGAAGCCGAGAAGCGAGATCCAGGCGGCGATCCGCAGCGCGGGCGTGAACGATTCGCGCCCCGAGAAGAGGTAGGAGACGAAAAAGAGGATCGAGATCAGCAGCCCGTCGATGATGCGCTCGACGGCGACCGTGCCGAGCAGCTTGCTCATGCCCACGGGACGTTCGCGCGTCACGAAGTAGGGCCGCACGAACTCGCCGAGGCGCACGGGCAGGGCGAGGATCGCCATGAACCCCGCCGAGGAGATCGGCAGGAGGCGCGACATCGGCAGCGACACGCCGATGGGCCGCAGCAAGAACTCCCACCGCCACGTCCGAAAGACGTGGGTCACGGCACACGTCGCGAGGAACAGCGCGATGCCCCCTGGCGACAGCACGCGCATGCCGGCGACGACGTCGTCGAGCTTCACGCCCTTCGCGGCGAAGTACACGCAGACGCCGCCCATGACGAGCGACACGGCGATCTTGAGAAGGAGCTTGGGACTCACGGCGCCGGCCTCACGCGCGCGGGGCATCTGGCAACTCACCCGTGAGAAGGCGGCGCGGATTTTCGTCGAGCATCTGATCGAGCACGTGTTGTCCACGTTGCTTGCGAATCCAGGCCATGCCCGCGGCCACCGACGTTTGGTCCTCGGGACGATGAATGTCGGAGGCGGCGCCGTGCGCGAGCCCCTCGAGCACGAGCTTGCGCGACGCCTTCATCTCGGCCTTGCCGTGGGCGCCGTCGAGCGCGCCGAGATCGATCAGCATGACGGCCTGCCGCCCGAGGCGCTCGCACAGCGACACGTCGTTCTGGACGGCCGTGTAGCGCTCGGGGTGCGCCATGACGGGCAGGTAGCCGCGCATGCGGATCTGAAACAGCTGGTTCTCCATCTCGACGGGCATCATCTGCGGATTCACCTCGAACAAGAACGCGGGCGTCGTGTCGTACGTCGGAACCTTCTGCTCTCCGAGGCGTCCGTGAAACACGATGTCCCAGAAGTTTTCGGCGGCGAGCCCGAGCTGGGGCACGCCTGCGCCCGTGCCGATCGCGCCCGAGACCTGCGCGAAGGCCGCGTCGATCTTCGCGCGCTCGGGCATGAACATGCCGTCCCGCTGGTGGGGCGTCGCGTACAGGTGCGTGAATCCCAGCGAAGCGATCGCGCGCAGCATCTGGAGGGACATCTCCAGGCTCTTGGCGCCGTCGTCGAGCGCGGGCAGGTAGTGAGAATGGAGGTCGACGTAGTGAGCCATGAGGCCGTGGCCGGGGACCATAACGTGGACCGTCCCAGGGTGCCACCGGGGAGACTGGGGGGGAGTCACCCCAGGTGCCGTCCAGGAGAGAACATCATCGCGACCCAAGTTTCAGGCGTTTGCCACGCCCAAGTCAGCGGAATATTTATTGCTATACGCCCAACCTCAACAGGAGCACGATCAGACGATGAGCGAAAAAGTAGTTCTCCCGAAGTTCGACCTTTCCGGCAGCGGTCCGCATCCCGCGGTGCGCGCGCTGTGGATCGTCGGCGGTCTCTTCGGCGTGGCGATGCTGATGCTGGGCGGGGCGATGTGGAGACACCACGCGGCGCAGGAGACGGCCGAGCAAGAGGCCAAGGCGCATGTGGCGGCGCAACTCGCGGAGGCGGACGCCGCCGCGCAGGCCACCAAGGCGAAGGCGGTCGCCAATGCCGACAAGCCCAACAAGGCCGAGACGGCGAAGACCGCGACCGCCGCAGGCGGCTCGACCGCCACGCCGGCCGTCGCCGCCGAGTCACACAAGCATTCGTCTGGCGCTTCGAAGCATCACGGTGGTTCCAAGCCGGTCAGCAAGGGCAGCGCCCTCGCGAAGTCGGACACGCACGGCAAGGCGGCCCCGCTGTCGAAGAAGAAGGGCGACGACGCCATCGACAAGCTCCTGGCCTCTTTCAAGTAAGGTCGAGTCGGGCGAGGGCGCTGCTGATCGAGCGCCCTGTCAGAGCCGTGTCGCGCGCGCTCGGCAGAAAACAACGCGATCCCTGCGTCGATTCGCGCCGCCGCGCGTTTGAATCAATGGGATAATCGTGTTACTCAAAAAGGCCTCGCTCTGCGCCAGGTTGGCGTGATGGCAGCGAGGTCCGTCGTTTCTGGAAAGGGCCTGCATGTCCGAACGTCGTGAGAACTCAGTCCTCTTCTCGTTGAAAGAGCTCCGCAACATCGAGGACGGGCGCGTTCAGAAAGAGAAGGACGACGCGCGGTCTCGCGTCGAGGCCGAGCGCGCCGCTCAAGAAGCAACGCTGCGCGCGGCCCGCGAGGCCGAGGAGCGCACGCGCCGCGACGAAGAAGACCGCGTCCGGCGCATCGAAGAGGAGAAGGAGAACCGCTCTCGTGAGGAGCAGATTCGCCTTCAAGAGGCCGAGCGCCGCGCCCGCATCGAGGGCGAGGTGCGCCTCCAAGAGCAGCGCATGCACCTCGACGCGCAGGCCAAGCGCGAGACCAAGTCGCCCCTCAAGGCGATCATGGGCGTCACGGGCGTCCTCGTCCTCGTCGCCGGTGGCCTCGGCTACAAGATGTACAGCGATCACCAGACCGAGCTCGCCGAGCAGCGCGCCAGCTCGGAGCGGCGCCTCGAGGACGCGGCCAAGGCGGCCCAGGTCGAGTTCGATCGCAAGCTCGCCGCGATCTCGAAGGACATGAACGACAAGCTCGCGTCGGCCAAGACGGAAGAGGACAAGGCGCGCATTCGCGCTGAGGCCGCCCAGGCCCGCGCGGTCGCCGCGTCGTCGCACTCGTCGCATCACAGCTCGGGCAAGGACACGACGTCGCCGGCCCCGACACCCATTCGCAAGGACTTCCACAAGCGCGACGTCAGCGACAATCCGCTCGAAGGTCTGTGACCGACTGCCACTCGGCACTCGGCTCGAGGGGCGTTTCCGGGACAATGGCGTCGCCACGTGAGCGCGTTCACGCGTGGCGCGGCCACGCGTGTGATACAAGAGGCTCGATGGGCATTGGCGACGAGCTCTTCGAACAGAACCGAAAGCGGTTGCTGGCGTTGATGACGCAGCTCTCGTACGAGCAGCGCGAGGTCACGCTCGCCTCTGGTGCGAAGAGCAACTTCTACATCGACTGCAAGCAGTCGGTGCTCACGGCCGAGGGTCACTTCCTCGTGGGCTCGCTGTTCGGGCGGTTGCTCGCGGAGAAGGCGCCCGACGTCGAGGCGATCGGCGGCGTCACGATGGGCGCCGACCCGTTGGCGTCGGCGGTGTCGACGCTGAGCTTCGTCTCTGGACGGCCGTTGCCGGCGTTCTACGTGCGCAAGGAGCCCAAGGGCCACGGCACGGGGCAGTGGATCGAGGGCACGAAATCGCTGCGCCCTGGGATGCGCGTCGCGATCCTCGAGGACGTCGTCACGACGGGCGGCTCGGCGCTCAAGGCCATCGCGCGGGTCCGTGAGTACGGTCTCGAGGTGGCGGTCATCCTGGGGCTCGTCGATCGCGAGGAAGGCGGTCGCGAGGCGCTCGAGAAAGAGGCGCCGCTGCACACTCTTTTCCGGCGGCGGGACTTCGTATGAGCGGCCGGGGCGTGCGCGGACCCTTGGGTGCGGCACGGCCCTCGTCCAAGCCGCGGGCGCTGTCCGAGCCGCGGGCGCTGTCGCGCCTGTGCGCCCTCTTGTTCGTGGCGGTTTGCGCCGTGGGTGCCGGCGGTGGGTGCGCGCGCAAAGATCCCACGGTCGATTTCTCGGAGACGCCCCGTGACTACGTCGCGAAGGACTACGAGCGCGTCTACCAACGTTGGACGCGTCACGAGGTGGCGCTCAAGGACGTCGACGTCGCGCTCGAGGTGTGGGCGACGTTCAAGAGCTGGGACTTTCGCGAGGCGTACATCGAGCGCTACGCTGAAATTTACAGCCTGTCGGACGACAACCGGAAGACCCTGCGCACGGCTCAGCAAGAGGGCTTTCGCGCGGCCTACGAGTTTCACGTTACGGCGCAGTCGACGGACTACAAGTGGAACGATCTCGAGAAGGACAGCTCCGCTTGGCGGGCGACGCTCGTCGATGCGCTCGGGCACGAGGTGACGCCCGAGTACGTCCGGGTCGAGAAGTTGCCCGACGTCTACGAGCGCGAGTTTTTTCCCGCGAAGGGACCGTTCACGAAGACGTACAGCATTCGCTTCGCGGCTGGCACCGACCACCCCGACTTCGTGGGCCTGGCTTCCGGGAGCATCACGCTGCGCTTCGCGAGCCCGGCCGGCCGCGTCGAAGTGCGCTGGCACAGCAACTGACCTCGCTCGAGCCGCGGCACGGTTCGGACGAGCGTCGGCGCTCCTTCTAGTCTAGCGCTGTCGTTTGGGGCGGCCGCGGTCCAGGTCGTCGAAGCTTTCGACGTCCTCGCGCTTGTAGAGGTCGGCCTCGCGCGCGAAGAAGTCCGCCTCGACGGCGTCGAACGCCGTGCTGGGCGTCAGGCGCGTCGCGCCGAGCACCTTCTTGAGCTTCGTCTTCGAGTCGGGGCCCGTCGGAAGTAGGGCGTCGAGCGACGCGCGCGCCCCGCTGTCGCGGAGGCTGACGGGGGCGGGCGTCTTTCCGGGCGCTGGGGTCTTGCGGAGGGCGTCGCGCGCCACCGCGGGCGTGACCGTGCGGCGCGCCGGCTCGGTCGACGCGATCGGCGTGAGCCCGCGCGCCGTCACGGGCGGCGCGCCCGCGGGCATGAGCGAAGCGGCGGGCGGGAGGCTATCGAGCCTCACTTGAACCGTCGGGGCGTCGCCCAGCGCCAACAGCGCCGCGGGCGTGGGGGCGCTTCTGCGCGCGGAGATCTCGCCCACGGTCGCCCCAGGCTTCTTCTGGGTCAGCAAAATCGGCGCGGAGTGGCTCGCGGACGACGACGCGCTGGCGGTCGGTACCGCCGTTCGCCCCGAGAGGAGCTCGTCGGGCATCGGCTCGGGCGCGTCGGTGAGGCCGCCGTCGAGCGTCTTCATCTTACGGCTCGGGCGGCGTCGCTCGCCGACGATGCCGCGGTCGTCCGGGACGATCGTCCAGTGCTCGAGCATCGAACGCGGCTCGTCTCCGACGGGCGTGCCGTCCGACTTGAGAACGATCGCGCCCGACTCGAGCAGACGCTTGACGACCCTCAGCGTGTCGAACACGCGGAACGGGCTGTCCTCGATGACCTCGGTGAGGATGCGATTTCCGTCGAAGAGGCGGAGCGCGGGTCCCGCCTGGCTCGGCTGCAGGCCCGAGGCATCGGCGCGCTCGGGCGAGGGCACGTAGATCGAACGCGGCGGTCCCAGGTCGAGCGCGGCGTGGGCGAAGTCGCGGAGGAAGCGCTCGCATTCGTCGAGCAGCTCCTGCGCCGACAGATGCAAGTTCGAGCGCTTCGGCACCGAGCGGAACTTGAGCGAGAGGGCGGCCTCCTCCCAAAGCAGGAGCTGGTGCAGCGCCGGTAGGCCCTGCAGGCCCGCGATGTGAACCGCCATGACGCCGCCGTCGGAGATGCGCAGCTCGGCGCGCTTGTTGCCGCGGCTGATGAGCACGATGCCCGAACGCCCGGTGACGGCGAGCGCGCGCAGCAAATAGAAGAGCCCGTGGTACTCGGACAGCCGGGCCTGCACCTCGACCTCGGGCTGAGGCGCGTTCGGCACCGGGTGCGAGAGCGTCAGGAGGCGGCTCACGTTGATGACGTCGCGAACGAAGAGCGGCGTCGAGACGAAGTCGTTCGTGCCGGCGGCGAGCGCCGCCTGTCGGAGCGCCGGCGCGCCCACGGTGACGATCGGCACGCGACGCACGGGCGCGCCACGCTTGATCCCCGTGATGACATCGAGGCCGGCCTTCTCGGGCGTGCGCAGCGAGACGATGGCGAGCTGCGGGGACGTCGTGCGGAGAAGATCGGTCGCGAGCGCCGGATCGGAGGTCCCCGCGACGGTGCACCCGGCGCGCTCGAATCCGTAGGTGAGCGTCTCGAGGCCGCGCGGATCCGGATCGACGACCAGCAGGTTGGAGAGCTGATTCATGGGGGAGTCAGACGAAAGCAGTATAGGTCGGTCAGCGGGGACATGGTGAGCAGAAGCGCGCCGCGCTCCCAGCCCTTCTGAAGATTAGTGTGCGGCGGGCGCTGGGCGCGTCAATTAATACGACAATCGATTCTCGGTGCCGGCGTTGACGGATGGGGAATGGACCATTAGCCTTCGCCCAACTTTCCACCTTCCCTAGCTCGCACCTTGCCGCGTGGCAACCTGAGCGGCGAGCAGCGATTCCAGAATGGCCGAAGCAACTGACGTCTCGAAGCCCGGCGGCGGTGCGGCCCCGCCGTCCGCCGTCCCTCCTTCCCTGGAAGACCTCACGGCGTATTTCCGGAGCGGCGCCAAACCAGTTTCGGCTTTCCGGGTCGGGATCGAGCAGGAGAAGATCGCCGTCAGGGACGACGGGTCGCCCGTTCCCTATGAGGGTCCGACGGGCATCGCCGAGATCCTGCGCCGGCTCGAGGCGCGCGGTTTCGCGCCGCACTTCGAGGATGGACATCTGCTCTCGCTCGACCGGACCGGAGACCGCATCACGGTCGAGCCGGGCGGGCAGCTCGAGCTGTCGGGCGCGGCCGTTCCCACGGCGAACGAGGGCGCCGAGATGCTGCGCGCGCACGTCGCCGAGGTCGGCGATGCGGCTGCCGCGCTCGGCGTGCGCTTCATCGGCATCGGCGCGCGGCCGTTCGGAACGCTCGACGACGTCTCGTGGCTGCCGAAGCGGCGCTACGGCGTCATGCGGGCGTACTTTCCCGCGCACGGGCGGGAGAGCCGTCTCGCGCACCACATGATGAAGATGACGGCGACGGTGCAGGCGAACTTCGACTACGTCGACGAAGCCGACGCCGTCTCGAAGCTGCGCGCGGCCTTCGGCGTGACGTCGATCGTGACGGCGCTCTTCGCGGCCTCCCCCATTAGCGAGGGCCGCCCCAACGGTCATCAGAGCATTCGCGCGGCGATCTGGCTCGAGACAGACGCCGATCGCTCGGGCCTCTTGCCATTCGTCTTCGCACCGTCGTCCTCGTTCCGCGACTACGTCGAGTGGGCGCTCGACGTACCGATGTTCTTCGTCGTGCGGGACGGCGACTACCGACGTCCGGCGGACGCGTTGACGTTCCGGAAGTTTCTCGCCGAAGGGTACGAGGGACGCGCGGCGACGCTCGGCGATTGGGAGACTCACCTGTCGACGTTGTTCCCCGAGGTGCGCCTCAAGCGCTACATCGAGGTGCGTGGCGCCGACGCGGGGCCGCTGCCAATGGCGGCCGGGCTGGGCGCGCTGTGGCGCGGCCTGCTCGACGACCCCGAGGCCAGAGCGGCCGCGTGGGGCCTCGTCGCCGACCACGCCTTCGACGAACGCGAGGCTCTGCGTCGCGCCGTTCCGCGCGAAGGCCTCTCGGCGCGTTTCGGACGACGCTCGCTCAAGGAGCTCGCCGTCGAGCTCGTCGCGATCTCGCGCGCCGGCCTCGCGCGGCTCCCGGGCGGCGCGGGGGACACGCACCTGCTCGCGCCCCTCGAGGCGCGGACCGCGAGCGGACGCACGGCCGCCGACGATCTGCTCGATGACTTCGCCGCCGAACGGGGCGATCCCGCGAAGCTCGTGCGCCGCTGGCAGCTCGTGCCCTGACCTTTCCGGTGGCGTCGGGCCCCGGCTCGGGGCAATAGTCCGCTCGATGAGGATCCGAGAGCCGTGGCCCCTCGCGCGCAGCCGGCAACGCCGGCGCGAGTTCGGGGCGATGTTCGACGGCGTCCCGCCGGGTGCCCTCGGCACGGGCCTCGAGATCGGCGGCGGCGACGCCTTCCTCGCGTCCCTCGTCGCGCCGTATTGCCGCCGGTTCGTGACGAGCGATTCGTATCGTCCGCGCCTCGCCGACGGCGGGCAGGCCCTCGCGGCCAATGTTCATCGCGTCGTGTGCGACGCGACGGCGATGCCCTTCACGGACGCCTCGTTCGATTTCATCTTCTCGTCGAGCGTGCTCGAGCACGTGCGCGATCGCGCGTCGACCTATCGCGAGATGCTCCGCTGCCTGCGTCCGGGCGGGGTCATGCTCCACGCGATGCCGTCACGCGCGTGGAAGACGCTGCAGCTCCTTTTTTATTATCCGCACCTGGTCATCGGGGGCATCGACCTGCTGTTCGACTGGCTCGGTCGCCCCCGCTTATCGGCCACAGAGAAAGCCGCGAAGAAGAAGGCCATCGTCACCGATCGCTGGAGCGACCAGCGTGGGTTCAAGCTCACGTGGCGCACGATCGCCGACCATGTGTTCCCGCCGCCGCACGGCGAGTTCCCGGGGCACGTGTCGGAGTGGCGCGGCTTCGGCGTCGAGCCGTGGCTTCGCGAGCTCCAGGCGGCCGGGCTCACCGTTCACCGCGTGCTCCGCCTGCCGCTGTACTCGGGCTACGGGTTCGGGCTCGACAGGCTCCGGCGGTTCGGCGAGAGCCGGGGCCTTTCGTCCCACAATGTCTTCGTCGTCGGGCGGGCTGACGTTTCAGAGACGACGCTCGGTTGGTTCAACCGCGCGCCGTTCTCGATCCCGGCCGTTCCTGAACGCCCGGCTTTGTCGACCTCGACGCCGGGTTAGGGAAGCCCGGCTCGTGACGCTTCCTTAGAGGGGCGGGAGAAGTTTGAGGTGCCGCCCGGATTTGAACCGGGGAATGAGGGTTTTGCAGACCCTTGCCTTACCACTTGGCCACGGCACCGAACGAAAAACGCCAAATTGATACCACGCTCGCGCCGGTGCGCGCCAGCGGGCGCGGGCTCAAATCGTTTCTGTCACATTGTGCGCGGGTGGGGGCGCCGTCGGCGCGCCGAGGCGCAGGTAGCGGGTCGCCATGTCGAACTCGAAGAACGAGAACATGCGCGTCTCGATGACCTTCTTCCACAGCGCGTGGGCGTCGTCCGCCTTGCCTTCGCCCAGGCGCTGCATCGCCCCGTAAAAGTAGATCTCGGCGCGCTTGCCGGTCGTGTCGGCGGCGGCGAGCGCCTGCGCGTAGGTGAGCTTGCCGACGGCAAAGCGCGCGAGGACGTGGTACCAGGTCGAGCCGCGGCGGGGACGCAGCTCGCCGTGTCGCTGCTCGAGCGAGCGCAGGTAGCCCTCGGCGAACGTGTCCGAGGCCTTGTTCGTGCGGCGCGTGAGATCGAGGATCCACAGCGACGTGTAGACCTTGACGTACTCGGACACGGCGCGGGAGGGCCGCGCGAGGCCGCGGCGGTAGATCGAGACGGCGGCCTCCGACTCGCCGTTCTGGACGAGGAAGGCGACCGTGTCGATGTACGTCTGATCGCGATCGCTGTCCTGTTCGAGGGCCTCGTCGAATTTTTGCACCGCCTCGGCGTGGCGGCCGAGCCCGTAGAGGAGGCGGCCGATTTCGACCAGCGCCTCGGCGGCGCTCGTCGAGGCCTTGCGCCGCAGGTGCTCGATCATGAGGCGCTCCCACCCGACGAGGGCGTTGCGCCAGGAGGCGTTCGCGTCGTCGTGCGCGCCCGCGACGTCGTAGGCGTCACCGAGCAGGCGCTCGAGCCGCGCCCGCCCCTCGACGGAGCCGATGGTCTCCTGTTGGTTGGGCTTGTTCGCTTGCTCGCGGAGCTTGTCGAGGCCGTCGCGGAGGATCTGCGTCGCGCGTTGGGCGTCGCCGCGCTTGAGCGCCAGGCTCGCGAGCTCGGTCGTGCTCTCGGCGATGGGCTCCCCCTCGGCGCGTGCGCGCAGGAAGGCCGGCTCGGCCCGCTCGATCTGGCCCGCGTTGACGTAGCTGCGACCGACCTCGAAGTCGATGTCCGCGTCGCGCAGCTTGAGGTCGGTCGCGCCGAAGCGGCGGCGTGACTCGGCGAACTGTTGGCGGAGGGTGTCGGCCTCGGCGAAGGCCGGGGGATCGCGCTCGGGGTCGAGGCGCAGGCGCAGGCGCAGGAAATACAGCTCCATGAGCTCGGCCGACAGCCGCGCCTGGAGGTCTTGGGCACCGGGCGTCTTGTCGAGGATCGCGGCGGCCTCTTCGAGGCGCCGGATCGCGAGGTAGTACGAAGAGGCGGCGCGGGCGACGTGCGCCTCGAGGATCAGCAGCTCCGGCTCGTTCGGCGTGCGGGCAAGCCCGGCGTCGAGGACGCGCAGCGCGACAACGGCGTCGGTCGCATCCGTCGACGTGCCGCCCAACTGCTCGGCGCGCGGCAGGAAGCGGCGCGCGAGGGCGAGGAAAGCGGCGGGCCCGGCCTTCGGCTTGGCGGCGGCGTCGAGCAGGGCGCGCAGGTCGGGGTCGTCGCCGGCGTCGCCGGCGAGCGCGGCGGCCCGCTGCGCGGCGTGCTCGATCGAGCCCGAGCGCAGGTGCAGGGCCGCGAGGCTCACGACGACACGCTGGAGATCGTCGCCGTGGGCGAGCAGCAGCTCTGCGAGCGGCGAGCCGGCGCCTTGGTCCTCGGTCACGGGGTGACGGAGCGCCGCCGCGAGAGACTTCTGTCGTTGGAGGTAAAGCGCGTCCAGTCTCTCGACGACGCTCGGCGCGGGCCAGTCGTTGACGGCGGCCTCCAGCGCCTCGACGGCGCCCGCGGGACGGCGAAAGCCCGAGTCGGAGGCGCGGGCCGCCTCGTCGCTGAAGCGAATGAGCTGGTCGAGGCGATCGCTCCACTCGCGCCCGTCCGGCGTGCCGCTCGCGAGCGTCGCGAGCACCGCGGAGGCGAGGGCGACCTGTTGATCGGCGCCGCGGGGCGAGTAGACGGAGACGACGAGGCGCGCGGCGGGAACGAGCAACGCGCGCTCGGCGGGCGAGATGGCCGTCGCCGCGTTCGCGAGCTCCGCGGGATCGAAGAGGCCGAGGGCGTCGCGGAACGATTCGTCGACGCGCTCGTAGATGTCGTCGTTCTCGAGCTCGGTGACCTCGCGGCGCAGCGTCTCGAACTTGAGCCCGACGACCGGATCGAGCAGGTAGTGAAGCAGCTTGCCGCGCAGCGCGCGGCGCTCGGGCGCGCTCGTGGGCAACCCTTGCAGCACGAGCCGCGCCTCCTGAAAATCATCCTCGTAGGCGATGTGGTCGATCCGCGAGGCGTCGGCGAGCAGCAGCTTGGCGGGACCCGTCGGGGCCGGGCCGCTCTGGTGCGCGCACGAGACGCTCCCGAGCGCGACCGCCAGCAGCAGGACGCCGCGAAGGGCGAGGGGGGGACCTGAGCGCATGATGCCGATTCTAGTGCACATCTCCCGAAATGTTCGGCGTCTCGTCGGTGATACGCTCTGCCGCCATGTCGACCTGGGGTCGTTCATCGGGGGGACACCCGCTCGTCGTCGGACACCGGGGCGCGAGCGCGCACGTCCTCGAGAACACCGTCGAGGCGTTTGCGCGGGCGCGCGCCGACGGCGCCGATGGCGTCGAGCTCGACGTGCTGTCGTGCGCGACGGGTGAGGTCGTCGTCTTTCACGACGACGATCTGCTCCGCCTCGCGAACCGCCTCGAGCGCGTCGACGCGCTGTCGCTCGCGGCGCTGCGCGACGTGAAGCTGCCGGCGGGCGGTCGCATCCCGACGCTCGAGGAGGCCTTCGAGGCGTGCGGCCCCGAGCTGCTCGTCAACGTCGAGCTCAAGGCCGACGGCGCGAGCGCCGCGGGGCTCGCCGTGTTGGCCGATCGGGTGGCCACGATCGTCGAGCGCACGACGACGGGCGCACGCGTGCTCGTGTCGTCCTTCAGCCCGGTCGCGGTCCGCGCGTGGATGCGCCGCGCGCCCGCGGTCCCGGCGGCGCTGCTCTTCGAGCACGGAGCTTTGCTGCCGCTGCGCCGCGCGTGGGCCGCGGCCTGGTTGCGCCCGTCGGCGCTCAACCCGGACATCGCCTTGTGCACGCCGGAGCGCGTGGCGGGTTGGCACGCGCGCGGCTACGCCGTCAACGCCTGGACCGTCGACGGCGAGGCCGCCGTGCGGGCGTGCCGCGACATGGGCGTCGACAGCGTCATCACCAACGACCCGGCCCGCACGCGCGCGCTTCTGGAGACGTTCTAGGGCAGCAGGCTGTGGGTCGAGGTCGCGATCGCGAGCAGTCGGCCCCCTTCGTCGGTCGCCTCGGACTCGACGACGGCGAGGCGCTTTCCCATCTTCTTGATCGTCGCCTTCGCGCGTACGAGGCCGCTCTTCACGGGGTGAAGGAAGTTGATGTTGAGCTGGGCCGCGGCGTTGAAGCGCCCCGCGGGCTCGACGACGGTCGCGACGGCGTGACCCATGGCCGTGTCGAGCAACGCCATGAGGATGCCGCCGTGCAGGACGCCGTTCGTGTTGTAGTGCGCCGGGTTGACGGTGTACTCCCAGGTCGCTTCGCCGTCGCCCGCCGTGAGTGGCACGAACCCGAGCACGCCGACGGGGAGGCCGGGCGGAAAGTCGGTCTTCAAGGCGTCCTCGGCGCGACGCCCGCGAGGTAGAGGCCGGCGAAGATCTTCGGGTCGATGGCGAGGCCCGCGGCGCGCCGGCCGTCGAGGAAGGCGGTGAGGCCGTCGAGCGGAACGACCTGAACGGTGATGTTCTCGGTCGCGTCGCCGCCGCCCGGGCTCACGCGTTCGAGACCACGCGCCTCGAAGAACGTCACGATCTCATCGGAGACGCCGACGGCGATCGGGCCGGCGACGAGCTCGACCATCTCGCGCGCCGAGAAGCCCGTCTCTTCGAGGAGCTCGCGGTGCGCCGCGGTCGCGAGGCTCTCGGCCTTGAGCTCGGGCGTGTCGCCCACGAGCCCCGCGGGCAGCTCGACGACGACGCCGTGCACGGCGCGTCGGTATTGTTCGACGAGGACGATCTCGCGCGCGGGCGTGATCGCGACGAGCACGACGACGCCAGAGACAGCATGCCGCGTGATGTACTCCCACCCGTCTTCGTCGAGGAGGCGAAGGTAGCGGCCTTCGCCGAGTACGCGGACGCTTGCGAGGGGCGAAGAGCTCATGAGCCCCGGACGTTACTTCAATATCCGTCGAAGGGGACGACGTCGATCGCGCTCTCTTTGATCTTCGCCGCGACGAGCAACGGCTTCATGACGGACGCCGTCGCGACCATCGTGATGGCGAGATCGCGCGCGTGGACGTGGCGCTTGAGCGCGGCGTTCACGGCGGCGGGCTTCACGGCGGCGAGGCGCGCGGGGAACGTGTCGACCCAATCGGCGGGCAGCCCGGCGATCTCGGCGGACACGCGCGCGTCGAGCCGGTGCGCGGGCGCGTCCATCTCGGCGGCGTGCGCGCCCAGCAGGAAGCGCCGAAACGCCTCGACGCGCGCGGCGGTCAGGCCGTTGTCCATGAGGCCCACGTACAGCTTGAGGACGAGCTTGAGCGTCGCGATCGTCTTGTCGGTGCCCGAAAAGACCCACCCGGCGGCGGCGCCCGTGCCGTGACGCTCGCTGAGCGTCATGTACGCGCCGTAGGCGAGGCCGCGCTTCGTGCGCACCTCGTCCATGAGCGTCGCCGTCATGCCGTGGCCTCCGAAGGCCTCCAACCCGAGCGTGAGGGGCAGATAGTCGGGATCGGACGCCGCGACCATCGGGTGCCCGAACATGAGCTGCGTCTGCTGCCGCTCCGGCTTGTCGACGAGCTGGATGCGCCAGCCCTTGGGCGGCACGGGCGCGCGCAGCTCGAGCGGATCGACGGGCGGCGCCGCGAGATCGCGCATGCCTTTCCATGCGCGCGCAAGGCGGGCCGGCAAGTCGGCGGCGTCGACGTCACCGCTCACGGCGACGACGAGGTTGCGGCCCACGAAGTGCCGGCGGTAGTGCGCCGCGATCTCGGCGGCCGTCGCGCCTTCGATCGCGGCGGCGACCCCCTCGGGCGGATGGCCGTACGGATGCTCGCCGTAGACGTTGCGCGAGAAGAAGCGCGCACACAGGGCGTGGTCGTCGGTGCGCAGCTCGTCGAGCTGCGCCACGAGCTCGCGCTTCGTGCGGGCGAGCTCGGCCGGCGCGAACGTCGGGCGCAGCAACACGTCGCCCACGAGAGCGAGGTAGGCGTCGAGGTTGCGCGAGAGCACCTCGCCCTCGAAGCGCGTCGAGTCGCGATCGGCGTGGACCTCGAGCGTCGCGCCCAGCGAATCGAGCGCCGTGTCGAACGCCTCGCGCGTCTTGCCGCCGGCTCCGCGCAAGGCCATCTCTGCTGCGAGGTTCGTGAGCCCCTCGCGGTGCCGCGGATCGACGGCGGCGCCCGAGCGCGCCCCGATGACGACATGGACGATGGGGATCGTGCGGTTGCTCTCGACGATCACGAGCGCGCCGCCGGGGCCCTTGGTCCGCGTCACGGCTGGTGTCGTCTGCGCGCGCGCGCGACGGCTGGCGGTCATTTCGAGGGCTCCGAGCACGAACAAGATGGCAAGGCGTTTCACGGCTTCCCGCTCGGGCGCGCGACGACGACCGAGCGCGCGCCCGGCGCGAGGTACGTCCCGACGATGCGCCGAACATCGTCGGCGGTGACGCGCGCGAGCTCGTCGGCGCGCGCGAACAAGCGTCGGAAGTCGCCGGCCGCGATCTCGAACTCGCCGATGCGTTCGGCGCGCCCGTGGCTCGAATCGAGCCCGCGCCAGAAAGACGTCTCGACGCGCGCGCGCGCCTTCGCGAGCTCGGCGGGGCTGACGGCGCGCGCCGCGAGGTCGGCGATCGCCGCCATGACGCGCGCCTCGGCCTCGGCGGCGCCGTGGCCCGGCATCGTCTGGATCCACAGCGCGTAGAGGCCAGGGTCTTTCGTGGGCGCGACGTCGCCGTGAACGGACGACGCGATCGCGCGGTCGACCACGAGATCGCGGTTGAGGCGCGACGACGGACCTCCCGCGAGGAGCTCGGCGACGATCTCGTAAGCGGCGCGATCCGCGTCGGCGAGCCCCGGCGCCGGGAAGCCGATCGCGAGGCGGTCGGAGGAAACGGGCCGGTCGATGACGGCGCGCACCTCGGCGGCCGGCGCGCGCTCGGGGACGATCGCGGGGCGGGGCGCGGGCGTCGACGCGGGCAAGTCTCCGTACGCGGCGCTCACGAGGCCGAGCGTCGTCGCCTCGTCGAACCGCCCCGCGACGACGACGATGGCGTTCCCCGGCGCGTAGAAGCGTCGATAGAACGCGACGGCCTTCTCGGTCGTCACCGCCTTGATGTCCTTCATCCAGCCGATGACGGGCCACCGATAGGGGTGACGTCGGAAGGCCTGCTTGTACATCAGCTCGTCGAGCGTGCCGTCGACGCTGTCCTCGACGGACGACAGCCGCTCCTCGACGACGACGTCGCGCTCGTTGTCGACCTGGCGCTTGCGCAGGTCGAGGTTCGTCATGCGATCGGCCTCGAGCCGCGCCGTGACCTCGAGGGCGTCGGGCGGCAGGTCGTTCACGTAGGCCGTGAAGTCGTAGTACGTCATCGCGTTCGAGCTGCCGCCCACGGACTCGATCGAGCGATCGAAGTCGCCGTCGGCGTGATCCTTCGTCTGCGTGAACATGAGGTGCTCGAACAGGTGCGCGAGGCCGGTCTCGCCCGCGGCCTCGTCCTCGTCGCGCGAGCCGACGCGGAACCAGGTCATGTAGCTGACGCTCGTCGCCGCCGGATCGGGGAGCAGCACGATCTCGAGGCCATTTTCGAGGCGCCACTTGGTGATCGTGAGCGGACCGAGCGACGCGCGTGCGAGCTCCGTGGGCGCGGCCGCGCCGCGCGCCGCACGCGCGCCAGCGGACGAAGCGCTCGTCCGCGCGGCTGGCGAGGTCGTCGCGTTCGGTCGCGAGAGGGTGACTCCGCCGCTCTTGGTTCCCTTGGCGGCCGCGCAGGCAAGGCTCATGACCCCCACGATGATCGTGCCCGAGGGAATCCGCATCAAAATTTCGCCGTGATCGCCAACCCGAGGTCCTGGGAGAAGCGCGTGTAGGTGCCGGTGGCTGTGGGGCGCGCCTGCCCCGCGTTGACCTTCATGCAGGCGGGCTGGTCGAGATCGCCGCCTTTCCCGGTGCAAGTCGTGGCGGCGTCGGGATCGAAGACCGAGTTGTCGACGTTCACGGCGCTCATGAGCGTGACGCCGTAGCCCGCGTCGAGCCAGAAGTGGCCGAACATGCGGACGGAGACGAGCAGCATGGGCTCGACCTTGAAGCCGTCGACGGCGGCGGCGTTGACGGCGCTCGGATCGACGGCGCTCGTCTCGAGGCGCAGCTGCCCGCCGAGGCGCACGCGCTCGCGAAACCAATACGACAAGCGGCCGCGCAGATCCCACACGTCGTGGAACCCGCGGTACAGCACGATGTGCTCGGGGATCCCGGAAGCCTCGAGCGTCGGCCCCGTGAGGCGGACGTCGATGCGGTCGTGCAAGTGCCACCAGATCCAGCGCGCCATCACGGAGACCTCGAACCCCGGGTGCAGCCGATAGGTGACGCCGCCGATCCAGACGTCGGGCAGGCGATAGGCCAGATCACCGAAGACGCACCCGGGCGACGTCGTCGCGCATGGCTTGGTCGGCGGCGTGAAGCCCGGCAATGTCGGCGCCTCCGCGGTCGTGTGCTCGCCCGCGACCTCGACCCCCGTCACGTCCGCCCCGATCGGGCGGCTCTGGTAGGCGAGGCCGAGCTCGAGGTTTCCCCGGCGGTAGTAGGCGCCCGCGCCGATCGTCACCGAGAACTTCGCGTCGCCGAGCCCGTGGCCCGAATCGATGTCGTAGCGCGCGTCCGCCGCGGGAGTCTCGGTGCCGCCGCGGGCCTCGGCGAAGCGCAGGTGTCCCGTCGAGAACATGAAGCCGGGCGCGATGCCGACGCGCACATCGCCGAACCGGATCGACAGCGCGGGCGCGAGCGCGAGGTTGCGGAGGTCGACTTGCAGCGCTTGATAGCGCGTGGGCTCGTCGCGGTTCGGGGAGATCGCGAACTTCGTCTGTTGGACGAAGGGCATGTACGTCGCGAAGCCGATCGTGAAGCGATCGCCGCCGAGATCCGAGCTGATGCCCATGAAGGCGCCGGGCCCGATGGGGTAGGAGATGGGCTGCGAGACGTCGTGCGCGGTCGCCGAGCCCGCGCCCGCCGCGCGCGAGACCGTCGTGGAAGACAGCCGCAGCGTCCCCGCGATCATGACCTGAGTGCCGCGCACGAGCCCGAGCGCGGCCGGGTTCCAGTAGATCGACGACACCGAGGCCGACGTCGGGCCCGTGAAGCCGAGCCCGCCCACGAACGGATCGTCGAGCGGCGACGCCTCGGCGCGCGACGCGCTCCCGATGGCGATGGCCAAGGCCAACGCGCTGACGACGCGCCCCGTGCCCCCCCTCATGACGTCGCGACGTGCTGAACGAATCCCTCGACGAAATGCATGAGGTGACGCGACGTTATCCGAAGGCCCGAGGGGTCGCAATCTCGGGCAATGCCTTGACCATCAGATCCACGCGTGGCTAACATCGCCTGGGCATGGAGCAAACGCCGCCGCGGCTGCCTCGTCGATCCGTGGCCACGGCGGGCCGCGCGGTCCAAACCATCTTGGCGGTGATGTCCGCGCTGGCCGCGCTCTCCGGCTGCGACAAGGTTTCATCCGACAGCATCGCGCAGTGGAAGACGACGCAAAAGGGCCCCGAGCGCCTTCACGCCGCGCTGGCCGACCACGGCGTCGACGGCCGCCTGCGCGCCGAGGCGGCCGTCGCGATGATCGACATCGGACTCGCCGAAGAGGTCGACACGGTCTTTACGTCGCTGCCCGCCGACGATCGCGCCGACGTCGCCAAGAACCTCGCGCCTCTGTACGAGGTCGGCATGAAGAACCCGTCTCCCGAAAAGGCGCTCGCGGCGCGTGACGGCCTGTACTCCCTGCGCCAGTTCGTGACGCCTGAGGAGCAGAAGCAGATCGACGCCGCGCTCGTGCCGGCGCTCGAGGCCGATCTCACGGCGGGGCACCTGCGCCAGGGGCGCCACTCCGTCGACAAGATGATGACGGCCATGGGCCCCGCGGGCGCCGACATGCTCGCGCGCGTGATCGCGGCGCCCGACGCGCAATACCCGCAGGCGGCCGACTTGCTCGGCAAGCTGGGCGATCCGTCGGCGCGCGAGAAGGGTGGGGCGGCGCTCGTCGCCCGCGCCAAGGTGCTCGCCGGCGGAAAGAAGAAGGCGGGGAAGGAGTCGCCCGAGCCGCTCTTCAAGGCGCTCGGCGCCGTCGGCGGCCCGTCGGCCGTGAAATTCCTCGAGGACAAAGTCACCGGCAGCGACAAGGACGAGGCGGCGCTCGCCGTGCGCGCGCTGCAAGAGCGTCGCGATCCCGCCGTGTTGCCATTTGCGCTCAAGGTCGCGGCCGATCCGAAGGCCGACAAGATCGTGCGCGACGAGATGTTCGGCGTCGTCGAGACCATCGGCGGCCTCGAGGCGCGTCGCGGGCTCACAGAGATCATCGCGACCGACAAGGAAGAGATCGTTCGCTACCGCGCGTTCGAGTCGGCACTCGCGGCGGCCAAGATCGAGGGCGTCGTGCCCGCGCTCGAGGCGTTTCCGTCGAGCCTCACGTTCAAGAAGGTGGACGTCGACGACCTGCTCGTGCGGCTCGTCGAGAAGCTCGGGCCGCCAGCGCGGCCCGCGCTCACGCAGGCGCTCGCCTCCAAGGCGCCGCTCGCGCGCATGGTGGCCGTGCTGGCCTTCGAACAGCTCGGCAAGGCCTCCGACGCGCCGGTCCTCGAAAAACTTGCGGGTGACTCCGGGTCGGTCAAGGGGTTTCCTGCGGGCGACACCGTCGGAAAAGAAGCCAAACGCGTCGCCGACGCCCTGAAGAAAAAATCCTAAACATGGGCGTCAGCGGTCGAAAAGGTCCTCACCAGTTTCTGTGCACCGATGCGGTGTGGACGACGTACCAGCGCATGGCCGAGGATCAGGAGAAGGGCGTCGACGAGCTGATCTCGGACGCGCTCGTCGCCTACGCACAGCTCGCCGGCTATCAGACCGGCGTCACCTCCGAGCCGGACGACGACGAGGGCCCCGCGACGCCGCCGCCCGTGCGCGCGCGCGAGGCGTCGGTGAGCCGACCGCTTCCGCCGCCGCCGCCGCCGCTGCCGCCGTCGGGCGCGCGCTTCGGCCGCCCCGCGATCCCCAGCCCCAACGCGTTCCCCACCGTCTCGGGTCACGCGCCCGCGGGCGCGCCGACGGGCGTCGACGGGACGCCGGGCGGCACCACCGCGCCGCCGCTCTATCTGGTTTTCGACAACCAGAAGTACCGAATCGACAAAGACCAGTTCATCATCGGGCGCGGCTCGAAGTCGTCCGATCTCCCGATCAAGGACGGCAACATCTCGCGCAAGCACGCCGCGGTCATTCGCAGGAACGGGACGTACTTCATCAAGGACCTCGGGTCGACGAACGGCATCGACTACAAGGGGATGCGCATCGACAACAAACGCATCGATGAGGGTGACCTCTTCCATCTCTGCGACTACGAGCTGCGCTTCACGTACAAGCGGTGAGGGTGCTCTGACGCGCTCCACGGGTGCCGCTCCCTCCGGGACGGGCGTCGTCTCCCTCGATCTGCTTGGCGCGGGCGCGACGCCGCTCGATGCGCCGCTTCTCGGGCTTCCCGGCGCGGGCCCCGTGACGGCACGTCGCCTCGCGGCCCAGGGGCTCGCCACGGTGCGCGACTTGTTGCTGCGTTTGCCGCGCGGCTACGACGATCTTCGCCAGCGGACGTCGCTCGCGGCGCTCGACGGCGTGGCCGACGGGCGCGCCGTGCTGGTACGGGGGATCGTCCGCCGCGTGCGCGTCTTTCCGCGACGCCTGCTCGACGTCGTCCTCGAGGAGGACGGCGTCGAGGTGCGCGCGCGCTGGTTCCGACCCCCCCCCGGCATGTCGAAAGCGTTCGCGAAGGGGACTGAGGTCGCGCTCGCGGGGCCGCTGCGCACGGCCGAAGGCGGCGTGCGCGAGCTCGCGCATCCCACCAACGTGACGGCGGCGCTCGCGGCGCGCGCGCAGGACGGGCTCGGGCTCCGGCCGCGCTATCCGATCGTCGAGGGCGTCGGGGCACGCGTCGTCGAGCGCCTCGTCGCGGGCGCCCTCGCGCGCGTGTCGGAGGTCGCCGGCGCTGACGCCGGTCGCGCTGGTGCCGTCGAAGCTGCGTCCGAAGCTGCGTCCGAAGCTGCGTCCGATGTCTCGTTCGAGCTTTTGCCAGCTTCGACGCGCGCACGTTTGGGCCTTCCCTCGCTGCGAGCCGCGCTCGCGCAGATTCACGCCCCGGCGGACGAGCTCGACGCGGACGCGCTCGCCGCGCTCGTCGAGGGCCGTTCGCTCGCGCACCGGCGCCTCGCTCTCGAGGCGTTGCTCGTCGTCCAGACCTCTTTCTTGCTGCTGCGGTTGGGCCGCGGCGAGGGTGGCGGGCCCACGCCGATCCCGACGTCTCAGACTCCAGGCGTGCTCGCGCACGTGCGCGAGGCGTGGGGCTTCGCGCCCACGGCGGCCCAGGCCCGCGCGATCGACGAGATCGCGGCCGATCTCGCGGCGCGCCCGCCGATGCAGCGATTGCTCGTCGGTGACGTCGGCAGCGGCAAGACGGCCGTCGCCTTCGCGGCCGCGGCGCTCGTGGCGGCGGCGCGAGGGCAGACCCTCCTCATGGCGCCGACGGAGGTCCTCGCCGAGCAACACGCGCGGACGCTGCGGCCGCTCGCGGCGCGGCTCGGGTTCCAGCTGGGCTTCCTCACGGCGAGCACGACGCGCGTCGCGCGCGCGGCGCTGTTCGACGACGTCGCAGCCGGCCGCGTCGCGTTGCTCGTCGGAACGCAGGCCGTCCTCGATCGCGCGCTCGCCTTCGCGGACCTGCGTCTCGTCGTCGTCGACGAACAACATCGGTTCGGCGTGGCGCAGCGCGCGGGGGCCGCTCGCAGAGAAACAGAGCCGGCGGCCGGGTCAGTGCCCGTGCCGCATCTGCTCGTCATGTCTGCGACGCCCATTCCGCGATCGCTCGCCCTCGCTCGCCACGGCGATCTCGACGCGTCGATCCTCGACGAGCGCCCAGCCGGCCGTCCGCCGCCCGCGACGCTCGTCTGTCGCGGCGCTGACGAGACGGCCGCGGCGTACGAGCGGCTGCGCGAGACGCTCGCGCGTGGCGAGCAGGCGTTCGTCGTCTGCCACGTTCGGGAGCGCGCGCGCCGCTCCGGCGCCGTCACCGCGGTGGCCCGCTTCGCCGACCTTCGTCGTCGCCTTGCGCCGGCGCGCGTGGGGCTCCTGCACGGCGCGCTCGCGCACGACGAGAAAGAGCGAGTGCTGCGCGCGTTCGCTGCCGACAAGCTCGACGTGCTCGTCGCGACGACCGTCGTCGAGCTCGGGATCGACGTGCCGGGCGCGACGCTCATGATCGTCGAGGACGCGGACCGCTTCGGACTCGCGCAGCTACACCAGCTCCGCGGCCGCGTGGGCCGCGGCGCCGCGCCCGGTTTGTGCCTGCTGTGCAGCCCGCGCGCCGCGGGCGACGACGACGGGTCGCGGCGGCTCGACGCGCTCGCCGCCACGAGCGACGGCTTCCGCATCGCCGAGGCGGACCTCGAGGCCCGAGGTCCGGGCGATCTCTTCGGCACACGTCAGGCCGGTGGGGTGCCAGGAGGCCTGGGCCTCGCCGAGACGTTCGCGCTCGTCGCGCTCGCGCGCCACGAAGCAGAGGCGATCGTCTCTGGCGATCCTCACCTCGTGCGCGCCGAGCACGCCGCCCTGGCGCGCGCCATCCGCGCGCGGGGGACCGAGGCGCCGCTCTATGCCGAGGAGGCGGGCTAGATGTTGCCGCCATCGGGATTGGCACAGACGCCGCCGCGTCGGACGTCGGCTGGGCTCTCGTCGTGGATGGGCGCTGGCCTCGGGGCCGGGATCGCGCTCGGGCTCCTCGACGCGGGGACGGCGATTCGCGCGGGGATCGGGGGGCTCAGCGTGGGGCATGCCGTTCGCCTGTGCTTGCTCGCCGCGACCCTACTCGCCGTCATGGGCGCGCTCGCGGGCGCCGTCGTCGCCGCGCTCGGAGCCGCCGTCCGGACGCTCTTGCGATCGAGCTCGCAAACGACCGTGCAACGGACCGCGGCCTCGACGGCCCGCGAGGGCCGTGGCGTCGGCGCGGTCGCGGCGCTCGTCGCGAGCCCGCTCGTCTTCTACGACGCCTTCGCGCTCTTCACCGGGCCCAAGGCTGCGCGCGTTCCGGCTCACGGCGCGATCTCAGTCGCGCTCGGGCTCGCGGCGCTCGTCGCCGTGTTCGTGGTCGCGCGCGCCTACGCCGCGCGGCTCGCGCGCGCGGAGCAGGGCGGCGTCGGCGCGCGGCTCGTCGTCGTCGTCCTCGCGGCCATGGTCTTCGTTGCCCACGGCGCCAACAGAGTCGTTCTGCCGCGTCTGTATCCCTGGTTTCACCTCACGCTCGCGGTCGTCATCGGCGTGTGCGCGCTCGCCGCCGCGGGTCTCCTCGCGGCACGCCGCGCAAGATCCGCGCGCCCGTTCACGCTCGTCGCGAGACTCGCCGTCGCCGGCGCGGGGCTCGCCTTCTCGCTCGTCGCGCTCGGCAACAGCCCCGTCCTTCGCTACGCGGCCCACGAGCGAACGGAGCTCACGAGCCTCGCGTTGCGCGCGGTGCCAGCCTTTTCCGATCGCCGCGCGGGGAGCGCCGCGCCCCACGCCCTCGATGGACCCGCGCTGCCGCCCCTGCCCGAGGGCCCACGTCGTCCCGACGCCGACGTGTTGCTCATCACGATCGACGCGCTTCGCGCCGATCACGTCGGCGCCTACGGATATCCCCGCGCGACGACGCCCAACATCGATCGCCTCGCGGCGAAGGGCGTTCGCTTCGCGCGCGCGTACAGCCAGGCGCCCCACACGTCGTTCTCGGTGGCCTCGATGCTCACGGGGAAGTACTTCCCGACGCTCGCGCGCCTCGCGCCCGGCGAGAAGCACGCGCCCATCGCGGAGGTGCTGCGCACGTACGGCTGGCGGACGGCGGCCTTTTATCCGCCGGCCGTCTTCTACGTCGACGCCGCCAAGACCAAGACCTTCGCCGAGACCAACTTCGGCTTCGAGTATGTCAAGTTCGAGTACATCGACGCCCAGCGCCGCGCCGACCAGGTGCTGGCCTACTACGATCATGTGAAGCCCATGAAGTCGTTCGTGTGGGTTCACTTCTTCGAGCCCCACGAGCCGTACGAGCGGCACGCAGATTTCAGCTTCGGCGCCGGCGACATCGATCGGTACGACAGCGAGATCGCGTACACCGACGCCGCGGTGGGGCGGCTCATCGCGGAGACGCGCAAGCGCCGTCCGAACACCGTCGTCATCATCGCCGCCGACCACGGCGAAGAGTTCGACGAGCACGGCGGCCGGTACCACGGCTCGACGCTCTATGAGGAGCAACTTCACGTTCCCCTCATCGTCTCGGTGCCCGGCCTGCGGCCTGGGATCGTGTCTGACCAGGTTCAGCTCATCGATGTGACACCCACGGTGCTCACGCTGCTCGACATTCCGGTGCCGGCGCGCATGCGCGGCACCGACCTCGGTCCGTGGTTCGCGACACCTCCCGCGCCGGACGCGCGCCTGCCGCCCGCGTTCGC
>JBBQJG010000020.1:0-33576 GCA_038325725.1 Polyangia bacterium | reverse complement strand
CGCGCGGGCCGAAGCGCTGCGCACGCGGCTGCGCGCTCACGGGTGGAGCGACGCCGGGCGCGTCGTCGTCGTCGGAGACGCCGCGCCGGGGCTCGCGCTCGAGCGCCAGGAGATAGACGTGGTGGGTCTCACCGTGCCCGTCGCCTTCGCGCTCGATCGGCCCTTCGCCTTCGAGGTGCCCGAGGCGCCCCCGAGCGCCGCGACGTCGCTGCAGCTCCTGCCCCGCTGGTCAAACGAGGTCGCGCTCCGCCTCGGACCGCCGGGCGCGCCCGCGCTCGGCGAGGCATCGGGCGAGCCCGACGAGCCGCGCGCCGAGCTGCGCGCTCCGCCCGGCCTCCACTACGTCGCGTTCTCGACGGACGCGGCGCGCGCCGGCGCGGCGCCCCTCGCCGACGAGGCCCGCGCGGCCACCCTCCAAGTCCCGCCCGCGCTCGCGCCGCGTCTGGCGGCGCTCGTCGCGCGCGTCGCGCCGCGCGCGATGGCGCCCGCGGCGCAGGTCGAGGCCCTCGCGAGCTGGCTGCGCGCGACGCACACGTACACCCTGAACCTTCCGCGCCCGGCGCCCGGCCTCGACCCCGCGCTCAGCTTCCTTTTCGAGACGCCGTCGGGGCACTGTGAATACTTCGCGACGGCGATGGCGCTGCTGCTGCGCGCGCGGGGCATCCCCGCCCGTTACGTCAACGGATACCTCGGCGGTGAATGGAACGACGTCGGCCACTACGTCGCCGTGCGCGACGGACGCGCGCACTCGTGGGTCGAAGCTTTCCTGCCGGACCTCGGGTGGACGCGCGTCGACGCGACGCCGCCCCTGGCGGCACCGGCCCGTTCCGGGCGCGCGCGCCAGATCTTCGACTCGCTCGACTTCGGGTGGTCTCGCTGGGTCGTCGGCTACGATTTGGCGCGCCAGCTCGAGCTCGGCAAGAGCCTCGCGCGCCGCGTGGGGCTGCACGCGCCGCGCCCGCCGAGCGGACGCGCGCCCGCGATCCTCATCGTGCTCGGCACCGTGGTGGCGATGGTGGTCGCGGCCGCGCGCCTCTGGCCGAGCCGCGCCCCGAGACGCGTACGCCCGCGCGGGGTCGTCCCGATCGCCGGCGCGCCGATCGCGCGCCTCTACGCGCGCGCCCTCGCGCGCCTCGCCCGGGCCGGCCTCCCGCGCCGCCCCGCCGAGACGCCGCGCGAGTACGCGAGGCGCGTCGGCGCCGCCGGCCTCGACACCGAGGCCACCCTCGCCCAGCTCACCGAGATCTACGGAGCTGCCCGCTTCAGCGCGCGCGGGCCCGCCGCCGACGCGGTCGCGGGCCTCGCGTCGCGCGTCGCGCGCCTCGGAGGGGCCTCGGTGGTCCCGCGGCCTTGACCGCCCCCTGAATCGACATGGAGTAGGATTGCGGCCGTGCTCTGCCAGAATGGCAACGCCCCACCCTTCCCTCCGCCAACGCGACACGCGGCGCCCCCGAACGGCCCTGAATTCGAGCCCCTGACAAGGCATCGACCTTGCAGCGCCGTTGCGGAGAATGGTCTCGGAAGTCATAGCCTCGCAGGGCCCGAAAGCAGGAAGCTCGTGAATCGAAAGCTCGGCCTCCGTTCCACCGCTGTCGCGACGTTTCTGTTCGCCCTCGCCCTCGCCGTCCCGGCGCGCGCGCAGACGGGCACGGCGGGAACCACCGGAACCTCGTCCTTCACCGATGCCGACTTCTTCATCGGCATCCAGAAGACCGAAGGGATCAACCTCTCCAGCTTCGACCTCCAGAAGTTCTTCAACAAGGGCGCCTGCGACTGCTCCGTCCCCGTGTGGGTCTACGCGACGCTGACGGCGAGCGGCTTCGCGAAGAAGTCGTCCGCGACGGCGGGCACGATCGAGATCCTGGTCGGCACGAACTGCAACATGCCCTTGTTCAAGGCGGGCTGCACGAACCTGTACTCCGATCAGATCACGACGTTCTTCGCACACGGCCGACAGACCTCGATGACGACCGCGCGCGAGCTCAGCCGGAACACGACCGTGACCGCGCAGATCGACGGCGGCATCTCGACCGATACGACGGCCGATTGTTCGGGCAACGGCATCGGCACCGGCTTCAGCCAGCCCATCTGGATCAACCTCGACTTCGGCAGCGACGGCGTGATCGACTTCTCGACCTCGACGTCGATCCAAATCGATCTGACGCCGCCGCCCGCGCCGACGAACGTCAAGGTGCTCGGGGGAAACGAGGCCGTCAACGTCTCGTGGACCGACGTCGACTTCGCGACGAACCCCGACCTGCAGGGGTATCAGGTCCTGTGCCGCCGCGAGGCCGGCGAGCAGGTCTTCAAGGACAACACCTTCGGCGCCTACTACAAGAGCGCGCGCACCTACTGCCCCACGACGACGACGGCGGCCCCCGGGATCGAGGGTCTCGACCCGCTGTTCGCGTGCTCGCCGCTCCTCAGCCGCTCGACGAGCTCGTACCGCGTGAAGATCCTCGAGAACAAGGTTTGGTACGCAGCGGCCGTCGTCGCCATCGACAACAGCGGCAACGCGGCCGCGCCCGTGCTCAACGGCTTCGACCCCACCCTCATGAACCCGTCGAACTTCGCCCAGCCCGCGCCGACGCTGAGCTTCTATCAGACGTACCGAAAGGGAGACACGGCGATGGGGGGCCCGCAAACGTCGCCGCCGGGAGCCGCGAACGGCGGGTTCTGTTCGGTCGCGACGCCGACGCGGCCGCTCTCGACGATCGTGCTGGCGGCCGGCGGCGCGCTCGCCTTCGCGGGCCTTCGTCGGCGGAGACGAAAATGACGAGGGTGACGGGCGCCCTCACCCTCGCGTGTGCCCTCACCGCCGCGCTCGTGCCCGCGCGCGCGCAGGCGACCGACATCCTCACCGACGCGGGTGACGTCCCGATGCCGCACCGGTTCCGCTCCCCGCAGAATTTCGCGTTCGAGATCAAGTTCGGCCCCTACCGCCCCGACGTCGACTCGGAGTTCGATCATGGCGGCAAGGACGTGCGAACGCCTTACAAGGACTACTTCGGCGGCGGTCGCCACCTGTTGTCGCAGATGGAGTTCGACTGGCAGGTGTTCCGCCGGTTCGGGACGTTCGCGCTGGGCGTGGGTGTCGGGTACTTCTCGGTCTCGGGCAACGCGCCCGTCGGGACCGGAACCGGCCTGCCGAGCGGCGATCAATCAACGCTCAAGGTCGTGCCGTTTTCGCTCTCGGGCGTCTACCGCTTCGACTATTTCCTCATGACGCGTGACTTCCCGATCGTGCCGTACGGCAAGCTGGGCGTCGACTACGCCTACTGGTCCAACACCGACGGCAACGGAGAGATCGCGACCGACGGCATGGGCGGCCACGCGCGCGGGGGCACGCGCGGATGGCACGCGGCGGCCGGGCTCGAGCTCATCCTCGACGTCTTCGATCCCGAGGCCGCGCGCGACTTCGACGCCGACCTCGGCGTCAACCACACGGCGATCACGTTCGAGGTCTCGCACGCGGATCTCTCCGGGCTGGGGCGCGCGAACCAGCTGCACCTCGGCGACACGACCTGGTCGCTCGGCGTCCTGATGGAGTTTTGAGCCCCGAGGACACACTGCCGCCGCCCACGCACGCGTGGCGGCCCCCCGAGCTGCCGCCGGGCGCGCGCCCGCACCGCATCGTCGTCGAGTACGACGGCACGGACTTCTCGGGTTGGCAGCGGCAACCGGGCAGGCGCACGGTGCAGGGCTGCCTCGAGGAGGCGCTGCGCGACCTGACGGGCGAGTCCGTCTTCGTGCGGGGCGCGGGCCGCACCGACGCTGGCGTCCACGCCGACGGCCAGGTCGCGAGCTTCCCGCTCGTCGCGCGCATCCCGCCCTATGGCCTCATGCGCGGGCTCAACTCGCGCCTCCCCGACGACGTCGCCATCATCGACGTCGCCGAGGTCGACGCGTCCTTCGACGCGCGCTTCTCGGCGCGCGGCAAGGTCTATCGCTACACGGTGTGGAACCACGTCGTCCGCTCGCCGCGGAACACGCGCACGTCGTGGCACGTGCAGCAGGCGCTCGACATGGCGGCCATCGTCGACGCGGCGGCGCGCCTCGTGGGTGAGCACGACTTCCGCGCGTTTCGCGCCGCCGACTGCGATCGCCGCACGACGCGGCGGCTCCTGCGCCGCCTCGACGTCGACCGCCAAGGCGCCCGGCTCACCTTCGACGTCGAGGCGACGGCCTTCCTCAAGAACATGGTGCGCATCCTCGTCGGGACGCTCGTCGACGTCGGCAGGGGGCGCGTCGCCATCGAGGCGATCGCGCGCATGCTCGAGACGGGCGATCGCAAGGTGGGCGGCATGACGGCCCCCGCGCGGGGGCTCACGCTCCTACGCGTCCTTTACTGACGCGCCCGCTGCGGCCGACGCGCTCTGCGCGGGAGGCGTCGCCAGCATCTCGGTGATGCGGGCTCTGACCTTTTCGACGAGCGCGTCGCGACCGTCGGCGGGGACGCCCTCCGTGGGAATCGGTTCGCCGACCTCGATGTCGACGACGCCGGCATGAATGAGCAGCGACCCTCTCGGCATGACGGCGCGCGAGCCGCGGATCGCGACGGGCACGATCTCGGCGCCGGAGCTCATGGCGAGGTGAAAGCCGCCCTTCTTGAACGGGAGCAGGTTGCCGTCGCGCGAGCGCGTGCCCTCGGGAAAGATCACGACGGAGCAGCCCTGCCGGATGCGCCGGGCGGCTTCTTCGATCGTGCGTCGCGCCGACCCCGTGTTCTGCCGGTCGATGAAGATGAAGCGCCCCGCGCGCATGGCCCAACCGAAGACGGGAATTTGCCCCAGCTGCTTTTTTGCGATGAACCTCATCGGCACGGACACCGACAGGAACACGGCCCAAATGTCGACGGCCGACAGGTGATTCGACATGAAGACGTAGGACCGCTTCGGATCGAGCGTCGCGTGCGAGCGCACGCGCAGCCGCACGCCGGCGGCGCCCAGCACGGCGCGCGACCACAGCCGGGCGAGCTTCAAGACGAGATCGCCAGAGCGATCGACGAGACCGCTCAGCATCGCGACGATCGACAGCGCGATCGTGAGAAAGAAGAAGACGACGGCGGACAGCAGGGGGCGCATTCGGGGTTCGGGGCCCATGTTATCGTCCGCGCGTGGACTTCCGGAAGACCTACTACATCCTTCCGAACCTCTTCACGCTCTCGAGCGTGTTTTGCGGCTTCATCTCGGTTTCGCTCTCGGCGTCGGGCCAGGGGGGCGCGGATCTCTATCAGGCCGCCTTGGCGATCTGCTTCGGCTTTTTTTTCGATACGGCGGACGGCCGGGTGGCGCGCCTCACGAAGACGCAGACCGATCTCGGCCGCGATCTCGACTCGCTCGCCGACGTCGTGACCTTCGGCGTCGCGCCCGGCCTGCTCGTCTACAAGTGGGGGCTCACGAGCTTCGGCCGCTGGGGCATGTTCGTGGCCGGCCTCTACGTCTGCGCCGGCACGATGCGTCTCGCGCGCTTCAACGTCCTTTCGCGACGCGAAGAGCTCGCGGGGGGCGTCGGCGTCTACAAGGCGCCCGGGAAATACACGCTCGGCCTCTCGATCCCAGCCGCCGCGAGCGTCCTCGTGCTCATGGTGATCGTCGCCCACAACGTCGGCGTCTACGAGTGGGTCAGCGGCGGCTTCGTCGCCGTGCTCGTCCTCTTGCTGTCGTACCTCATGGTGTCGCGCGTGCACTTCCGCTCGTTCAAGGACCTGCGTCCCACGAAGCGCACCTTCGGCCTCGTCGCGCTCATCGTCGGCTCCGTCGTCGTCATCGCGAGCGCGGGCGTCGACAAGGCCGTCGTGTTCCTCATTCTCATCTCGGCGTACATCCTGCTGGGCTTCGCCGAGTCGATCCTCCTGCTCAAGCGCCACCTGTTCGCGCAGCGCCAGCTGCGGCTGTCGCGTGGTGCCGGGGCGGCCGTCGTCGTCGCCGCGCCCGAGGCGCCGCCGGCCGAGGACCTGCCGCCCGACGACGAGGTGCTCCGCGAGCTCGGCGCCTTCGACGAGCCCGATCCCGCCTCCGACAAGTAACGTCGTCGCGCCGCCGACGAACGTCAGCGCCGCGATCAACCGTCATCGCCGACGAACCGTCGACGAATTGTCGACGAAGCATCGACGACGCCTCGACGACGCGTCAGCGGCGCGAGATCGCCGACTCGGACGTCGCGCCGCCGCCGCTGCCGCTGTCGTCGAGCTCGACGAGCGCGCCCCACACGGCGCCGATCATCGGCCCGAGCACGACGGGGACGTCGGGGATCGGCTTGTCGGGCGCGCCCAGCTTCACAGCCAAGCCGAAGTGCACGCCGTCGAGGACCTTGTGGGCGAGCCAGTCCAGGCCGATGCCGATGACGACGCCGACAATCCCCTTGAGCGCCGGCGTCCAGATCGTCTCCTGCCGCCACGGGGGGCGGCCGCCGAAGATGCCGACGAGGGCGCCGATGACGCCCGCGTCGACGAACGCCGGCAGGCCCGCCATTCCGATCCGCCACGCCAGCATTCCCACGCCGAACCCGATCAATCCACCCTTGAGCAAGCCGACGACGAGTCGCATGGGCGAAATATAGCAGGGGGCGCGAACGGCGCGCGCCCTCCCTGGAGGGCTGCCCTAGTTGCGGGCGACGGCGCCTGGCTGGATGGCCTTGAGGGCCGCGAGCCGCGGGCGAATGGAATCCAGGAAACCGGCACGATCGGCGACGGGCGCGTCGCGGTTGATCTGCATCTTGTTGGGGTCGACGAAGGCCCCGTTCTTCGTGACGGAGAAGTGCAGGTGAGGGCCCGTCGAAAGGCCCGTCGTCCCGACGAAGCCGATGACGTCCTTCTGCTTGACGATCTGGCCCGCGTGCAGCCCGCGCGCGAAGCGCGACAGGTGGTAGTAGCGCGTGTTGACGCCGTTCGAGTGGGCGATGACGACCGTGTTGCCCGAGCCGCGCTTCATCCCGGCCTCGAGCACGCGCCCGCCCGCCGACGCCCACACCGGCGTGCCCACGGGCGCGGCGTAGTCGATGCCGAGGTGCGCCTTCTCGACGTGAAGGATCGGGTGGAAGCGCTTGCGATCGAACTTCGAGCTGATGCGCACGAAGCGCAGCGGCGTCTTCAGCATCGTCTTGGAGATCGCGTCGCCGTGCTCGTCGAAGTACCGACCCTGCCCTTTGCCGTTGCGCCCCGCGAACCAGAACACGCGGAACGTGCCCACCTTGCCGCCGTACTCGGCCGCGAGGATGCGTCCGTATTTGTAAAACTTGCCCCCGAGCAGCTGCTTCTCGACGACGATCTTCCAGTGATCGCCGGGGTGCTGGTCGACGTAGAAGTTCACGTCCCAAGCGAACAGCTCGACGAAGGTCCCGACGAGCGTCGTCGACTCGCCGGTCTTCTGGACCGACTCGTACAGCGACGATTCGACGACGCCGCCCGCCTCGATCGTCTTGGTCTCGATGGGCTGCTCGGACTTGTGGGCTGTCCACGCAACGTCTGAGTCTTGCCCGTCCCGTTCGACGAGGTAGCGCAGGACGATCGACGGCTGATACTCGAACGCCTCGGGGAGGCCCGAGTCGTCGAGGCGAACGATGTACTTCTGTCCGGGGCGGATCGTCTTCGGGTCGACGAGCTTGGCGAGCGCGCTGATGACGTTGCCGGCCTGCGCGCCGAAGCCCTCGCGGGCGAGCACCTGACCGAGCGTCGCGGCGTTGGAGAACTGCTTCTCGACGACGCCGTCTTCGCCGGTCGTTTCGCCCGGGACGGCCTCGCTGTCGTCCTCGCTCGCGGGGAGGCCGTCGGACGCCGACACGGGCAGCGAGAAGGGGATGTGGAAGACGGGCGGCGCGGCGGGAGCAGCGGCGCTCGCGGCCTTCGGCGCCACCATGGCGGGTGCCTTCGGCGCGGGTGACGAACCGCTCGAAGCGGCCTGCGCGACCAGGTCCGGGCGCGCTGAAGCAGGCGACGCGGCGGCCCCATGAGGGACGATCGGCACGGGCGTCGTCGCCGGCGTGGGCGTCGTCTGCGTGGGCGCCGGAACCGTCGTCGTGGCCGACTTGGCCGTCGGCTTCGCCGAAGTCTTCGTCGGCCCCTTGGCGGGCTCCTTGGTCGCGAGGGCGAGCGTCGCGCGCGCGGCGTCCTTGCCGAGGAGCTCGCGGCGCGTGCCGTCGATCGACTTCGACGTCGACTGGAGGTTGAGCACCTCGCGCGGCGCCGTGCCGTGGTTGAAGAAGAAGACGTAGACGTTGATGCCGACGAGGGCCGCCAGCAAGGCGCCGAGCCGCAACGAGTTGCGAACTTCGGCGGAGCGCCGCTTGCGTCTTCTACGTGCCACTCGCGGGAGACCTTGGTCGGGAAGCCGGGGAGAAACCGACGTTCATCCGAGGTAACACAGGCGTCGTTTCAAAGCAATTTCTCGGGCGATTTCGCTGACATCGCCCTGTCACGCCCCCGCGCACGCTTCAGCATCTCGACGGCGTGAGCGACCGCCTCGGCGGACGGCTTCGCGCCGCCCAGCATGCGCGCCAGCTCGGACGCGCGCTCGGCCTCGGGCAAAAGCTCGATCTCGACGCGCGTCTGGCCTTTCGCGGCCGTCTTCGTGACGCGCACGTGCGCCTCGCCGAAGGCCGCGACCTGCGGAAGGTGGGTTATGACGATCACCTGCCGCTCGGCGGCGAGCTTCTTGAGCTTGCGGCCGACGATCTCGGCGGCGCCGCCGCCCAGGCCCGCGTCGACCTCGTCGAACACGTAGGTGAGCACCTCGTCGTTGTGGGCGAGCGCCTGCTTGACGGCGAGCATGACGCGGGAGAGCTCGCCGCCCGACGCGATCTTCGCGAGCGGACGCGGCGCCTCGCCGGGGTTGGGCGCGAACAGGAAGCGCACGCGGTCGCTCCCCGTGACGCCGAGCTCGCGCTCCTCGACGGCGACGGGCACGCGCGCCGTCGCGAAGCCGAGCTCTTGCAGCGTCGCCGAGACCTTCTTCTCGAGGCCCGTGGCCGCCTTGCGCCGCGCCGCCGTGAGCGCCGCCGCTGCCGCGCGCGCCCGCGTCTCGGCACCGTCGACCGCCTGCTTTCGCGCGGCGAGCGCTTCGTCGAACGACCCGATGTCGGCGAGCTCGCGCGCGAGCGTCTCGCGCTTCGCGACGAGCTCCTCGACGGAGGCGCCGTGCTTGCGACAGAGCCGCTGCAACAGGAACAACCGCTCCTCGACCTCGCCGAGCCGCGCGGGATCGGAACGGATGCCACGAGCGTAGCGCCCCAGATCGCGCGCGACGTCTTCGATGACGGCCTGCGCCCCCTGCAGGCGTTCGGCGAGCGGCATGAGCTCGGCGTCGAGCGCCGCGAGGGGCGCGAGGTCACGCGCGACCGCCGCGATGCGCTCGGCGACGGCTCCGTCACGCGCGTAGAGCGCGTCCTCGCCGTTCGCCGTCGCCGCGAAGAACTTCTCGGCCCCCTTGAGCCGCTCGCGCTCGGTCTTGAGCGTCTCTTCCTCGCCCGCGACCGGCTGGGCCGCGTCGAGCTCGCCGAGCTGGAAGCGCAGGAGATCCTCGCGCTCGCCACGCGAGCGCGCGTCGGCCGAGAACACCTCGAGCGCACGGCGCGCCTCGCCCAGCGCCGCGTGCGCGTCCGCCATCTCGGCGCGCAGCTCCTGCGTCTCGGCGAAGGCGTCGAGGATCGCGAGTTGGCTGTCCGGATCGGTGAGCGACTGCTGATCGTGCTGAGACGCGATGTCGATGAGCCGCGCGACGTGCGTCGCGAGATCGCCCACCGTCGCGAGCCCGCCACCCAGGTGAACGCGCCCGCGCCCCGTGCGCGAGATCAGGCGCCGTACGAGCAAACCAGCAGGCTCGTTCGGTTCGTCCGGTTCGTTCTGGTCGACGCCGCGGCCGTCCGCTTCGAGCCGCGCCCGCGCCGCGCCGCCGACGGGCAGCGCGATGAGCGCTTCGACGCGCGCCTCGTCGCGTCCGGTTTTGATGACGTCGACGCCCGCGCGCGCCCCGCGCAGGAGGCCCATCGCCTCGACGACGATGCTCTTGCCGGCGCCCGTCTCACCCGTGATCACCGTGAGCCCGGGGCCGAGCGGGAGCTCGACCTCGTCGATGAGGGCGAAGCCCGCTATGCGCAGCATTGTCAGCATGGGCGCAGCATCGTCAGCACGATTCACCTCCGTCCCGGCATCGGCCGGTGACGCATTCGAGTTGCCTCATCTTCAGACCTGTCGCTCGCCCCACGACAGCTTCTGGCGAAGGATTCCGAAGAAGGGCGTCGGCGACTTGAAGAGACGCAGAGGGCGCTCGGCCTTCCGGACGTCGATCCACCCGCCGTCGGGGATCTCGTGGCCCCACTGGCCGTCGACGGTGAGCGTGACGGCGCCGCCCGACACGTTCGTGACGCGCAGCTCGGCGTCGGGCCGCACGACGAGCGGCCGGTGCGTCAGCGTGTGCGGACAAATCGGCGTCAAGACCATCGCCTGCACGTCCGGCGTCAGGATCGGTCCGCCCGCGGCGAGCGTGTAGGCCGTCGAACCGGTCGGTGTCGCGACGATGAGACCGTCGGCCTTGTAGGTCGCGATGACGGCGCCGTCGAGGCGCGCCTCGAGATCGAGCAACCGCGCGAGCGCGGGTTGCGTGAGGACGGCGTCGTTGACGGCCGATCGGCGCTGCCCGGCGCCCGCGCCCGGGCCCCCAATCGTCACCGTGAGGCGAACGCGCTCCTCGATGCCGAGCTTCCCGCGGCACGCATCGGCGAGGGCCGCGTCCGCCTCGCCACGTGCGTAGTGCGTGATGAACCCGAGGCTGCCCAGGTTGACGCCGAAGATCGGCACGCCGTGGTCAGAGACGAGGCTCGCGCCCAAGAGCAGCGTCCCGTCCCCTCCGAGGACGACGAGCGCGTCGACGGCACCGCCCAGGTCCGCCCCCGGAACGACCCGCGCCTGCGGGAGCGTCGCCGCCTCTTCCTCCAAAACGACGAGGGCGCATCCCTGCTCGTGCAGGACGCGCCCTAGTTCTACGGCGAGCGAGCGCGCTTCCGGCTTGCCGCGTTTGAGCAGAAAGCCGAAGCGCATCGCGGCGACGTTACTGCGGCACCGTCTCGTAGAAAACGGTAATCGACAGACAGTGGAACTCGCTGTCCGAAGACTGCGTCACGATCTTGTCGAGAATCTTCGCCTGCGGATTGTTGCGCAACCAGCGCGTGAGAACCTCACCCAGCTCCTCGCGATCCTTGGCCTTCGTCGCAGTGAAGACCTTTGCCCCCATCAACATGTCTCTGACTCCTTGAGCGATGTCCCCGTCGAATCCCGACGTCCCCGTTGCGCCTGAACACCAGCGAAACGTTTAGGTTACATACCGTGTTCATGAATGTCGTGCAAACAGGTTTTATTTGCATGATTTTATTAATAAATGTCCGTATTACGGAGTATGACATATAGGGGATCACCGGGGCGTGCTTACGAGGCCGGATGCACGTCAGATAGCCTCACGGACAGCGCTTCGTCCTTGACGGGACCAGGCACGCAGTGTCAAATCCGCGCTTCCAAAACCGGAGGAACGCTGCTTGGAGACGCTGCTCGGCCGACCGCTCGAAGTTGAAGTGAGGGATTCCGTCGATAAGGCGCTGAAGATCCTCAAGCAGAAGATGTCCAAAGAGGGAATCCTCCAGGAGATCAAGCGTCGGCGTTACTACGAGAAGCCTTCCGTGAAGCGGAAGCGCAAGATGCGCGAAGCCCGCAAGCGGCGCCGTCGCGAAGCCAAGCGCCGCGTCGTTCGCTAGCCGTCGGACGTCCCCGTGAGCGGCGACGGCAAGCCGAACGAGCCGATTTTGCAACCGTCGCCGGAGGCCTCGCAGAAGCTGGCTCTCGCGACGCGTGCCGTGCACGTCGCGCGCGAGAGCGCGGCGCTCGGTCCGCGCGGTGAGCGCCCGGCGACACCGCCGCTGTATCAGACGGCGAACTACGTCTACGACGACGCCGAGGCCGCGGGGTACGCGGCCAGCGGCGAGGCGTTCCTCTATTCGCGCCACGGCAACCCGACGACGGACGCCTTCGCCCGCGCCGTCGCTGATCTCGAGGGCGCCGAAGCCGGGCTGACCTTCGCCTCCGGCATGGCGGCGGTCGCGACGGCGATCTTCGCGGCGGCCGCGGGCGGCGAAGTGCTCGCCGGCGAGGGCATCTACGGCGGGTCGACAGAATTGCTCGAGACGCTGGGCGCGCGCTTCGGGATCAGGACGCGCACCGTTCCCGGGTGGGACGCGCCAGCCGTCGCGGCGGCGATCGGGGCGCAGACGAAGGTCGTGCTCGTCGAGGTGCTGTCGAACCCGTTGCTGCGGGTGTCCGATGTGCGCGCGCTCGCCGACGCCTGCCACGCGCGCGGCGTCCTGCTCGTCGTCGACTCGACGTTCACGACGCCGATGCTCGTGCGGCCGCTCGCGCTCGGCGCCGACCTCGTCCTGCACAGCGTCTCGAAGTATCTGTCGGGCCACGGCGACGTCGTCGGGGGCGTCGTCGTCGGCAGCGCGGCGGCGCTCGCGCCGGCGAAGACGGCGCGGTCGCTGCTCGGGGGCGTCATGGATCCATTCGCGGCCTGGCTCGCGCTGCGCGGGCTGCGCACGCTGTCGCTGCGCATGGCGCGCCAGTGCGAGAGCGCCGAGCGCCTCGCCCACGTCCTGGCGACGCTGCCCGGCGTGTCGCGCGTGCACCACCCCGCGCTGCCGAGCCACCCGGACCATGAGCGCGCCGGCCGCGTGCTCGCGGCGCCAGGCGCCATGATCGCGATGCAGCTCGACAGCGGCGCGGCGGCGCGGCGCTTCTATGATCGCGTGCGCGTGTTCTCGCGCGCGGCGAGCCTCGGAGAGATCGTCTCGCTCGTGACGCACCCGGCGTCGTTCACGCACCGCGGCCTATCGGCCGAGGCGCGCGCCAAGAGCGGCATCGACGAGGGGCTGCTTCGCCTCTCGGTCGGCATCGAGGACGTCGCGGATCTCGAGGCGGACTTGCGACAGGCCCTCGGGAGCTAACGTGACCGATCCCGTCTGGACCGAGCTGCAGATCGAGATCGGCGCCGAGGCGGCCGAGCTCGTCGCGAGCGCCGTCTCCGAGCTCACGGGCGGCGTCGAGATCCGCGACGCGGGCACGCTCTTGAAGGCGGGCGTTGGGCGCGCGCTCGTCGTCACCCAGTGTGCGCCCGACGCGGCCGACGACGTCGTCGCGGCGGCGCTCGAGACGTGCGCGCGGGCGCAGGACGCCGGGCTCGCCGTCGAGCCCGTGAGCATCCAGCGGCGCGAGGCGCACGAGGACGAGTGGCGCGACGTCTGGAAGAAGTACTTCCGCGCGACGCGCGTGGGGCGGACGTTCATCGTGCGGCCGAGCTGGGATCCGGGCGACATCGCCGACGGTGACCGCGTCATCGATCTCGATCCGGGGCGCGCCTTCGGTACGGGCGGGCATGCGACGACGCGGCTCGTGATCACCCTCGCCGAGGAGGTCGAGGCGCGCGGCGTGAAGCGCTTCCTCGACCTCGGGTGCGGCTCGGGGATCCTGTCGGTCGCGGCGGCGCGGCTGTGGCCGCGGGCGGCCGGGCTCGCCGTCGACGTCGATCCCGAGGCGACGGCGTGCACGCGCGAGAACTTCGAGCGCAACGCCGTCACGACGGTCGAGACGCTCGCGGGCACGCTCGAGGAGATCCCGGCGGCGCGCGGCGCCTTCGATCTCGTGCTCGCCAACATTCAGGCGGATGTCTTGCTGCCGCTCGCGCCCGCGCTCGTCGCGACGCTCGCGCCCGGCGCGACGCTCGTGCTCTCGGGGCTGCTCACCGTCGACGCGGGCCCCGTGCTCGAGGCGTACCGCGCGTTCGGCCTCGTGCTCGAGGCGCGGCGCGAGGAGGACGAGTGGACGGCCTACCGCCTGACGGCGCCCGGCCTCGCGGCGCCCGGCCTCGCGGCGCCATGAGCCGGCGGCGCCTGTTCGTCGCCCCGGAGCGGCTCACCGGCGCGCGGCTCGTGCTCGACGGACCGGACCACAAGCACGTCGCGCGCGTCCTGCGCGCCCAGCCCGGCGACGCGCTCGTGCTGTTCGACGGCATCGGCGGCGAGGTCGACGCGGAGATCGCGCGCGTCGGTACGCGCGACACGGAGCTGACGTTGGGCGCGCGGCGCGCCGCACCCGACGCGACGGCGCCCGTCGCGATCACCTTGCTCGTGGCCGTGCCGCGCGGCGAGCGCATGGAGCTCGTCGTGCAGAAGACGACCGAGCTCGGCGTCGCGCGCATCGTTCCCGTCGTGAGCGGCCGTTCAGTCGCTCGGCCCGAGCCCGGCGGCCCGCGCGCGGGGCGCTGGGAGAAGATCGCGCGCGAAGCGGCCCGACAGTGCGGGCGCGCCGACGTGCCCGCCGTCGACGAGCCGACGCCGCTCGCCACCGCCGTCGCCGCCGACCTGCCCGCGCTCCGCCTCGCGACGTGGGAGGCGACGCGCGGGACGTCGCTCGGCGCCGCCCTCGCGGCGGCCTTCGGCGCCGCCGAACGTCCGCGCGGCGTCGCCCTCCTCGTGGGGCCCGAGGGCGGGCTCGCGGCCGACGAGATCGCGGCCGCCGAGGCACACGGGTTCGTCGCCGTCACATTGGGGCCGCGCATCCTGCGGGTCGAGACGGCCGCGATCGCGGCGGTAACGCTCGTGCAGGCGGCGGCCGGCGGGTTGGAGTAGGCGGCGGCAGGATCGGGTTCCAGACTTCTCTCCCCAACGCTCTCCTCTCAAAGCGAGGAAAGGGAGTCGGTTCGAACATGCGTTAAACTTGCCGGCGCCGGGGCGGCTCCGCATGATGAAGCCCGTGACCGCCTTCGCCGCGCCGATGCCCGCAACGTCCAGCCAAGCCGTCCCGGCCCGTGAGGAGCAGGTGCTTCGCGTGCGCGTCACGGGGTTCCCGCGCCGTACGGCGGCGGCGCTGCTCGATCTCGGCCTGCTGCTCGGATTCACGGCGGCCATCACGCTAGTCGTCGCCATGATCCTGCACGTGCCCATGCCGAGCCCGCGCGAGGTCGGCCCCGATCTCCTCGTCGCCGGCATCCTCGACCGCAACCCGATGGCCGTGGGCGCCGTGGGGCTCTTCCTCGGGATGGCGGGCCTCTACCAGCTCTACTTCGGCGGCATCTCGGGCCAGACGCTCGGAATGAAGCTCATGGGCATCCGGCTCATCTCGTTCCGCGGCGGCGCACCCGGCCCGGCGCGCGGCCTCGTGCGCCTCGTCGCGCTGGCCGTGAGCCTCGCCCCGGCGGGCCTCGGCTGGCTGTGGGCCCTCTTCGATCGCGAGCACCGCGCGCTGCACGATCACCTCGCGGGCACGTACGTGATCCTCGAGAACCAGTAGCCGATTAGGATTCGTTCGAAGTTCCGGCTACGCTAGCCGCGCGATGGCCTCGCGGCTCTCCGACTGCCTCGTGCGTGACGGGACGGTGACCACGGAGGTCGTCCGGGCGGCCACCGCGCGCCAAGCGGTCTATGGCGGCACGCTCGACACGGCCCTCCTCGAGCTCGACGCCGTCGACGAGCCGACGCTGTGGTCGACGCTCGCGACGGCGACGCAGATGCCGATCCCCGATCCGGCGCTCTTCGAAAACCCCGACCCCGCGGCGGCGACGCACTTCGATCTCGGGTGGTCGCGCCGGTGCCGCGCCGTCCCCGTCGGTCAGCGCGTGGGCGCGCTGCAGGTTTGTTGCAGCGAGCCGATCGCCGAGGCCGAGCTCGCGGCCGCGCGCGCCGCGCTGGGCCTCGAGCTCGAGCTGTTCGTCGTGCCCGAGGTGCGGCTCGCGGCCGCGCGTCAGGCCGTTTACGGCGAGCCCATGCCGCCGCGCCTGTTGCGCGTCCTCGCCCGCCTGCTGGGCGCACAACCCGTGCGCCGCTGGGTTCACGCGCTCACGCCCAGCCAGGCGCAGCGCGCACCCGCGCCCCTCGCGAGCGCCGCCGGAACGCTCCCTGAGGAGTCGTTCCGGGATCTCGAAGGCGAGCTGGCCGAGGCCGAGTTCGACGTTCCCGCGAACACGTTCACGACGGAGCCGCTCGACATCATCGACTCGCGCCCGTCGCGCGCGGCCGACGAGGTGGCCAAGGCGCTGTCCTTCGGCGCGCCGGAGCTCGGCGCCCTGGAAGGGGCGGGCGCGGGCACTCCGGTGGCCGCGCCCCACACGGGCAGCGGCTCGTTCGCCGACGACCCGAAGATCGACACATCTCCGGGACGCGCGGCCGCGCTCGCGGGCGCGGAGCCCGTTCCGCGCACGACCGAGGACTCCGGCGTGGCGGCCTTGCCGACGGCGCCACCGTCGGCCGCTGGGGCGTCCTCGCCCGCGGTGGCCGCCCCCGAGGCGTCCGCGCCCGCCGCGTCCCCGCCCGCGCCGCCCTCGACCGCCGCGTCCTCGCCCGCGCCACCCTCGACCGCCGCGTCCTCGCCCGCGCCGCCCTCGACCGCCGGGTCTTCGCCCGCGCCGCCCTCGCCCGCCGCCCCGGAGACGGTCGCCGCGCCGCTCGACGTGGCCCCGACCGCGGCGGCCAAGCCCGTCGTCGCCGCGGCGGTGAAGCGTCCCGCGACGCCCACGCCGCTGACCGACGAGCAAGAGAACCAGCTCTGCCTCGTCGCCGAGGATCTCGCGGCGGCGGCGCGCCTCGCGGCGCTGCGCGTGCTGCGCGCGCGCCTCGACCGCCCGCGCGTGCGCGCCCTCGCCGACAAGCTGGGCCTCGAGCTCAAGGGCCCGGCGGAGCGCGCCGTCCCCGCGGCCGGCGCCCTCGGCGAGCTGCGCGACGGGCACGCCGTCCCCGCCCTCATCGACGCGCTACAGGGGCCGCCCGCGCTCGCGCAGACGGCGGCGCGCGCGCTGCTGGAGATCGCGCAGCAGGACTTCGGGCAGAGCCGCAAGAAGTGGCTCGCCTGGTGGGAGACCCACAAGAACTCGGAGCGCGTCGACTGGCTCCTCGAGGGCCTGTCGCACAAATCGCCCGAGATTCGCTTCGCGTCGTCGGAAGAGCTGCGCCTCGTGACGGGCGAATACTTCGGCTACCACTTCGATCTGCCCAAGAAAGAGCGCGAGGAAGCGCGCGAGCGCTGGCAGAAGTGGTGGCGCGACGAAGGCCGCGCCCGCACCGCTACTCGAAGCTGATGCCCGCGTAGACGCGCCCGACGGTGTCTCCCGCCGCGAGGAGCCGCTCCGCCTCACCGTAGAAGCCCTGCACGTAGAACCAAGCGTTCACCTCGCGCCTGAAAATCAACGACAAGAGCGGGTAGTGCAGATCAGCCTCGATGTTGTGCTCGGTGAGCTTCAGCCGACCCGTCACCCGCGCGTACTTGTAGTTTCGATTCCAGAAGTCGACGTCGACCCACGCCACGACATGACCGACCTTGCCGTCGAGCTGCGGCGAGACCGCGAACGGCATCCAGAGACGCAGCCCGGGCGTCACGAAAAACCACGCCTCGGAGGCCCGCGCGCGCCGAAACCCGAAGCGGCTCTCGAGGAAGACGGCGTTCCAACCGCGCGAGGCCGCCGCCTGGTTCACGCCGCCGATCTCCCCGAGCCCGTTCGACTCGTGCTGAACGCCGAGCTGGGCCTCGCGAAACCGCTCGAGGCGCTGGGGGCGATAGAAGAAGAAGCCCTCGGGCTTGTAGTTGCTCTCGACGAAGGGCGACGAGGCCCCCCAGTTGAAAAGGTCCCAGAACGATTTCTGCGTGTACGCGACGGAGAAGCCCCAGTTGTCGAAGGTCCGGAAGCTGAGGATCTCGAAGCGCAACGACACTTGGAACTTCACGAGCGGCGGCGAGCCCTTGTTCGTGAGCAGCGCGAAGTAGTTCTGATCGTGAAGGAAGAAATACTGCGAGTCCGACGCCGTGCCGATGGGCTCGTCGATGGCCGTCTTCGGGGGCGCCCCCGGCGCGCGCAGCAGCGCCGGCGACGACGCGTCGGAGCCCGCGTCCGACGGCTCCGCGGCGCGCCCCCCACGCGGTGCCGCCAAAAGCAGCAGCGCGACCAGCGCCCCGCTGAACAGCCCCCGCGCCCGACTCGGACAGCTCATGCCTCTACCAACTACCGAGCGCGTGGAAACAGGTCAACGCCCCCATTGCTTACGGCCGCGTCATTGCCCACCCGGCGGCGAAAGGCTAGATTCCGCGCCGATGTTCGAGACGCTCACGCAGGGGTTCCGCAACGCCAAGCAGAAGTTCCAGGGTCTGGCCGAGCTGGACGAGGCCACGGTCGACGAGGCGCTCAAGGATGTGCGCACGTCGCTCCTCGAGGCCGACGTGGGCTTCGACGTCGTGCAGGACTTCTGCAAGCGCGTCAGAGAAAAGGCCGTCGGCGTCATCGTCAAGGTGCGCGCCTCTTCGAAAGAAAAGGTCAGGCGGGTCAGTCCCGAGGATCACTTCGTCAAGCTGTGCCACGACGAGCTCGTCGACCTCATGGGGCCTGTCGAGACGGGCATCCGCTACGCGAAGAAGGGACCGACGGGGATCATGCTCGTCGGGTTGCAGGGCTCGGGCAAGACGACGACCGTCGGCAAGCTCGCGCGTTGGCTCGAAAAGCAGCACAAGCGCCCGCTGCTCGTCGCCGCCGACGTGTACCGCCCGGCCGCCATCGACCAGCTCCAGATCCTGGGCAGGCAGCTGGGCGTCCCCGTCTACGCCGAGCCGGGCGGCAACCCGCCCGACATCTGCGAGAAGGCCGTGCGCGTCGCGCTAGAGACAGGTCGCGACGTCATCATCTTCGATACAGCGGGCCGGCTCGCGATTGACGAGCCGCTCATGCAGGAGCTGTCTGAAATAGACAAGCGCGTCCACCCGGGAAACATCCTGCTCGTCGTCGACGCCATGATCGGCCAGGACGCCGTCGGCACGGCGAAGGCGTTCAACGATCGCCTCAACCTCGACGGCGTCATCCTCACGAAGCTCGACGGCGACGCGCGCGGCGGCGCCGCGCTGTCGGTCAAGGCCGTCACGGGCAAGCCCATCAAGTTCGTCGGCATGGGCGAGTCGTCGGATCGGCTCGAAGAGTTCCGCCCCGACGGCATGGCGAGCCGCATCCTCGGCAAGGGCGACGTCGTCGGCCTCATCCAGCAGTTCGAAGACGTCGTCGACGAGGAGAAGGCCGAGCAGGACGCCGTCCGCATGCTCAAGGGGAAGTTCGACATGAACGACTTCCAAGAGCAGCTCAGCGTCCTCAAGAAGATGGGGCCGCTGCAAGATATGGTGGAAAAGATCCCGGGCATAGCCGACGCGATGCCCGCGGGCTTTCAGGTCGACGACAAGGAGCTCGTGCGCATCGGCGCCATGATCTCGTCGATGACCGACGACGAGCGGCGCCACCCCGAGCGCTTCGTCGTCACGAGCTGGGAAGAGATCGTCGACGGCGGCCGGCGCAAGAAGAAGCGCAGCGCCTTTTACGACATGGGCCGCTTGAAGCGCATCGCGGGCGGCTCGGGCCACAAGGAAAACGAGATCGCGGACCTGCTGAACCGCTTCGCGATGATGCGTCAGATGATGATGCAGATCGGAATGTCGTCGGGGCTGTTGGGGAAGATCCCCGGCTTCAAGCAGCTCGCGCAGGCGAAGAAGATGATGGGCCTCGACGTCGACAAGCTCGCGTCGATGATGAACACGCCGACGGCCGAGCGCGGCGGCTTCCAGGCGCCGAAGCGCAACGTCGACAAGGCCAAAGAGAAGCGCAAGCGCAAGGACGCGCGCAAGGCACGCAAGAAGAACCGGCGCTAGCGCTTCAGGCGTGGACGCGGGCGCCTCAGCGCGACGCGGGCGCCTCAGCGCGACGTGACGACGAGCAGGACGGCAGCGGCCGTCAGCAGGAACAGCGCAAGTCCGCCGACGATCAGCGGGAGCTGCGCCGCGAGCGTTCGGCGCGTCGGCGCCAGCGGGAGGTCTTCGAACGGCGCAGGCGCCGCGGCGGCCACGACGGGATCGACGACCGACCCGAGCGCGGGTGCGAAATCGGGAGGCGCCCTCTCGAGCTCGCGCAGGTAGCGGCCCACCGGATCCTCGAGCGCGACGGTGACAGGGCCGATCTCGACAACGTCGCCGTCGGACAGCAGCAGCTCGCCCTGGACGCGCGCGCCGTCGAAGACGACGCCGTTCTTCGAGCCGAGGTCGCGCACGACGACGCCGAGGTCCTCGCGCGTGAACGAGGCGTGCTCGCGGGAGACCTCTTCGACGGCGAGCAGCAGCCCGCACGCCTCCCCGCGGCCCGCGACGTAGGGGTGTCCCGCCCGCGCGAGCACGAGGCGGCGCGGAGGAGCGCCTCGTACGACCCGCAGCGCGGGCGCCTGACCGGGCGACGCCGCGAAGAGATCGTCGACGAGGCGGCGCGCGATCGTCGCCGTGCCCTCGCAAGCTGGGGCCGGCGCGCCCTCGCCCTCGAAGCGCACCCGCACGTTCGCGAGCCGGAGCTCGTCGCCCGGCGCGAGCGCGTGGCGCTCGCCCGGCACGAGGCGAACGTCCCCGAGCCACGTGCCGTTCGTGCTGCCCGCGTCCTGCACGGCCCACCCGTCCGCCGTGCGCACGACCCGTGCGTGGAGCGCGGACAGCGCCGCGAACGGGAGCGGCAGCTCGACGTCGGTCCCGCGGCCGAGCCGGATCTCGTCGGGCGCCTCCGCGACCTCGACGTCACGCGCGACGAGCGGCCCGGCAGCCCCCGCCGACGTGGTCCCCCGTGGCGCGGGCAAGATGCGAAAGCGCACAGGCATGACCCGAATCTATGTCGAGGCGCCAACGGGGCGCCACCGCTTCAAGGGGCGGGGCTCGATCTGAGGAAGTCCTCGGCCCGCGCGCGCGCCGCGGCCATCTCCGGCGGCGCCTCGCGCAGGAAAGCCGTGAGCTCGCGGCGCGCGTCGCGGTCGCGCCCCTGCCCCGCGAGCGCCTCGGCGAGCACGAGCCGCGCCTCGGGGTAGCGCGGCCGCAGCACGAGCGCCTCCGTCGACGCCGTGACGGCGACGTCCCAGCGCGCGCGGCGCACGGCCGCGTACGCGATCACGAAGCGCACCTCGGCGCGGCGCGGCGCGGCCTCGACGAGCTTGGCGAGGACGCCGTCGACCTCGTCCCAGCGCGCGCGCGCCGCGAGCACGACGGCGAGCGCGAGGCGATCGTCCACTTCGCCCGGTCCCTTGCCGATCGCGACGCGCAGCTCCCCGGCGGCGGCGTCGAAGTCGTTCCCACGCCGCAGGATCTCGGCGCGCGCGCGGTGGGCGAGCGGCAACGTGGGGTCGAGGGCGAGAGCGGCGCGCGCTTCGCCTTCGGCCGCCGCGAGGCGATCGAGGGCCGCGAGCGCGAGCGCGTGTGCCGCGCGCGCCTCGGCGCGGCGAGGCTCGACGGCGCACACCTTCGCGAGGTCCCAGCGCGCGTCGACCGGTTTTCCGAGGCGCAGCAGCATCTCGCCCGCGGCGAGCCGCGCATCGGCGTAGCCGGGATCGACGGCGAGCGCCGCGCGGAACTCGCCGAGCGCGTCCTCGACGCGTTCGTCGTGGAGGTGCAACGCGCCGAGGTTGTAGTGCGCCTCGGCGAGGTTCTCGTCGAGGGCGAGCGCCTCGCGAAAGCGCGCCTCGGCGCGCGCCCAGTCGCCGTAGCGCAGCGCCACGAGCCCGAGGCCGTTCTCGGCCTCGGCGAACCGAGGCTCGTACTCGAGCGCGAGCGAGAACTCGCCCGCGGCACGGTCGAGCTCTCCCCGCGCGAGCGCCTGCGCGCCATCGGACTGGAGCGCGACCGCACGCGGGTGCAGCGCGCGCGGGCGATGGGCGCAAGCTGTGCCCGTTGCGACGAAGGCGACAAGGGCGACCAAGGCGACAAAACAACCCTTCATGACGAACCTCCCTGAAAAGAAGCCGGACAGCCGCGCTCGCACGAGACATCCATGTGGCCGTCCGGCGCGATCGTCACCGTGATGGCGCCATCGCGATCGGTGCGGAGCACCGCCGCGCCGTGCGCCGCGTAGCGGGCGACGACCTCGCCCGCGGGAAAGTGAAAGTGGTTTCGCCACCCGAGCGACACGACGGCGAGCGCGGGCGCGACGGCGTCGACGAGCTCGTCGCTCGACGACGTGCGGCTCCCGTGGTGCGGCACCTTGAGCACGTCGGCGGCGATCCTCTGTCCGAGCGCGCGCCGCCCCACGAGCTCCCCTTCTCCATCGGCCTCGAGGTCTCCCGGGAACAACACGGCGCGGCCACCGAACGCCAACCGCAGCACGAGCGAGGCATCGTTGACCGTCAGCCCGGGCGGCGCGGCGATGGTGTCGCCGACGAACGGGCCCAGCGGCTCCAGCGCCGCGCCGCCGAGCAAACGAACTGTGGGCACGGGCGTGGGAACGTCACGCGCGCGCGCGAGATCGAGCAGGTGCCCGTACTCCGGATTGTGGCCGTCGTCGCCGCTCGTCCACAGCGCGCCGACCGGGAACCGCCGCAGGATGCGGCGCAACCCGTTCAGGTGATCCGGGTGCGGATGCGACAGCGCCATGAGGTCGACGCGGGTGATCCCGCGCGTCCGAAGGAACGGCTCGACGATCCGCTCGCCCGGATCGAAGCCGTCGTCGAACGCGCCTCCTCCGTCGATCACGGCGACGGCGCCGCCCGGCGCCTCGACGACGGCGGCGTCGCCCTGCCCGACATCGAGGAACGTCACGCGCGTGAAGTTCGCGTGGCGACGGCGCCAGTCGCGCGCGACGAGGCTTCCCGCTCCGACGAGGCCGACGACGAGCGCAGCCCCGAGGAGCCGCCGCCGGAGGGCGCTTGGCGCCCGCAGGCCCGCGAGGAGCGCCGCGGCCGCCCCCGTGAGCGTCGCGGTCTCGAGCGCGTTGGGCATGCGGCACGTCCACACGGGTGCGTTCGCGCGAAACGCCGCCGCGACGGCGAGCGCCACCCGCGCCGCCGCGCCTGCCGCGACGAGCGGGAAATGCCCCAGCGGGGGCGACAACGCGGCGAGCATGCTGCCGAACAACCCGAGCGGCACGACGCCCAGCTCGACGAGCGGCACGAGCGCGAGGTTGCCCAGCGGCGACAGCGGCGCGATCTCACCGAAGGCGCGGGCCACGAGCGGCGCCGTGAACGCCGTCGCCGCGAGCGTCGCCGCTCCGAAGCGCCACAACCACACGAGCGCGCGCCCGGCCGCGCGCGGCGCCGCACGCACGCCCCGCTGCGGACCCAGGCGCGCGGCCAGGAGCGCGATCCCCGCGACCGACGCGACCGACAGCTGCAGCGACAGATCGAAGATCCGCAGCGGCCCCGCCGCGAGGATGAGGATCGCCGCCGCCGCGATCGCGGGCCCCGGCGACACGGGCCGCCCGAGGAGCACGCCGCCCGCGCCGACGGCGAGCATGATGGCCGACCGCTGCGTCGCGACGGCCTCGCCCGTGAGCAGCGTGAAGAACACGAGCACGGGCAGCGCGCACGCCGCCGCAACGGCGCGCGGATCGACATAGAGCGCGAGGTTCGGCACCAAGCCGGCGGCGGCGCGCACGGCGAAGGCCACGACGGCGACGACCGCGGCGAGGTGCAACCCCGACACGGAGAGCACGTGCGTCGCGCCCGCGGCCGCGAACCCCTCCTCGACGTCCGGGCCCACGCCGCGCCGATCGCCGAGCACCGCCGTCTTGAGGAAGGCCCCCGCCGGGCCCCCGACGTGCGCGTCGATCGCCGCCCGCAGCGCGCGCCGCGCGCGAAAGGCGGCGCGACGCGCGCCGGCTGGTGGCTCCGCGACGAGGCGCGTGAGCGACGTCGGCGCCGCGACGCCCGCGACGATGTCGACGTCGGCCGCGCGCAGCGCGAGCGTCGTGTCGGGCAACCCCGGGTTGCGCGTGCCGCGAAGCTCGTGGAGCCGCGCGCGAAAAACAATCCGCTCACCCGGCCCGAAGTCGGGCCACCCCTCGACGACTGACAGCGCGAGCCGCCCCTCGGCCGCCGCGCCGCCGACGGTTTCGAGGTCGACGAGCAGCCGCGCGCCCCGCCCCGCCCACTCCGGCCCGCGCGCGACGAGCGCGCCCACCAACACGGGCTCGTCGGCGGCGATCGCGGCCGCGACGACGGGGCCGAGCGGCCGCTCCGGCTGCGCGCGCGCCCCAAGCGCGCCACCCGCGACGAACGCGAGCGCCGCACCCACGAGGCCGGGTCGCCGCACGCCGACGACGGCGAGGCCCACCGCAACGCCGCCGAGCGCGACGAGCGCCGGCATCCCCACGGCCGCGCCCACGGCGATGCCGAGCGCGAAGGTGACGGCCCAAAGAGCGAGGCGCATGCCGGCTTCTCGGCCGGGGCCCCAACCGGTTGCTTGGTTCTTAAGGCGACCGCGACGGTCGCGAGGTCGCGGGTTAGGACGACGCCGCGACAGCCGCGAGGCTGTCCTCGAGCACGGCCGCCATCACGACGACGTCTGCGCGGGCGACATTGAGCGGCGGGAACAAGTACATCGTGTCGCCGATGGGGCGCAGCAAGACGCCGCGAGCGACGGCTTCGCGGTAGACGCGGTAGCCCGTGCGACGCGCCGCCGCGAACGGCGTCCCGTCGGCGCGTCGCACGTCGACCGCCGCCATCATCCCGCAGCCGCGCACGTCCCGCAGGCCGAGGTCGGGCCGCCGCGCCGCGAGCGCCCCGAGCGCCCCGCGCAACGCGGGCCCGACGTCGGCGACGCGCGCCAGGAGGTTCTCGCGCGCGTAAGTATCGAGCACGGCGTTCGCGACGGCGACGCCGAGCGCGTTTCCCGTGTACGTGTTCGAGTGCAGGAACGCGCGCCCCTCAGCCCAATCCGCCTCGAACAGATCGGCGACGGAGTCCGTCGTCAGCACGGCCGACAGCGGCAGCACGCCGCCCGTGAGGCCCTTCGACAGCGTCGCGAAGTCCGGCAGCGCCGCCGTCGACGCGCGCCCCGGTCCCTCGACGAGGTGGCTCGCGAGCATCCCGCCGAGGCGCCCCATGCCGGCCGCGATCTCGTCGGCGATGAGATAGACGCCGCGCGCGTCGGCCCAGGCGCGCAGGCGCCGAAGCAAGTCGGGGCTGTAAAGGCGCATCTCGCCCGCGGCCTGCAGCACCGGTTCGTAGATGACGGCCGCGAGCGTCGTGGCCTCGGCGTCGAGCGCGCGCTCGATCGCCGGCCACTCGGCGCTCGCGTCCAACCAACGCGCGTCCTCGGGACCGCTGCGATACGGCAGCCCGCCGACCTTCGTCACGGGGAACATGAGCGCGCGGTACTGCGAGCCGTACAGCTCGCAGTCACCGACGGACAGCGTCGCGAGCGTCTCGCCGTGGTAGCCGTTCGCGAACGCCGCGAAGCGCGTGCGCGCTGGCTGCCCGCGCTGGGACTGCGCCTGTACGGCCATCTTCAAGGCGATCTCGACGGCCGTCGAGCCGTTGTCGGCGAGGAACACCTTGCCGAAGTGCCCCGCGCGCCGACCCACGGGCGCGTCCGGCCCCCACGCGCTCGCGTCCGCGCCGTTGGCCGCCGCGAGCAGCCGCTCGCACAGGCGCACGAGCGGCTCGTTGGTCGTGTTCGCCGTGATGACGTGCTCGAAGGCGTTTGCTTGTACGCGCAGCGCCTCGACGAGCGCTGGATGCCCGTGCCCGAGCGCCTTGCACCACCAGCTCGAGATCGCGTCGAGCAGCTCGCTCCCGTCGGCGAGGCGAAGCCGCGTGCCGCGCGCGCCGACGATCGCGAGTGGCGGGAAGTCGTCGTAGTCGCGCATCTGCCCGCACGGGTGCCAGAACACCGCGCGATCACGCGCCTGCAAATCGGACCGGCTCACGCCCCCAGAACTAGCACCTCGCGGCCCGCGGGTCATTCGCCACGGCGGGCTGCGGGCACGACGGAGCGTGGGCGGCTACTTCTTCGGTGAATCGAAGATGTCGTCGCCGACGAGGCCGTCGCGGTGGCGCTTCTCGTGGCCCACGGGCACAGGCGTCATCGTCGTGTCGTGCTCATGGTGGTGGCCGCCCGCGTGGGCGCCCAGCGGCGCGGCCAGCTTCACGGCCAGCTCGACCTCGGCGCCCGCGGCGACGTCGAACGTGCGCTCGATGGGCGGGCGCCCCGCGGACTCGACGCGCAGCACGTGCGGCGCGCCCGGCGCGACGTCGGGCAGCCGCGCCTCGCGAACGCCCTCGGCGAGCACCTTCCCGTCGACGAGCACGCGCGCCCCTTCAGCGCCGCCACCCTCGATGACGACGTGGGCGCGGCCGCGCGCGGGCAAAAACGGCGCAACCGGCCTGCTGGGCGCGGGCACGACGGCCACGGCCGTCGGGGTCGTCGTCGACGGCGTAGTGCCGGTTTTGCTCCGCCCCACGGTGAGCGCGACGAGCGCGACGACGCCGACGACGCCGAGCGCGCCGACCGCGTAGAGCGGCCGGCGATCGCGGACGGGAAGCTGCGTCTTCCCGATCATCGACTTGTAGCCGGGCGTGAGCGTGTCGGGCGACTCGGGCGCCTTGATCTCGGTGCGCGCCGACGTGAAGCCCGGGTTCGACGACAGGCCCGTCTCAGTCGGGAGCGCGGCATCGAGCAAGACGCCGAGCGCGGCCGCCGTCTGCGGCCGCTTGCCCATGTCCTTCTCGAGGCAAGACAGAATGAGCTTGTCGAGCGCGGGCGGCACCGAGGCGAACTTCGAGGGCGGCGGCGGCACCGTCATGAGGTGGTGCGTGATGAGCTCGGCGAAGCCACCGTCGAACGGCGTGCGGAGCGCGAACATCTCGTACAGGATGCAGCCGAGCGCGTAGATGTCGGTGCGCGGGTCGATGCCCTCGCCGCGGCACTGCTCGGGCGCCATGTAGGCGGGCGTGCCCATCATCGTGCCTGTCTGAGTCTTCGACTTGGCGTCGCCCTCGCCCATGAGCTTGGCGATGCCGAAGTCGAGCAGCTTCGCGAACGATTCGCCGTGCTGGGGAACGGCGACCCAGATGTTGTCCGGCTTGAGGTCACGATGAACGATGCCCTGCCGGTGCGCCGCCTCGAGCGCCTCGCAGATCTGCTTCATGATGCGGCGGCATTCGTGAGCGCCGAGCGGCTTGTCTCGGAGGCGATCCGACAGGCTGCTGCCGTCGAGGAACTCCATCGCGAAGTAGTGCCGCTGATCCGGCAGCCACCCGAACGAGAAGATGTCGACGATGTTCGGGTGCCCGATCTTGTTGACGGCGCGCGCCTCGTCGACGAAGCGCCGAATGACCTCGGGGTTCGAGGCGATGTGCGGCGCGATCACCTTGATGGCGATGCGCTTGCCGATGACGGGTTGGATCGCCGAGTACACGGCGCCCATCCCGCCCTCGCCGATTTTCTTGAGGACGCGGTACTCGCCGACCTCGGTCCCCTCCAACAGATCGCCGGGCACGGAGGCCGCGCCGTGCCGGCGGTCGATCGTCGGGTCGTGCGTGCTGTCGCTCATGGGCCCCGGGTCGGGTCCACCAGTCTAACGCCTCCGACGACGCGCCGTCAGCACGATCCCGAGCAGCAGACCCAACATGGGCAACCCGGCGAGCCCGGTGCCGCCGACCTCGCAGCCGCAGCCGCCGCCCCCGCCGCCCGTCTTGGACTCGGACGACCCGTCGTTCTTGCCGGTCGTGCCCGATGAGCCCGTAGAGCCACCCGCGCCTCCGCCCGCGCCACCGGCGCCGCCGCCCGCCCCACCCGTGCCGCCGTCGGGGCCGCACAGGTTGGTGACGTCCGTGCAACTCGCCGCGTTGTTGGCCATCTTGCACGTGCCGAGCGCGCCGCAGCGCTTCGTCGTGAGGTCGTGATACTGCGTGCAGCTCGTCGTGAGCATGTCGCAGTGGATCGTGCCGCACGTGTCGTCGTCCTCCGGCTTGATGTTGCAGAGGCCGCCGCCGTTGCACGCCTTGCACGTGCCGCAGGTCGAGCCCGCCGCCGGGAAGAGGCAGCGCGCGTGCCCATCGCACATGCCGCCGCACTTCCCCGAGGGATCGCTCGCGCTGTCGATGCAATCGTTGTTGGGATCGGTGCCCGCGGCAACGGGCACGCAGTGACCAACCGTCCCCGGTAGGTTGCAGCTGCCGCACTTGTTGCAGTTGAGGTCGCAGCAAACGCCGTCGCTGCAGGTGGCCGAGCCGCACTGGGTGTTGCGATCGCAGGCGTGGCCGAGGTCGAAGACCTTCGGGCAAGAGGCGCCCGCGCCCGCGTCCGAAGCGCCGGCGTCGGAGGCGCCGCCGTCCGAGACGCCGCCGTCACCGTTGCCCGCGCTGCAGTAGAAATCGAGCGCGCACTCGGGATCCTTGCTGCAGTCCTTCCCGCACTGGGCCGCGCCCTGCGCGTCTGTGTAGCAGCGGAAGCCGAGGCAATCCTTGCTCGGCTTGGCGCTACAGTGGCCGGAGCCGTCGCACATTCCGCCGTTCGTGATGAAGCCGGTCGTCGGCGAGCAGCCCGCCTGCTCGCACACGGTGCCCTGCGGACCGAAACGGCAGGCGCCCTGGCCGTTACACGTGCCCTTGCAGACACCCTCACCCTTGCACGTCATGCGCGGATCAGCGCCGTCCGCGGCGAAGGTGCACGTGCCCGTCGCGTTGGCGCAGGTTCGGCAATCGCCCGTGCAAGACGTCTCGCAGCAGATACCATCGACGCAGAAGTTCGAACCGCACTCGGGATCCATCGTGCACGCCGTGCCGTTGGCCTTCTTGCCCATCGTGCACTTGTGCGTGATGGCCGCGCAGTAGTTCGGCGCATCGCAAGCGGCTCCGTCGGTCGCGCCCGCGAAGAGGGGACTGCACGTGCCCACGGTGCCGGTGATGTTGCACGCGTAGCACGCGTCGCCGCAGGCCGAGTCGCAGCAGACGCCGTCGACGCAATTTTTGGAGCCGCACTCGCTCATGGCCGCGCACGTGAGCCCATTGGCCTTGAGCCCAGATTGGCAGGTGGCCGCCGTGTCGCAATACTGCTCGCCGCTACAGGCTGGAGTCGAGTTCGTGTCCTGCGAGCCCGCCGCGGCGTTGACGCACTTGCCGAGGTTGCCGGTCACGTTGCAGGCCTGGCAGACGCCCGTGCACGTGCTGTTGCAGCAGATGCCGTCGACGCAGAAGCCGCTGCCGCAATCGGTGCCCGTGGTGCACTGGTTGCCGTTGGCCTTCTTGTCCATGCCGCACGCGCCACCGCCCGTGCAGTACTGCGTGGCGCCGTCGCACGCCGTCGTCGCGCTGTGATCGGGTAGGCCGGCCGTGATGGGCGTGCAGCTGCCCTCGGCGCCGGGGTTGCCGCAGCTGTAGCAAGTGTTGTTGCAAGGGCTGCCGCAGCAGACGCCGTCGATGCAGTACGTGCTCTGGCACTGACCGCCCGCCGTGCATGGCTTGCCTGTCGGCTTCGCGCTGTTCGTGCACACGCCCGTCATGTCGCAGAACCTCGGCTGGCTCGCGTCGGAGACGCAGGTCCCCGGATCCTCGAGCCCCGTCTGGACCTGCGAGCAGGTCCCGCGCTTGTTGTTCAGGTTGCAGACCTTGCAGGTGCCGTTGCAATCGCTGTCGCAGCAGACGCCGTCGGCGCAGTGGCCCGTCGCGCAGTCGGTGTAAACCGAGCACAGCGTGCCGATGCGGGCCTTGCACAGGTGGGTGGCGTCGCACGCCTGATCGCTCGCGCACGTGTCGTCCGTCGAGTTCACGGGGACATCGCTACAGGTGCCGAGCAGGCCGGGCACGTTGCAGGCCTTGCAGGTGCCGTTGCACTGCGCCGCCGTCTGCGCGCAGCACACGCCGTCGACGCAGTTGCCCGACGAGCACGTGGCCGCGCTCGCCGCCGAGCACCCCGAGCCGTTCGGCCGCGGCGCCGAGCTCGCGATGTACTGCCAGATCTCCTGCGGGCCATACGTCGTGTCGGCCGGGACGCTGCCGCCGAAGATCAGCGTCGTCGCGCGCATCGAGTCGAAGATCTGTAATTGGCTTTGGCGGGCCAGCGGCCTGACGCCCGGCGGGGTCGTCTCGGACCACTTGCCCGAGATGCCGTCCCACTCCCACGAATCGTCGCTGTCGCCCGTCTTTCCCGTGACCTGGACGTAGCCGGCGAACAGCACGACGACGCGCCGGGCGGAGTCGTAGGACACGCCATGCAATCTGCGCCCGGCCGGCTGGGTGACGCCCACGGCCGTCGGCCGCTCCGTGTAGAGGCCCGTCGTCGTGTCCCACTCCCAAACGTCGGCGTCGTAGACGGCGCCGATCGCCGGATCGTAGCCATAGCCACCCACGAACAGGAGCTTGCTCCGATCGGTGTCGAAGGTGACCTCGGAATATTGGCGCTGCGTGAACGCCGTGGGAATGCCCGTCGTCGTGTTGAGGCGCGCCGTCCATTTGAACGTCGCGGGATCGAGCTCCCAGATGGTGTAGTAGTTCTCGAAGAGGATCACCTTGTCGCGCGCCACGTCGTAGAACATCTTGTTGTTGTACGTGGCCGCCGGCTGAGTCCCCGAGATCGTCTGCTGCGTCCAGGTGGGCGTCGTCGACGACCACGTCCAGACGTCTTGGAAGTACGTCGACCCGTAGCCGCCGAAGAGGATCAGCTGGTCGCGCTTGGTGTCGTAGACCATCATGCCGCCGCGGCGTGCGGGGGGCTTCGCGTTGGCGTTCGTCTTGTTCGTCCAGGTCGCGTCCGTGCCGGACCACTGCCAGGTGTCCTGTTTGTACAGGCCGTCGACGTTGCTGTAGCCGCCGAACAGCATGATCTTGCCCGCCTTGCTGTCGTAGGCGATGCAGGGATCTTGGCGCTGGATCGGGCCGTTGATGGGCGTCGAGCGGTTGTTGAAGACATGGTCGGCGCCGACGTACTCCGTGAGGGTGCGGTCGGACTGACCGCCGAACATGACCGTCACGCCGCGATCGGGGTCATAAACGAAAGAAGGAGAGTTCCCCGGATAGCTCGACGGGTCGGTCCGCGTCGGCACCGGCGCCACGAGCGTCCACGCCGGCGTCGCGGGATCGTACTCGTAGATCGTGTTGTAGTTGTAGTACATGAACGTCTTGCCGTGAGCGGCGTCGTACGCCATGCGCAGGTTGCCGTAGTAGAAATAGACGACACCCGTGGGCGTCGCGATCTTGGTCCAGGTCGCCGCCGTGCCGTCCCACTCCCACGTCTCGTCGACGTAAGAGCCCGCCGACGCGAGGCCCGTGCCCGTGTTGCCGCCGTAGATGATGAGCTTCTTGCGAACCGAGTCGTAGGCCGCCGTGTGGTTCCACCGGGCGGCGGGCTTCGTCCCCGCGGGCGTGCGGTCGGTCCAGGTGCTGCCGTCCCACTCCCACAGATCATTGCGACGCCCCGTCGCCTCGTCGAACCCGCCGAAGAGCACGGCGCGCTTCCGATCCGGATCCCAAACCAGCGAGCCTCCGTAGCGGGCGCTCGGCTGCGCCGTCGTCAGCACGCGCTCGGTCCAGGTCGCCGTCGGACCGTCCCACTCCCACTGGTCGGGGATGTAGAAGCCGGCGCCGGGCTGCCAACCGCTGAACAGGAACGTCTTCTTGCGTTCGGTGTCGTAGACCATCATGTGGCCCGCGCGCTCGGCCGGCTTCATGCCCGTCGGCGTCTTCTCGTTCCAAGACGCGCGCGCGCCGTCCCACTCCCACGTGTCGTCGTAGTACGGGCCCTGCGTCGAGTAGCGGCCCGCGAACATGACGACCTTCTTGCGATCCTTGTCGTAGGCGATCGGCTCGTCGTAACGCGCTTGCGGCCAGCTGCCCCAAAGGTTCTGCCAGTTGGCCGGGGCGGTCACGAGCGCCGACGACTGCACGCGAATGGAAACGTCGGAGAGACCCGAGGCTGGAGCGGCGGCCGGCTCCTGGCGTCCGCAGGACGCGACGGCGCCGAGGGCGGCCGTCATGAGCGCGAGCTTGAGCGCGACGCTCACGAGCTTGCCATTGCCACCGAGCGCGACGACGCGCCCTCCGTCGGAAAATGCGGGCATCGTCATCGATCCATCCCCCTGTAAATCTAGAGCAGAGCCAAACCCCAAAGCCGTGCTGGGTGGAGGCTACGCCTGCCCTAACGAACAGGGCAAGAGGATATTCCGCGACGAATGACGGCGATGCGTATAATGCCGCGCCATGTGGAGCGTGAGACCGACGCGACTCGGAGCCGTCGGGCTGGTCGTCGTCGAGATGGTCTTGGGAATGGTCCTGGGGCTGGGCGGGATGCTCGAGGCGGAACGCGGTGCCTTCGCGGCGGCGCCGGTGGCCAACGCCGCGGACACGCGACGCGAGGACGCCAAGGCCGCGTTCAGCCGCGGGAACACCGCCTACAACCTCGGCAAGTACGTCGACGCCATCGGCGAGTTCGAGAAGGCCTACGCGCTGTCGCGGCTGCCGGACATCCTCTTCAACCTGGGCCAGTGCTACCGCAAGCAATGGGAGGCCGAGAAGCGCAGCGAGCTCGGACGCCGCGCGCTGCATTACTACGACGCGCTCGTGCGCGAGGCGCCGCAATCGAAGGTGCGTCCCGACGCCGATCAGTTCATCGCCGAGCTCGGGCCCGCGGTCACGCTCGCCGAGGCGCAAGAGCGCCAGGGGCTCATCGCGGCGGCGCGCGGCGCGGACGCGCTCAAGCTCGCGCAGACGATGTTCACGGCGGGACAGCTGCAAGACGCGATCGGCGTGCTCGAGCGCCTGTTCAAAGAGCCGGGCAACGGGCGCGAGCTGCTCGCCGAGGCGTACCTGCTGCGCGGGCGCGTCGCCGCCGGCATGGGCGACGTGCTGGGCGCCGAGGCGCAGTTCAAACGCGCGCTCGAGCTGCGGCCGTCGGCGGAGATCGTCGACGCGCGGCCGCAGGAGTCCGGCGCGCTCGCGGCGGCGCGCGGAAACGCGCCGAGCACCGGGTTGCAGCTCGTGCAGACGCCGCTCGGCGAGGTGCCCGCGCAGAAGCCGGCGCGCATCGACGTCAAGATCGAGGGCGACACGGAGCGCATGGTCGACGCGCTCGAGCTGTCCTATCGCGCCGGCGACAGCGGCGCGTTCCTCGCGACGCGCGCGAAGCCGCCGACGGCGCCGCTCGAGGTGCCCGCACCCATGCTCCACGCGGGCGCGCGCGTCGACTACTACGTGAGCGCGCTCGACGCGCGCGGCGGCGTCGTCGCCGAGAGCGGCACGGCGACGTTGCCGTTTCGCCTGCGCGTCGAATCGCCGCCGCAGGGGAGCGTCGCGGGGCCGCCGAAGTGGTACCAGCACTGGTGGTTGTGGACGGCCGTGGGCGCCGTCGCGACGGGCGCGGGCGTCCTCACCTACGTCGAGACGCGGCCGACCCACCTCCTCACCGTGAACGGACCGACGAACCAATGACGATGCGTCGGCACGGACACCTCATCCTCTTGATGTTGATGGCCGCCTCGGGAGCGACGAGCGTTCTTTCGTGCGCGCCGCCCGCGGGCGTTCGCATCGACGTCGCCGTCGGGAGCTACGGCGCGCTCGCCGAATCGATGGTCGTCGTCGTCAAGGCGGACAAGGGCTTCCTCGAGATGAAAGATCCGACGACCGCCGAGATGAAGGCGACGGTCACGACGGCGGACTTCGACGGCGACAACGTGATCGACCTGATCATCAAGTTCCCCGGGCCGTTCAAGGGAACCACCTCGTTCCTCGTGACGACCGGCAACAAGGGCGACGTCACGGTCTCGGCGCGCGCGATCGCTTACAACGCGACGATGA
>JBBQJG010000019.1:0-33633 GCA_038325725.1 Polyangia bacterium | reverse complement strand
GGCACGTGAGCGTCGCCGCGCCCGTGACGCCGAAGCCCGTGTTGCACGAGTACGTCGCCGTCGCGCCGTACGTCGTCACGGCCGCGCTCACAGAGCCGTTCGTCGGACCGGCGAGCGCGCCGCAGCTCTTGATGGTGCACGCGGGGGCCGTGCCGGTCCATGTCCCGTCGGCCTGGCACGTGCGGTTGACCGAGCCCGAGGCGCCGTAGCCCGTGTTGCACGAGTACGTGGCCGTCGCCCCGTAGGTCGTCACCGCCGCCGCCACGCTGCCGCTCGCGGGGGCCGTGAGCGCGCCGCAGTCTTTGATCGTGCAGGTCGGGGCCGTGCCGGTCCACACGCCGGGTGCCTGGCAGGTGCGCGTCGCCGTGCCGCCCACGGTGTACCCGGCGTTGCACGAGTACGTGGCCGTCGCGCCATAGATCAGCATCGGCGCCGACACGGAGCCGCCCGTCGGGCCCGCGAGAGCGGGGCAATTGGCGACGACGCACGTCGGGGCCACGCCGTCCCACATGCCGTTTGCCTGGCAGGTGCGCGTCGCGGAGCCCGACGGTCCGTAGCCCGTCATGCACGCGTACGTCGCCGTTTGGCCGTACGTCGTCTTGGGGGCGCTCACCGAGCCGTTCGTGGGCGCCGTGAGCGCGCCGCAGTCGGCGACCGCGCAGGTCGGGGCCGCGCCGCTCCACGTGCCGGCCGCCTGGCACATGCGCGTCGCGCCGCCGCTGATGAGGTAGCCGGTCATGCAGGCGTAGGTCGCGCCCGATCCGTACGTCGTCACCGTCGCGCTGACGCTGCCGTTGGGGGGCGCCGTGAGCGCGCCGCAGTCCTTCGGCACGCACGTCGGGGCCACGGCGCTCCAGGTCCCGTCCGTCTGACAGGTGACCGTCGCCATGCCCGACACCGCGTAGCCCGTGTCGCAGGCGAAGACGGCGCTCGCGCCGTAGGTCGTCACGGCCGTTGCCATCAACGTCCCGTTGGCGGGCGCCGTGAGCGCGCCGCAGTCCTTGATCGTGCAGGTCGGCGCGGCATCGCTCCACGTGCCGTCTGGCTTGCACGTGCGCGAGACGGGGCCCGCGAGCGTGTAGCCGCTCGCGCAGGCGTACGTGGCCATCGAGCCGAAGGTCAGCGTCGACGCGACGACGCTGCCGCCCTTCGGGCCTGGCAGGCCGGGGCAGTTGGCGACGACGCAGGTCGGGGTCATCCCGTCCCACGTCCCGTCTTGCTGGCACGTGCGCGTCGCCGAGCCGGAGGGTCCGAAGCCGGTGCCGCACGAGTACGTCGCGACCGACTCGAACGTCGTCGTCGGCGCCGAGACAGTCCCGTCCTTCGGTGCCGTGAGCGCGCCGCAGTCCGCGGCCGAGCACGACGGCGCGTCGCCGGTCCAGGTCCCGTCGGCCTGGCACGTGCGCGTGTCGGAGCCCGTGAGCTTGCCGCCCACCTCGCACGAATATTTCGCCACGGCTCCCGGGGTCAGGTTGGGCGCGACCACCGACGCGCCCGTCGGCGCCGTGAGCATCGGGCACGTCAGCGCCCCGCGGTCATCGGTGGAGACGTCGCCGCCGCCGGCGTCGCTCCGCAGGTCGGCGGTCGCGTCCTTGGTGCCGCCGTCGACCGGCTTGCTGACGCATTTCTGCGTTGCCTGGTCGCACGTCAAGGGAGCGGGGCAAACATGGTTCTTGCCGCAGGCCAGAGCTCCTTCGGGAATCTTGATGGCGCCACAGCCGAGGCTCAACACGCCCAAGACGAACACGAGCGCCGACGCTCTCGCCATGAGGATCCGGGGGGTCATCAGAAGCTCCTTCGGTAGGACAACAATCCAAAGCCAGGACCAGGAATGAACGAAACGGAAGTGCTCTCTTGGCCGCGCTCTTTCACCCCGACGGCGAAGAGCGCGGCGCCGCCAACGAGCGCGACGCCACCAGACACGGCGCACGCGATGCCCAGCGTCCGCTTCGACATCCATGCGTCGTTGCGGGACGCAAACTGATCCGCGTTGACCTGCCCGGCGTTGACGTCCGTCTGAAGCGCGTCGTGCTTCGAGCGCGCGTCCGCGAGGAAGACGCCGCCCACGATCCCGACGGCGACACCGACCGACGCGGCGACGATGCCCGCGACGCGCAGCCCATGCCCCGGATCGGCGGCAGCCGCGGGCGCCGGGGCGGGCGTCGGCTCCGTCGTCGCCGGCGTGCTCGGTTCGGCCGTCGCGGTCGGCGCCGGGGCCACCGGCGGCGGCGCGCTCGGCTGCGCGACGACGGGCGGCGGCGCCTCGAGCGCGGGCATGGCGACGCTGACGTGGCGGGTCTCGCCCTCGGCGCCCTCGACCTGCACGACCGCCGGCTTGTGCCCCGGCGCTTCGAGACGGAGCGACGTCGGCTTGCCCGCGGCGATGAAGATGACGCCGTCGGCGGGAGCGGCCGTCGCGGGGGCGCCCGCGTTGCTCAGGGTCGTGTCGGTCGCCAGCGGCGCGAGCTCGACGCGCACGAGGTGCTTGCGGGCCGAGGCGCGGCCCTCTTGAATCGCTTGCTTGTGCTCCGAGACCCAGGCGTCGCGCGTGCCGAGCGCTTGGCTCAGGTGCGTCTCGGCCTCGATGAACTCCCCGAGCGCGAGCTCGACGAGCCCGAGCTGCGCCGCCGAGCGCGGTGTCGCCGCGATCTGGTACGCGCGAAGAAAGTAACCCTCGGCGCGCGCGTGATCGCCTTGCCGACGAAGCTTCACGCCTTCTCGAATCAGCGCCTCCGGATCCTCGGCGGGCGCTGCCGAGAGGCGCGCGCTGGAAAACAAGATCACTACGGCGGCAATTGACGCAAAGCTCAGTTTGAAAGTCATGGGCGGCTGTCCGACCGAGCATCGTCCATCACCCCACGACCCGATTGCAATGCGACACTTTGACGCAGCCTTTCGAGGTGAAAAGCGACCTGCCCTCACCCGGTCGAGGCCGCGGCGCGCGCCACGAGGAGGCGGTTCTTGAAGTGCGACTGCGGGTGCGCCGCCGTGAATCAGTTCGCGAGGTCGCGATCGATGCGCGGCATCTCCTCGAGCGTGAATTCGTAGACGTCGTTCCCCATGCCCCCAAAGAACGCCTGGTGAAAGAAGCGTCCCTGCTCGCGCACGATGCGTCGCGCTTCGTGTGGCGTCGCCTGCTTCTCTTCGGTGTCGAGGCGCAGGCCGACGTCCGGATCGAGGCTGAGCGTGCGTCCCAGGAGCACGTCGAGGTTCTCGAACGGGATGGCCGTCGTGTGTGCCTGCGTGAGGCCGTGAAGGGTCGCGAGGGAAGGCGTCGTCGGACCGCCGTAGGCGATGCGGGCGAAGTACGCGTCGAGATCGAGGCTCATGCGGGGGAGGCTAGCGGATTCGCCGGGCCTGGGCCGGTCCGCACGGCTGCTCGGCGCTCGAGCCGTGAGGCGTGAGTCGCGGCGGCATCATCCCCTGGCGACGACGTGTCCGTGGACGACGGACCAGCCCCACCACGCGCCGAGCATCAACGAGAACGTCCCGGTGACGAGGGACAGTCCGCGCGCAAAGCGCAGGCTGCCGCCGAGACGCGCCAGCGGCCATCCGACGATGCCCGTGAGAGACGCCATCCCGACGATCGACCCGACGCCGAACAGAGTCATATAGGCCACGCGCGTCGCGACGGTGGGCATCTCGGCCATGACGAGCGCCGTGAGGGCGCCGCTGCCCGCGAGGCCGTGAACGAGACCGACGGCGAGGGGTTGGCGCTTCGAGGCTGAAGACGTCCACGATGTCGTAGCAGACGGCTCGTGTGAATGCGCGTGGCTCGTCCGGGCGCGAACGATGGCGCGCGTTCCCAACGTCACGAGCATGACCGCGACGAGAAACTCGAAGCCATCGACGAGGGACGCGGGCAGCCGCGCGTCGAGCACGGCGAGCGCGCTTCCGACGATGAGCAACGCGAGCGTGTGCCCGACGCCCCACACGGCGCCCAGCACCGCGCCCGCCTTGCGCGTCCCGCGCGCCGTCACCAACGTCGACACGGCCGCCAGATGATCGGGCTCGAAGGCGTGACGAACTCCGAAGAGCAGTCCCAAGAGCAGCGCCGTCGCGAGAGAGAGCGTCACCTCTTGGCCGCCATAACACGATTCTGCGCAATAGGGCTACGCCGGCGACCGCGGGCCCGACTTGCTCGTCCGACCTACTTCGTCGGCGGGGTGAACTTGATCACCGAGAAGAACACGCCTTGCGGATCCGTGAGCACGGCGAAGCGGCCGATGTTGGGGATGTCCGTGGGGGGGACGATCTCCCGGCCCCCGAGGGACTTGGCCTTGGCGGCGGTCTTGTCGGCGTCCGCGACGGCGAAGTAGACGGCCCACGCCGAGGGCGTACCGTCGATCTCCTTGGGCTGCGCCATCATGCCGCCGACCCTTTCAGCGCCGCGCTTGAAGGTCGTATAGACCATGTCGGGCATCTGAGCGGTCTCGAGCTTCCAGCCGAAAAGGCCCGAATAGAACGCCCCGGCGCGGTCGGTGTCGGTCGTCGACAGCTCGTTCCACCCCAGCGAGTTGTCCTCGCCAAATTGGAACGAGCCCATCGGCTCGGCCGGCGACTGCCACAGCGCGAACACGGCGCCCGTGGGGTCTTGCAGCACGGCCATCTTGCCCGGACCCATGTCGAACGGGCCCGTCAGGACCTTGCCGCCGAGCTTGGTCGCTTGCTGCGCCGACGCCGCGACGTCGTCCACCGCGACGTAGGACAGCCAGTGCGGCGGCGCGCCCGTCTTCGTCGCCTCCGGCGGAATCGTCATGAGGCCCGCGACCTGTTTTCCGGCGATGGTCGCCATCGAGTACGACAGGCCACCGGGCATCGGCATGTCGGCGATGCTCCAGTCGAACAGCGAGCCGTAGAACGCCTTCGCGCCCTGCACGTCGGTCGTCGACACTTCGACCCAGCTGAACGCGCCCGCGGGCGCCTTGGTGTACGAGGGCATGGCGATCTCCTCTTTGGTGAGCGTGGCTCGTCGCTGAACGAATCTGTTCCCGTCGGTCGAGCGAGGCAAGAGGCGATTCGCGTCAAGGCCGTGACGTTGACTTCCCGAAACCGCTTGACGAGTGGCTGTACGTGTTCGAGCCCCCGTGGGCTCGCCAGGTCGCGGTCAGGGCGGGCCGCAGGTGTAGTCGGTGCGGCAGACGGTGCCGGTGGCGCACGGGGGCGATTCGTCGGCGCCGCACGAGATCACGCCCGTGTCGACGTCGAGCTGAACGCGCGACGCGATCGTGAGGGAGACGCCGGGCGCTTCGGGCGCGGTGGCCGATGACACGCGCGCGAGCTTGATCGTCGGGTACCCGGCGCGGCCCAGATCGACGAGCGCCGACACGAGCGCCGCCGGGATGTCGAAGGCGCCCGTGTCGGCGACGTCGCAGTTGATCTGACCGCGAAAGCCGCCGTGGTGAGAGATCTCGAGCTCGAGTTGCACGCGCGCCGCGCTCGTTTGCGCGGGCGGGGTCCACGCGACGTGCATGGCTTGGCCGGTCGTCACGGGCAACGGCACGTGCGAGGTCACGACCAGATCCGTGATGCACGTCGTGGACGCGGAGAACGTCGCGCCGCCCGCCTTCACGACGGCGCCCTCGGCGCACGCGGCAGGGGGGAGCGTCGGCACGATTTGGTACGACGGCGCTTGGGGCGAGGTCGTTTCGAGGTCGACCGCCGTCGCGCCGAGGCCTTCGACGTGCAACGTGCCGATGTCCGTCGCTCGTGGAACGGGCGCGCAGACGCCGACGCCGACGCACGTCGTGTCGGTCGCGCACGCGGCCGGGCACGTCACCGTTCGCGGCACGCGCAGCACGCAGTCGCCGACGGTTTGCCGCGTGTCGAGGGCGAGGGGCAGCGGCGCCGCATCGAAGAAGGTGGCGAGGAAGCTGGTGAAGATGTCCTTGAGCTCGACGACGATGGCCCCGTAGCTCACGCGGGGCGCCGCGTCCGCATCGGTGGGGCTCGCGGCCTCGCTCCCGCTGTCCGTGTTGGCGTCGGGGGCGTCCGCGCCGGTGTTGGCGTCGGCGTCGGCCTCGCTGGCCGCAACGTCGCGCGCGTCGCTGTCGGAAGGATCCGCCGCCGCATCGCCCGCGTCGGCGACGGGTGTGGCGCTCGACCCGCACGCCATGAGGAACGCCGCGAGGCCGACGACGATTGTCGCTCTCGCCGTCATCGTCATCGTCATCGTCATCGTCATGGATGAGGGGTGACCGCGAAGCAGAAGAACCCGCCGTAGCCGCCCGCCGAGCCGACGCGCCTCGACCCGTCGAGCCCGCCCGTCTGCGCGAGCGTGCCGCCGGGCGCGCAGCCACCTTCGTTCCAGACGGACATCCAGTTGGTGCCGCTGCTGCTCCCCGCGGGCGTGCACGTTCCGTTGCCGCACCACGAGTGCCCCACGCGCGGACAGCCCTCGGCCGTGTTGCGCGTCCAGTTCCAGCACGTCGCGCGCTCGGCCGACCACGCCGCCGCGCCGGTCGCGTTCACGTCTTTCCCGCACTGCGAGGAGCCGCCGCCGCCGCCCGGCGTCGCGCTCTGGGTGTAGACGCGTCCGTTCGCACCCGTGCCCGTGAGCGTCTCGTGGTTGTCGACGGCGCCCGTGCCGTCGGGGTTGTGATTCGGGACGCCGTCTTCGTTGGGCGTGTCGTTCTTGATGGCGGGATCGGCGTCGGATGGACGGTCCTTGACGACGTTCGCGAGCGTCGCCGACCAGAGCCGGCCGTTGCGGTCGTACCAAGGGCCCGTGCCGATGCGATCGATCGCGTCCTGCGTCGTCGTGCTGAGGAACGCGTGCCAGACCTTGGTCTTCTGGCAGGGTGAGGAGGCCTCGGCCGCATGCTGGCAGATGGCGTCGGCGCCCGTGATGCCCCCGAGGTTGCCGCCCAGCTTCGAGAACATGCCCGACGCGTCGGCACCGCCCTCGCGGATGAGAGCCTTGTTGCTCACGAGGAAGAAGCTGAACTTCTCTTCGTTCGACGTCGTGCACGCGGTTCCCACGGGCGTTCCGCCGGCGCCGCCGGCGCCCGTCGCGCCCGCGCTTCCCGTCGCGCCCGCGCTTCCCGCGGTGCCGCCCGCGCCGGCCCCGCCGCCGCCGGTTCCAGCGGCACCCGCGCTGCCCGTCGCGCCCGCGTCGCCGGTCGCGCCCGCGCCACCGGTGGTCCCCGCGACGCCCGTGGTCCCCGCGACGCCGGTGGTCCCCGCGACGCCCGTGGTTCCCGCGACGCCCGTGGTTCCCGCGGCGCCCGTGGCGCCCGCGCTGCCCGTCGCGCCGGCCGCGCCATCGACGGAGCCGCCACTCGAGCACCCGAGCCAAAGGGCCGTCGCCGCCAGGCCGAGGATTCGCCGCGTCCGCGTGGGGGGGAGCATCTCCTCACATTAGTGCGAGACGCCTCGCGATCTCGTCAACAGAGTCGACGTCGATGCACAGGAATGGCAGGGCAGGCGACCGGACGAGGCAGGATAAGTCGATGCCATCAGAGTCCTTGTTTTCTCCGTAAAAATCGGCAGTCTGGCGCCGAGGCACGCGCGGACGCCCGAGCCGGGTCGCGAGATCAAAGAAACCAAATGCGAGCTGCGATCGGCACTGCGTCACGAGTGGGTTTGGTGACGGCGCTCTTGCCTCCGAACGTCGGCGGCACGGAGATCTTGGTGTGGCGTCTTTTCCAAGATCTCGGTCACCTCGCGGTGGTCTCGGGAGCGCCCGCAGGCACGCCCTCCGCGCCGTCCGAGCTTTACTCTCCTCTAAAGGCACCCACGCTCTCTGTGGCCTACCCTCGCTTGCGTGGGTATCGCTACGGCCTCGCTCCGCTGCTCGGGGCTTATTCGACGGCGTGGCTTGCCGCCCGCTTGCGCCCCGTCGTTCGTTTTCTCGCGGAGCAGAGGGTAGAGCACGTCATCTCGATACCGCACCACGGACCCTTCGCGTTGCTGGGATTGATGGCCGCGCGTCGCCTCGGGCTGCCGCACACCTTCTACATCCTGGATGCCTGGGAAGAGGCGTCGACCGGCCCCCTCGAGCGCAGGCTCATTCAGCTGGGTCTACGCCTCGCGGGCCGGATGCCCGACTCGCGGGTGGCGGCCGTTTCCCCAGCCCTAGCCGAGCACTACGGCGCGACCTATGGTTTCCGCGATCGTGTCTGGATCCCCAATCCTGCGCCCCTCCCCGAGGAGCTCCCGACTCACGACGTGAAGCCCCAGCCTTTCGTTCTTTTTTCCGGGGGCATCAAGCCCTTCAATTCGGACGCTGTCCGCTGCGTGATCCGGGCGCTGCCGCACTGCCGCGTCACTCAGAAGATCGTCATCAGCGGCCCCAGCTCCGGATTCGCCGAGACCCTTCGGACCCACGGTGAGCTGCACGACCGCGTGGAGTTCACGATGGGCTCTCGGACGGATGTCGCGGTCACGCAGCGCCGGGCCGCGGTCCTGTTGGTCGCGACCAACGTCGACGATCGATCGCAAACCTCGGTCGGCTATCTGCCGGGCCGCCTACCGGAGTACGTCGCGGCGGGCCGTCCGGTCCTGCTCGTGGGACCGGCGCAATCCGACGCCGCGCGGGCCGTGAGGCATTGGCACCTCGGGAGCACCACCAACAGCCGCAACGAAAAGGAGCTCGCGGAGATCCTGGACAGCCTCACCGCCGAGAGCATGAGCGACGCCTCTTCGGCGGCGCGTCCCTTTCGCGACATGTTCCTCGAGGTGTTCTCGCGGCAAGAGGCCCGCCGAAGATTGCTTGGCGGGCCACCCGGCGCCCTGTCTCCCGAGGCTGCCAAGCTCGCGTCGGAGTTCGAGGCGATCTCGCGACCGGAACGCGAGGCAGCCTGAGACCGAAAATGGCACGTCGAATCCCCAGTCTCGATGGCATCCGCGCCATTGCCATTCTCCTGGTCCTTCTCGGTCATTCCATCAGCGGGCTCCCCGCCGCCGCGCTTCTCATTGAATGGCTCGAAGTCGGAAGGTTCGGAGTCTCGATCTTCTTCGTCCTGAGCGGATATCTCATCACCCGGCTGCTCGTCGAGGAACAGGAGCGGGACGGATCGATTTCCCTCAAGCGGTTTTACATTCGGAGATTTTTCCGAATCATCCCTGCTTACTATCTGTATCTCACGTGCATCCTCGTCGCGAGCAGGATGGGCTACCTCACGCTCCCCAGCTCCGGGATCCTCCCCGCGTATTTGTTCGTTTGGAACTACGCGCCACGCGCCGCTGGATGGTTCTACGGACACAGCTGGAGCCTCAGCATGGAGGAGCAGTTCTATTTGCTGTGGCCTCCGGTCCTCGCGGCGCTGGGCAAAACGCGCGGATCTCGTCTGGCCATCGGAATCATCCTCGTGGCGCCGTTCAGTCGTCTGGCGACTTATGCGCTCTTCCCAGCCCACCGGGGACAGATCGTGGCGATGCTGCATTCCCACGGCGACATCCTCATGTTCGGCGCCATCCTCGCCCTCGGAAGCGGCGAAGAGAAATTCGAGCGCGTCGTTTCCTGGTTATTCGCGCGCAAGGCTCACGTCGTGGCCACTTTCGTTCTTTTCGCGAACATCGTGGTCGGCCACATGTTGCAAGGCGGCTATACACTTCCGGTCGGCATGTCGGTGGAGGGGGCTTGCGTCGCCCTCCTTCTGCTGTGGCTGGTCCGAAATCCGGGCTCGTTGGCGGGACGGGCGCTCAACACAGGTCCCATGATCTTCATTGGCTCGATTTCGTATAGCCTCTACCTTTGGCAACAGGCATTCGTTGCCCTGTTCAAGTTCCCCTGGTCACTGGCCCTGACGTTCTTGGTTGCGCTGTCTTCATATCGTTTCGTCGAGCTTCCCTTATTGCGGCTCCGGGATCGGGTGTTGTCCAGTCTCCGACGCCCAACCCTCACGACGACCGAAGGGGTAGTCAAATGACTCGGCCCGTGGACGGGGACCTGGGCGCGCGCCGCTTCGCCATCGTGTCGCCCAATTTCTACCCGCGCACGTGCGGCGTGGGGGATCACTCGGTGCGGCTCGCCGACGAGCTCATCCGTCGGGGGCACACGGCGTCGGTGTTTTCGCGTCTGCCCGCCGAGCCGCATCCCGCGCTGCCCAACATCGCCTTCGCGGGCGCGCCCGGCCACAGGCCGCTCGCGGTCGCGCGGGGATTGTGGCCGCGCCTTCGCGACGCGCGTCCGACGGACGTGCTCATTCAATACACGGCGCAGATGTGGGGCGCGTCGCGGCTGGGGAGCCCCGGCGTTCCCTGGCTCGCCGCGCAGGCCAAACGCGCCGGCGCGCGCGTCACGCTCATCGCGCACGAAATCTACACGGGCTTCGACGCGCGGGTCGATCACTGGCCGGGCGCCATCTCTTCGCGCGCGCAGCTCGCGGGCGTGCTCGCGAGCTGCGCGTATGGCTTCGTCACGGCGGACGCGCGCGTCCGGTATATGGCGCCGTACTGTCGCGCGCTCGGCCTGCCGCCCCCGGGCGTGCTTCGCGTGGGCGCGAACGCGCTGCCCGTGCTGGCCTCGCCCGTGCCGGGACGCGCCCGCCTCGGGCTGTTCTCGAGCGCGGCGGTGGGCAAGCGGTTCGACGTCGTGCTCGACGCGTTCACCGAGGTGACGCGCGTGTTCCCGCACGCCGAGCTCGTGTTGCTGGGTGATCTGGGCGCGCCGACGTTGCCGCGCGTGCGCGAGATCCTCGCGGCCATCGCCGCTCACCCGTCGGCGGCGCGCATTCGCGTCGTCGGCAAGCAGCCGCTCGCCGACATCGCGCGCGAGATCGCGACGCTCGATCTGTATCTATTCCCCATGGACACGGGCGCGAACACGCGCAGCGGGACCTTGCCCGTCGCGCTCGGCGCCGGCCTGCCCGTCGTGACGATCGACGGCGCCGAAACCGATCGGCACTTGTTTCGCGACGGCGAGACGGTGCTGTTCGCGCCCGCGCTCGACGGCGTCGCCTTCGGCCGCACGGCGCTGCGTGCGCTCGGCGACCCGGCGCTCGCGGCGCGCGTGGGCGCCGGGGCGCGCACCCTGTACGAACGACACCTCGACTGGCCGCGCATCACCGACCACCTGCTCGAGACGATCACGCCCGGCGGGCGCTGAGGCCGACGCGAGCGATGATCTTCAACGAGCTGTCGTACTTCGCGCTCTTCCTCTTGCCGGCCGTCCTCGCGTTTCACCTCCTGCCGGGCGCGTGGCGGCCGTGGGTCATCAGCTCGTTCGGCGTCGCGTTCTTCATCTACTTCGGCTACCTGCACTTCGGCGGCCTATGGGGCGCGCTGTGCGTCTTCATCTTCGGTTGGGAGATCGCGACCTCGCGGCTGTATCGACCCGGCTCGCGCTGGTGCCTGTTCGGCATCGTGCAGGCCGTCTTGTTGCTCTTCGCCTTCAAGTACCTCGTGTTCGCGACGGGAGCCTGGAACGATCTCGCGGTGGTGACGGGCCTGCCGCGCTTGCCGGTCGTGTACCGCTGGCTCCTGCCGCTCGGCATCAGCTTCTTCACGTTCGAGTTCATTCACTACGCCGCCGACACCTACTGGGGGCGCGCACCCAAGACCCCCGTGGGCGACTACGCCGCCTTCATCCTCTTCTTTCCGTCGATGGTGGCCGGGCCCATCAAGCGCTTCCAAGAGTTCTCGCCCAAGCTGCGCGCAGCCCGTTTCGATCCGGCGCTCGCGGCGCGCGGCGTGACGCGCATCCTCGTCGGCCTCGCGAAGAAGCACGCGCTCGCCGACACGTTCTCGCTCTGGGCGGGCAATCTGAACGGGCCGGCTCTCTTCACGGGCCACTGGTACCAGATCGCGGGGTGGATCTTCGCGTACGGGTTCCAGATCTACTTCGACTTCTCTGGCTACTCGGACATCGCGATCGGCAGCGGGTACCTCTTCGGCATCCTCATTCCCGAGAACTTCAACTGGCCCTACCTGAGCCGCAACATCACCGAGTTCTGGCGGCGCTGGCACATCTCGCTCAGCAGCTGGATCCGCGACTACGTCTACATCCCGCTCGGCGGCTCGCGGCGGGGGAACGCGCGCACGTCGCTGAACCTCCTCATCGCCTTCACGGTGTCGGGCCTGTGGCACGGCGCCGCCTACAACTTCGCCGCTTGGGGCCTGTGGCACGGGATCATGCTCGTGGGGCATCGCTTTTGGCGCGAGCGGTTGCCGGGCGTGGCGGCGCGTCTCCCCGACGCGGCCGCGCTCGCGCTCACGTTCGTGCTCGTCAACCTGGGGTGGGGCTTCTTCTGCATGGACATGCCCCGCGCGCTCGTGGCGTTCTCGCGCATCGTGAGGCTCGCGTGAGAGCGGCGCTGCTGGCGGCACTCGAAGTGCTGGGCGGCCTACGCGCGCCCGCGCGACGGCCCGTGGCGGCTGGGATCGTCCTGGGCTTGTGGTGGTCCTTCTTGTTCCTCGTCGTGCTCGCGACGATGGGCGGCGCCACGAAGTTCATCTACGTGGACTTCTAAGATGCGGACGCTGCTCGCCGGCACGCTCACCTGCGTCCTCGTCCTCGCGGCGTCGGGCCTCGCGCTGCGCGCGTACGCGAAGAGGCACTTCCTACCTGGCCAGCACATGCAGGAGGCGCTCGCCGCCGGGGACGGTTGCGTGCTGCTTCTTGGCGACTCGCGCATGGAGGCGGCGTTCGACGCTGAAGCGTTCCATCGAGGGTTGCGCTCCGTCGGCCGCGACCGCTGTGTCGCCCCGCTCGCCGTGGGCGCGACCGACATCGCTGGCCATTTCTTCACGGCGCGCGAATACCTCGCGGCCGGGCGTCGGCCCGCCGTGGCCGTCCTCGGGATCGTCGGCGATTCGCTCTTGGGGCCCGAACGCCCCCCGCGTCCGGAGGAGCTCGTCGGCAACAACGCCATCCACTTCGAATGGACCCGGCCGGGCGACGTGTTCGCCGAGGTTCCTGGTTTCCCGGTCGCTGACATCGCCACCTTCGACGCGGGCTTTCGCTATTTGGCGAGCCAGGCGACGCCGTTCGGACGTTATCAGTCGCTCATCGCCGTCAAGACGCAGGCGCTCACGGGCCGGCTCACGGGCCGGGCCCCCGCGGAGCGCAACCGCTTTGGCGCGCTCGCCGACATGAGCTCGCTCGAAGGTGGCCTGCGCGCGCGCGCGCCCGAGCGCCTCGCCGCGGCCCTGCGCGGTCCCGAGGCGGAGCGCCTCGGGCGTTGGTTCCCGCGCACGGTGGGCCTCCTCGGCGCGGCGGGCGCACGCGTCCTCGTCGTCGAGTTGCCGATGCGCCGGCTCTATCGCGACACGGTCACCGATCGTCCCGATGCGGTCGCGTACCGCGCGTGGTTCGAGAAGGAAGGGGCGCGGGAGGGTCGTGGCTATCTCGATCTTTCCCACGCGCCCTTCGTGGACGAGGCGCTGTTCGCCGATGCGCTCCACCTCGGCCCCGCGGGCGCCGTGCTCGTGTCGGAGACGCTCGGTCGCAGCGCGGGCGCGTTGGTCCGTTGACGTCGCGCAACTTGCGAAGGTCGCGTACAGTGCTGCGCACACTTTTCGGAAGGACTCCCATGTCGACGATGACCACGCGCTCGTGCTGGCTCCCTGGCTTCGCCCTCATGGTTGGGCTCACCGTCGCCGGGTGCGGCAGCTCGGGGGGCTCGGGTGGCAAGGCGGGCAGCGACGGGGGCGCGGGGCACGGCGGCGCGGGCGCGACGGGGACGGCCGGGATCTCGGGCGACGCGGGCGCGACGGGAACGGCCGGTTCTAGCGCCGCGGGCACGACGGGCACCGCGGGCAGCTCGGGCGGCTCGAGTGGCGGGGGCACGACGGGCGCGGCCGGGAACGACGGCGGCGCGGGCGCTTCGACGGCGGGTCAGGACAGCGGCACCGATGCCGCCGCCGGCAGTGACGCCGCGGCTGACACCGGCGCGACCGATGCGTCGAGCGTCGACGTCGCCGTCGACACGGGCAGCGACGCGTCCACTCTCTGCACGGGCGTCGTCAACTTGGCCGTCACGATCGCCGAGTCGAATTCGACGGCGGCCTACGCCGACACGGCGGCCGGGGGCACGATCTTCCCCGGCACCTACTTCGCGGCGTCGCGCACCTACTTCAACTCGGGCAACCCCGGCACGTGGAAGCAGACGCTGTATCTGCACGCCGACGGGAAGTTCCAGGACATTCACGACCACAACGGCACCCTCTCGACGAGCGGCGGTACGTATTCGGCGCTCGCGACGACGTTCAGCGCCGTCGCGACCTGCCCGGCGGCGGGGACCGTCACGCTTCACTACACCGCGACGTCGACGACGCTGACGCTGTTCGAGGACACGCAGCAGCGCATCACCGTCTACTCGAAGCTGTGAGGGGCTCATGCGCAATGCGGGATTCCTGGTCGTCTTCGCGGGTCTCTCGATGACGGCCGCGGCGGCCGGGGCAGGGGAGCGCAAGGATGTTCCCGACAAGTACAAATGGAACCTGGCGGATCTCTATCCGTCGGAGGTGGCGTGGACGAAGGCGAAGGAGGCGCTCGTGCAGCGGCTGCCGGAGCTGGCCAAGCAGCGGGGGCACCTCGGCAGGTCGTCGAAGGACCTGCTGGCCGGGCTGCAGACGATGTTCGATCTCGATCGTGACCTGTCGCGCCTGGCCGTCTACGCGAACAGCCTGTCCGACGAGGACGTTCGCGCGGCGCGGCCGCGCGAGATGAAGCAGGCCGCCGAGGAGCTGGCGACGGCGTTCTCGTCGGCGTGCTCGTGGGTGCGCCCCGAGCTGCTCGCGCTCGACCCGGCGAAGGTGCGCAAGTTCGTGGCGCAAGAGCCGAAGCTCGCGCCGTACCGCGTGTTCGTCGAAGAGACGCTGCGGCGTCGGCCGCACACGCTGGGCGCCGCCGAAGAGAAGATCGTCGCCGAGGCGGGCGAGCTGTCGCGCGCGGGCGGCGAGGTGCATGGCGTGCTCACGAACGCCGACCTCCCGTACCCGACGATCAAGCTGTCGACGGGCGAGTCGGTGCACCTCGACGCGTCGGGGTATTCGCTGCACCGGCAGGAACGCGCGCGCGCGGATCGCGACAAGGTGTTCGCGGCGTTCTTCGGCGCGCTCAAGACCTACGAGCGCACGATGGGCGCGACGTTGGCGGCGTCGGTGAAGTCCCACCTTTTCGAAAAGGGCGTGCACAAGTTCGACACGGCCCTCGAGGCGGCGCTGTTCCAGGACAACATCCCCACGTCCGTCTACAAGCAGCTGCTCGCCGACGTGCACCGGAGCTTCCCGACGCTGCACCGCTACCTGAGCCTGCGCAAACGGATGCTCGGGCTCGATGTCCTGCGCTATCAGGACCTGTACGTCCCGCTCGTCGCGAGCGTCGACATGCACTTCCAACCGGACGAGGCGCGGGCCCTCACCCTCGACGCGCTCGCGCCGCTCGGCAAGGACTACACCGAGGCGCTGCACCACGGGTTCGAGAGCCGCTGGACCGACTTCCTGCCGACGACGGGCAAGCGCTCGGGCGCGTACTCGACGGGTGTCTACGGCGTGCACCCGTACCAGCTGTTGAACTTCAACGGGCGTTACGAAGACCTCACGACGCTGGCGCACGAGTCGGGGCACTCGATGCACACGTTCCTTTCGCACGCGGCGCAGCCGTACGCGACGGCGGACTATCCGATCTTCGTGGCCGAGGTCGCGTCGACGTTCAACGAGAACCTGCTCATTCATTACATGCTCGATCGCGCGAAGGACGACGCCACGCGCCTGTCGTTGCTCGGCACGCTGCTCGACGGCCTGCGCACGACGCTGTTTCGGCAGACGCAGTTCGCGGACTTCGAGCTCCGCTTTCACGAACAGGCCGAGCGCGGCGAGCCGCTCACGGGCGAGAACCTATCGGCGCTGTACCTCAAGCTGGCGCGCGAGTACTACGGCCACGACCAGAAGATCTGTCAGGTCGACGACCTGCTCGCGATCGAGTGGGCCTACGTGCCGCACTTTTATTACAACTTCTACGTGTACCAGTACGCGACGAGCATGGTCGCCTCGACCTCGCTCGCGCACGCCGTGCGGCAAGAGGCCAAGACCGCTGGCGCCACCGGCAAGACGCCGCGCCGCGACGCCTATCTGAAGATGTTGTCTTCGGGCAGCTCGAAGTACGCCATCGATCTGTTGAAGGAGGCCGGCGTCGACCTGACGACGTCGGCGCCGTTCGACACGGCGATCGCCGAGATGAACGCGACGATGGACGAGATGGAGCGCATCCTCGCCCGCCAGCCGAAGCCCGCGAAGCCCGTCGCGAAGCCTTAGCGCGACCGAAGCGCGAGCTACGGCGCGGGCGGCGCGGGGGGCGCGGGCGGATCGATGGGCGGCGGACCCGCCGCGGGGGCGGGCTCAGCCTTTTTGCCCCCGCCGAAGAACTTCTTGATCGCGGCGCCGATGCCGACGAAGAGCAGAACGATGGCCTTCTTGCCCGCGATGATGAGGGCGATGAGCTTGCCGCCGAACTTCGCGAGCAGGCCGACCTTCGCGACCTTGAGGGCGACGGCGCCCGCGCCGCCGACGACGAGGGCCGCGAGGCCGTACTCGGCGACCTTGTCCGACTTGGCGTTGAAGTCCTCGTAGCGCGAGCCCGGCTTGAACGTCGTCGCGCGCAGGACGCCGAGCGCCTCCTTCTTCGAGGTCTCGATGGCGGCCGCGTCGTCCATGAGGTTGAGCGCGACGAAGCCGTGGCGCCCGAGGACGCGCGTATAGAAGTTCACGCTCGCGGGGCTGCCGTCGTCGAGCTTGCCGCGGATGCCCCAGATGAGGTGGTGCGGCCCGCGCTCGTAGTGGGGCGACTCGGTCCACGCGTCGACGTGGACGGCGGGCATGCCCTTCTCCTTGCGGAACTCGTTGGCCTTCTCGGTGCCCTCGGAGATCGACTTCAAGATGTCGTCGGGGTTCAGCTTCGCGGCGTCGTCGTCCTTGACGTACCCGTCGCCGACGTACTTGAGCACGAGCACCCAGTCGCGATCGCGCTGGAACACGAGCCCGCGCAGATCGTCGCCCGTGCGGTTGCCCATCTTTTCCATGAGCGCCTTGCCTTGACGCGATCGAAGTAGCCCATGCCCTCGGGCAGATCGAGGACGAGGTCGTCGCCGAGATCGATCTTCGCGGGCCCGAGCTGCGGCCGAGGTCCCGGCGGCTCGGCCACGGGGGGCGCCGGTGGTGCCTCGGCCACTGGCTTTTCAGCCCGAGCCCCCGCTGAGATTGCCAGCCCCACCAACGACACGAGGACCACCCACGGTTTGCGCATGGCGCGCATTTTAGAGGAAGGGCGAGCCGCGCAACGACGAAGTGCGCAGGTGCGACATTTCGTCGCATTCCCCGTCGCTTGCCGAGCGGACGACCCACGCGCGCGGGGTATGCTCCCGCCCTCGGTCCCGTGATGCAGGCGCGTACGAAACGGACAATCGCAGTCCTCGCGGTCGGTTTCGCGGCCTTCGCGACGACGAGCGCGCAGGCGCGCAAGGCCGGCAAGCCCAAGGCGCCGCCGCCGCCCAACGCCGATCAGCAAGAGGTCATCGCGCAGATCGTGAACGATACGTTTCGGCGGCCGCGGGTTTCGCCGCTCACGTTCGCGCTCTGCCTCGACGTGCAGATCGAGGCGGCCTTCGACGAAGACGAGGCGCCGCCACCGCCACCTCGTCACGGCCGCCGCAAGCCGGCGCCGCTGCCCGAGGTCCCGTCGCTACCGGTCGTGCGCGGCGCGCCGCCCGAGCTCGTGGCGGCGCTCGCGCGTCCGTGGCGCGTCGTCGTGTCGGCGCTGTCGTGTCGCCTCGATCCGCGCGCGCCCTTCACGGTGAACGACGCGGCCCACTCGCCCGCGCAGCTCGTGACCGTTCACCTGTCGCCCGACGTCGCTTCGGGCACCGTCAAGATCGACTGGACGTCCGGCCACGATCCCACGGGCGGCAGCAGCCGCGACTGCACCGCGACCCGCGCCTCGCGCGGATGGTCGGTGCAGTGTGGCGGCACGTGGTTTCAGTGACGCCCGCTCTTTGAGCGCGCGCGGAACGCTCGCTACGGGAACGTGACGGTGGTGGCGCCGACGCTCCACTTGAACCCGGCGGCCCCGAAGGCCACCGTCGCGTCCGTGCCCGAGAGTGTCAGGCTGTGGAGCTGGACGTTGTTGAAGCCGTAGGTGCCGAAGGCCGTCGGCCCCATGGCTCCGGGGGCGTCGATTTGAACCGTGCCCGCGACGATGGTCCGGCCGGTCACCTCGTTGAGGAAGTACTGCATGACGTTGGCGTCGATCGGCAGCGTCACCGACGCATCGCCGAACACGGGCTTGCCAACGCCGCCGCCCGCACCCACCTGGCTGGTGGCCGTCATCTCGGACGGCGCGCGGAAGGCGCTGATCTCCACGGCGGGCGTCATCGCGGGGCCGCCGATGACGAACGAGAACGGAGCGTTCCCCGCGCCCGAGCCAGTCCCCTTCACGAAGTCCCAGTTGACGAGAGTGGGCGCGCCGCGCGTGCCGTCGGGATTGAGCGTCCCCTCGAACTGGAGATCGACGCGCGTGAACGTCAGCGTCACCGTGAGCGTCGGCAGGGCGCCGGCGCCGTCGTCAGCGATGCCCGAGATGAACGCGCCCACGAGCGACGCGCGCCAGATCACCGCCGGGTCGGCTCCGCCTTTTTCGACGACGAGCTTGATGGGCGACGTCGTCTTGCCCATGACCGCGAGGTTGTACAGGCCGGGCGCGCCCTTTTGGTAGTGGAGCTTCGCCGTCGCCGTGGCCGTCGATTTCCCGACGCCGCCGCCCGCGCCGACGCCGCCCGAGGTCGGGGTGGTCGCCGCGAACGTGAAGCCGTCGAGGATGAACCAGGTCTCGAAGCCGATCACCGTCGACTCGCCCTGGACGCCCGGCACCTGCATGAACACGAGGGGGCTCGCGCCCGCGCTGCCGCCGGCGCTTCCGCCAGAGCCGCTGCCCGCTGCGCCCGTCGCGCCGCCCGTGGCGCCGCCGCCCGTGCCGGGCGACGTGGCGTCATCGTTGAAGCCGACCGACACGCTCGCGCTGCCGTCGTGCACGAGGTTCAACGTCACGAGCGCCGGGGGCGTCGTCGCGACCGTCGTCGTAAAGGGCGCGTCGCTGATCCACGTCGGTGCCATGCCGGCGCGCGTGGCGCACGTCGCACCGAATGCCAGCGCCGTGAAGGTCACCTGGCCGACGGGCAGGCCGTCGAGCTCGAAGACCATGCTCGAGCCCGGCGTCGCGTCGAACGCGCGCGTGACGACGCGGTTGCCCGTCGCCTTGAGCTCGAGACACGTGCCGTCCGCGGGGACGCCCGTGATCGCGAACGTGGCGCGACCGACGAGCGCGTCGTCGTTCGCGCTGCCCGCGTTGCCCGTGACCGGCTCGCCCGCGCAGCTCGCGAGCATCACCGGAAGAAGTGCCGCCTGAAGAAACCGCCCCATCGTCGTCTTGTGCATGGGCGGCAGTTTATGACCGCGGTCGCGCTTTTGGTCAACGGACTCGACCCTTGCGACAACATGTCGCGGCCCCGCCACGCGCCGCGCGCGCCTGAAGATCGCTCAGCGGCCCGAGGAGCCCTCAGCGGCCCGACAAAAAGGGCAGGCGCTGGAACAGGCGCTCGGGTGTCGCCCTGACGATCGGCATGAGGGCCGCCCAAAAAGCCGGCACGTAGACCTCGCCGGCGCCGTTGTCGAGCGCGGCGACGATCGCGGGCGCGACGCGCGCGGGTGTCGAGAAGACGAGCGTTTTGCGGTGCGCGCGCGTCATCGGCGTGTCGACGGGCCCGAGCTTGAGCGTCGTGACGGAGACGCCCGCGCCGCGCAGGCGCGAGCGCAGCCCCTGCAGGTAGACGTTGTGCGCGCCCTTGGCCGCGCCGTAGGTGTTGTTGCGCGGCCGGCCGCGCTCGCCCGCGACGGAGGTCAAGACGCCCAGCGTGCCCGCGCCCGCGCCCTCGAAATGGTTCGCGAGCGGGATGAGCAGCGAGACGGCGCTCGTGAAGTTGGCCACGATCGTCGCCTCGGCGGCGGCGAACGAGCGCTCGCTCTCGAGCTGATCGCCGAGCGCGCCGTGCGCGACGAGCGCCACGTCGAGCCCGCCGAGCGCCGCGATGGCGTCGCGCACGACGCCTTCGTTGGCCGTGAGATTCGCGAAGTCGGCGACCTGCGACGTCACGGGCCCCGGCAGCGCGCCCACGAGGGCGGCGAGCTTGTCGCCCGTGCGCGCCACCAAATGCAGGCGCGCCCCGCGCGCGGCGTACAGGCGCGCCACCTCCGCGGCGATCGCGGACGTCGCTCCTAGAATCAGCACGCGCGGGTTCATGGGCGCGCCGACGTTAGCGCGGACCGCGCGCGGGTCCTAGCGCGCGGGCGCTACGGCACGAGCGTCGAGATCCACGCGCCGACGTCGGTGAGCCCGGTCGGGTCGACGAGCTCGGTCGCGAGCGGCGGCATCTGCACCTTCGCCACCCGCGACGCCATGCGCGCGATGAGGGCGCTGCTGTCGGGCGCGCCGGGCGCGACGCGCAACGTGATCTCGCCGCCGCGCCAGTACTGCAGGGGCTGGCCCACGTTCGTCGCGTACACGCCCGAGGTCGCGACGTCGGTGTCCGCGATCGTCATGCGCAGGACCATCTGGGTGTCGGGCCAGGCGGTGCCGCTCTTGTTGTGGCAGTGGCCGCAGTTCGCGTGCAGGTACCCGAGCGCCTTCGAAGTCAGGGCGTCGCCGGGGAGGGGATGGCCGCCCGCGTTCGCCGGCGGGTGCGAGAGCAGCCCCATCGCGGCGAGCTCGGGCAGCGCGGGCGGGTTCACGGTGCGCGACAGCTGGATCGCCGAGAAGATGGGGCTCGGAGTATCACGAGTCACCAGGGTAACGAAAGAGTCGCGACAGAGAATCGACGCGCGCCTCGTCTTTCGTTTCCAAGGCGAGAGCTTCGCGTTTCCGCGGCGTCAATCGCGCCCGTTCGATCGCCGGCCGCTCGCGAGAGTCCCGGGTGTATTCTCGGCGCTCTCCACGCGGACGCCACGCGCGTCGCGTGGTTCGTCACATGTCGCAAGCCGCTCCCTCATTGGTCGGAACCGTCCTGCAGGGCGGATATCAGGTGACCCGCCTCCTCGGCCAGGGCGGCATGGGGGCTGTATACGAGGCCACGCAGACGCGCCTCAACAAACGGGTCGCCATCAAGGTGATGGATCGCAGCCTGGCCGCGAACGCCGAGGCGCTCGCGCGCTTTCAGCGCGAGATTCAGGTCACCGCGAAGCTGGCCCACCCCAACATCATCCAGGTGTCCGACTTCGGCACGGTGCCCACGGGCGAGCCGTACCTCGTCATGGAGTTTCTCGACGGCGAGGATCTCGAGCAGCGGCTCGCGCGTGTCGGCCGCTTGCCCATCGAAACGGCCGTCGCGATCGTCAAGCAGCTCGCGTCGGCGCTGGCCGTCACGCACGCCGAGAGCATCGTCCACCGCGATCTCAAGCCAGCCAACGTCTTTCTCGTGAAGGTCCCGGGGCACACCGACTTCGTCAAGGTCGTCGACTTCGGGATCTCGAAGGTGCTCAAGGCGTCGGTGGCGAAGCTCACGGCGGCCGCGATGGTCGTCGGGACGCCCGAGTACATGGCGCCCGAGCAGGCCGCCGGGAAGGTCGACCAGATCGACCACCGCAGCGACCAGTGGTCGCTCGCGTGCATCGCGTGGCACATGCTCGTCGGCCAGCAGCCGTTCTTCGGGCCCGACGTCAACACGATCCTCCGCCAGGTCATGGAGGGCGAGCCACCGCCGCTCGGTCCGAAGCTCGCGGCGCTGCTGCCCGCCGAGATCGACGTCGTGTTGCGGCGCGCGCTGTCGAAGCGTCAACAAGACCGATACCCGACGATCACGGCCTTTTCGCGCGCGTTCGAGGCGGCGGCCGCCGCGCGGCCCCGCGCGCCCGCGCCCGTCGCGCCCGCGCCGAGCGCCGACCCGCCGGCCGCGCGAAGGCGCTGGGGGTGGCTCGTCGCGATCGTCCTCGCCGCGGCGGTCGGCGTCGGCATCGCGCTGTTCGGCGCGCCCGTGGGACATTGACGTTCGACGTTCGACGTTCGACGTTCGACGTTCGACGTTCGACCTCGGGGCTTTGAGGCGGTTCGCGAAAGGGGCAAGATGTGACGATGGTGGGTGAGGCTCTGGGACGGGTGCGCGCCGAAGCGCCGGTGATTCACAACATCACGAACTACGTCGTCATGAACACGACGGCCAACGCGCTGCTCGCCGTCGGCGCGTCGCCCGTCATGGCGCACTCCGAGCGCGAGGTGCAGGACATGGTGGGCCTCGCCCGCGCGCTCGTCATCAACATCGGCACCCTGAGCGACCCGTGGGTCGCCGCGATGATCCTCGCGGGTCGCGCCGCGCGCAGCCGGGGCATCCCCCTCGTGCTCGATCCCGTGGGGGCGGGCGCGACGCTTTACCGGACGACGACGGCGCACCGGATCATCGCCGAGGCCGCGCCGACGATCATCCGCGGCAACGCCTCGGAGATCCGCGCGCTCGCCGCGAAGCCGGGCGCGACCCGCGGCGTCGACAGCGTCCACGGCACGGACGAAGCGATCGAGGCCGCGCGCGACCTGTCCGAGCGGCACGGCTGCGTCGTGTCCGTGAGCGGCGCGACCGACATCATCGTCTCGGGCTCGAAGATCGCGCGCGTCCGCAACGGGGTCGCGCTCATGACCCGCGTCACCGGCATGGGCTGCACCGCCTCGGCGCTCACGGGCGCCTTCGCCGCCGTCGAGACGTCGCCGTTTGCCGCGGCGACCCACGCGATGGTCGTGCTCGGCGTCGCGGGCGAGCTCGCGGCTGATGCGTGCACGGGGCCAGGCAGCTTCCAGGTCGCGCTGCTCGACGCGTTGGCGACGCTCGACTCCGCGAGGATCGAGCGGCGCGCGCGGGTCGACGGCGCGTGATGGCGCCCCCGGGCGATGGGCTGGGGCCTTCGGCCTATCGCGAAATTTTCGAGGGCGTGAACGAGGCGATCTTCGTCCACGATCTCGCCGGCCGCATCGTCCTCATCAACGCGCGGACGTGCGCGATGTACGGGTGCACGCGTGAAGAGGCGCTGCGCCTCTCGATCGCCGACTTCAGCCTCGACGAGTCGCCGTACGGGCAGCGCGAGGCCATCGCCAACATCGACCGTGCGCGCGCCGAGGGGGAGTACGCCTTCGAGTGGCGCAGCCGTCGGCGCGACGGATCCCTCTTTTGGACCGAGGTGGCGCTGCGGGCCTTCGACCTGGACGGGCGACCGCACGTCATGGCGAGCGTCCGCGACATCGACGCCCGCAAGCACATCGAGGCCTCGCTGCGCGCCAGCGAAGAGCGCTTCGCCAAGATCTTCAACGCGACCTCGACGATGCTCGCGTTCACCGAGCGGGCCCAGGGCCGAATCATCGACGTCAACGAGGCGTGGCTCGCGGCCGCGGGCGCGCGCCGGCAGGACGTCATCGGCAAGACGGGGACGGAGCTCGGCCTGTGGGCCGACGCCGCCGACCGGGGACGGATCCTCGAGGCGCTCGAGGAGCGGGGGCACGTGCGCGAGATCGAGGCCGAGCTCGTCATGGGTGGCCGCACGCTGCCCGCCCGCATCTCGGTCGAGTACATCGAGATGCACGGCGAGCGTTACCTCCTGTGGGAGCTGGGCGATCTGTCGGAGCACAAGCGCGCCGAGCGCGACCAGGAGCACCTCCGCACCCAGTTGCTGCAGTCCCAGAAGATGGAGTCGATCGGGCAGCTCGCGGGCGGGATCGCGCACGACTTCAACAACATCCTGTCGACGATCCTCGGCTTCGGCGATCTCGTCATCCGGACCTTGCCGGCCGGATCCAAAGAGGCGACGTATGTCGCCGAGATCGTCCGCGCGGGCGAGCGCGCGAGCGAGCTCACGAAGCAGATCCTCGCCTTTTCACGCAAGCAGGTCATGCAGCCGCGCGTCGTCGATCCGGTCGAGGTCCTGCGCGGCATGGAGGCCATGCTGCGGCGGCTCATCGGCGAGCACATCGCGCTCGAGCTCGCCCTCGCGCCCGCGACGAGCCCCATCCGCGTCGACGTCTCGCACCTCGAGCAGGCGATCATGAACCTCGTCGTCAACGCGCGCGACGCCATGCCCGACGGCGGCACGCTCACGCTCGAGACGGCCAACGTCGACTTCGACGGCTCCTACGCGAGCACGCACGCCGACGCGCTGATCGGGCCGCACGTCATGATCGCCGTCTCCGACACGGGGCTCGGCATGGACGCCGCGACGCGCGCGCGCGCCTTCGAGCCCTTCTTCACGACGAAGGGGCCCGCGCGTGGCACGGGCCTTGGCCTGTCGACGGTGTACGGCATCGTCAAACAGAGCGGTGGTTGGGTGTGGCTGTACTCGGAGCCGGGACGCGGCACGACCTTCAAACTCTATTTTCCGCGCTCGGGCCAGTCAGGTGACGCTCTCGAGCCCCTCAGCGACGCGGCGTGGTCACACGTCCGTCCGCAGGTCGACACGATCGTCCTGATGGTCGAGGACGATCCGCAGGTGCGGCTGCTCGTCGCGACGATCTTGGGGGGGGCCGGCTACACCGTGCTCGTCGCTGGCGATCCACGCGAGGCGCTCGAGATGTCGGGGAGCTACGCCGGCGACATCGACCTGCTGCTCACCGACGTCGTCATGCCTCACATGAGCGGCCGCCAGCTGGCCGACAAGATCACGGCGGCGCGCCCCAACACGCGCGTCATGTACGTCTCCGGGTACACCGAGAACACGATCGTCCACCACGGCGAGGTCGACGAAGGCGTGAACTTCCTCTCGAAGCCCATCACGTCCAGCCGGTTGCTCGGCATGGTGGCGCGCGTGCTCGCGCGCGGGGCGCCCGAGGGGGGCACGCCATGAAGCGTCTCCTGATCGTCGACGATGACCGGCTCGTGCGCACGAGCATGGGCCTGTACTTCGAGAGCGAGGGCTGGGAGGTCGAGCTCGCGGCGAATGTCGAGCAGGCGCTCGCCGCCATGAAGGCGCCGGCGCTCTTCGACGCCATGATCTGCGATCTCCATCTGTCCCCACGCCGCGCGGGCGAGGGCATCGGCCTCATCGAGGCGGCGCGGCGCGCGGCGCCCAAGGCCGTCCTTGTTTTGCTGTCGGGCGAGGGGACGGATCAGTTCGGCGCGGTTCGGCCCGACGCCATGGTGCAAAAGCCCGTGCGCTTGCCCCAGCTCCACAAGCTCGTCACCGACCTCGCCGGCTGACGCCCGCGCCGCGTGCAGCGACGCGCGCCCAATTGCTCACGCCGCGCCCGGTAGAAGGGTTAGGCTTTGTCCCATGAGCGCGAGACCTCCTCATCGCGGTGTCCGTGGGCCGGGCCTGTTGGCCGCGGTCGTGGTCGCGGTTTCGGGCTGCGGCGGCCCGGCGACGCCACCGGCGGCAATGATGATGTCGAACGGCGACATGACGTGGACGGACATGACGTTCACGAGCGCCGTCGAGATCGCCGCGGGCACGGTCGTCACGATCGCGCCGGGCGCGCACCTCATCGTCGCGGGGAAGGTGCCGATCACCGTGCGCGGCACGTTGAAGGTCGCGAGCGGCGCCGGGACGCACGCGCGCATCACGGCGGCCGACGTGAAGGCCGGGTGGACGGGCCTCATCGTCGAAAACGGGGGCACGCTCGCCGCTGACGGGCTCGACCTCGACGGCGCGGAGACGGCGCTCGACGTCCGGGCCGGCGCGGCCGCCGCGCGCTACGACCACGGGACGATCACGAACGCGCTCTTCGCCTTCAACGTCGCGCGCGCGGGGCGCCTCGACACGGCGCACGCGAAGGTCGTTCAGCCGCGGTCGACGAGCGCCATCAGCGGTGAGTTTCACGCGTCGTACCTCGACTACGACAAGAGCGCCATCAACGGCGGCTTCGTGCTCAGCGACGCGCTCGCGATCTTCGACGTGACAGATTCGACCCTTCACGGCACGCCCGACGCGCAAGGCGCGGACTACATCACGACGCTCGGCGCGTCGCTCCTGCACGTCGCCTACACGACGATCACCGACTCGCACTGCGCGTTCCACTTCGACGGTCTCGACAAGTTCGAGATCGATCACGTCACCGCGGGCGCCGCGACGCCGACGGGGGCCGCCGACAAGAACACGTGGGGCGCGATGCTCTATGGCTCGGGGGCCGGCCCGAACGTCATCAAGAGCTCGAACTTCCTGAACGCGTCCCAGAACCTCGACCAACAAGGCGTCAACGGGCCGCTCACGATCACGAACACGTATACGACGAGCAAGAACGTGAACGAGGCCGGCGTGTGGACGCTGTCCGCGTCCGAGAGCGCGGCGGCGATCATCCCCGACGCGATGCCGCGCTGAGCGTCGCGACGGGCATGAGACGCTCACGCTGGCGGGCGCTGCTCTCCCTGTTCGTGGCGCTCGCCGGGTCGGCGTGCGCGAGCCAAGGGGCCGTGCCGAGCGCGATGTGGTCGTGGAACCGTCCGTTCGCGCCGTACCGCGTGCTCGGCAACATCTACTACGTCGGCAGCAATCAGATCGCGCAGTTCCTCATCACGACGCCCGCGGGCCACATCCTCCTGGACAGCGGCTTCGCGACCTCGGTCCCGCGGCTGCGCGCCAATGTCCAAGCGCTCGGTTTTCGCTTCGAGGACGTCAAGATCCTCCTCACGAGCCACGCGCACATCGATCACGTTCAGGGCCACGCGCTCGTCCGGCGGCTGACGGGCGCGACGGTCGTCGCCTCGGCGCGCGACGGCGCGGTCGTCGCCACGGGCGGCAAGGGCGAAGCGGTGTACGACGGCGTCTATTCGTGGGAGCCGTGCCCCGTCGATCGCGTCGTCGCGGATGGCGACCACGTCGACCTCGGAGGGACGACGCTGACGGCGCACCTGACGCCGGGACACACGACGGGCGCCGTCACGTGGACGATGCAGGTCCCCGGGCAAGGTGCCGGCGCGCGGCCGCTCGACGTCGTCTTCTTCCCGAGCGCCAACATCAACGACGGCGTACGCCTCGTCGGCAACGCGCGCTACCCCGAGATCGCCGACGACTTCGCGCGCAGCTTCGCGACCTGGAAGGCGCTGCCGTGCGACGTCTTCCTCGGCGTGCACGGCAGTTTCTACGACATGGCCGAAAAACGAGCCCGGCAAGAGGCCGGCGCCACGCCGAACCCGTTCCTTGATCCGGCAGGCTATCGCCGCTTCGTGAGCGGCGCGCAGGCGCACTTCGAAGCGCAGCTCGCCGACGAGCGCTCTAAGGAGTGAGCCAGGGCGCCCAGCCCTTGTCCTTGAGGACCTGCAGCGACCGGTCCGCAAACATCTGGTGGCCGAGGAGGTTGAAGTGATGCAGGTCGGGTCGGTCGGCGACGATGTCTTCGATCGGGATGATCGGGTTGTCCGTGGGGATGACCGCCGAGTTGGTGACGGCGGTCGGGATCATGAGGATCTTCGGACGAATCGCCAGGGCGAACGCGCTGGTCGGCGCGAGCGGGCCCGTCGTTCCCATCTCGTAGTCATTGATGAGGACGGGCAAGGTCGGCTGGCCGAGGTCGGTGCGGATGGACGTCACGAGCTTGTTGATGCACTGGGGGTAGTTGTCGATGTCCATCTGCGTGCCGTGACGCTCGGTGACGCCGAGATAAATCACGATCGCGCCCCAGGTCACCTTGTCCTTGAGCTCCTTGGCGCCCTTCATGACGTTGTTGTAGTAGATGCCGCCGCTGCAGGGCCCATTGGCGGGGCAGAACTGCGAGCAGTAGGCCTTGCCGGCGCCGAACGGCACCGTGACGAAGTACTTGTTGGGGTTCATCGCGGCGGCCTGCTTGACGAGCGCCGTGCTGAGGCCGCCCGAGACCATGCCGTTGACGTTGTTGCCTGAGTCGCCGGCCGTCTTCGGCTCGAGCGACGGCTGAAAGCCCGCTCCGGAATGGTACATCCAGCTCTTCGGCTGCGTCTCCGTGAAGAAATAGGGACGCAGGGTCGCGGGGCTCACGCCTCGGCCCGCCATGTTCGAGTGTCCGAAGTTCACGAACGCGATCACGTTCTCTTTCGGCACCTCGGCGCCGCCAATGTTCACGGTCACGCCCGAGAGCACGGTGCCGCCCGTGCCGCCCGTCGGCGTCGCGCCGGCCGTGCCGCCCGTCGGCGTCGTGCCGCCCGTGCCCGTCGTGCCGGCCGTGCCCGTCGTGCCGGCCGTGCCCGTCGCGCCGGCGGTGCCCGTGCTGCCACCGGCGCCCGTCGCCCCGGCGGTCCCGGTCGCACCCGCGTCTCCTGTCGCACCTGCGGTCCCGGTGGCGCCCGCGGCGCTGGTCGTGCCGGCGCTGCCGGTTGAGCCCGCGGCGCCGGTGGTGCCGCCTTGCACGCCGCAGCCGATCACGCCGGCGGTCAGCAAGGGGAGGAGCGCAACGCCGAGGCGGCGAATCGACGAGGCCGAGGGATTGCGGTCAGACATGGGGCTCCTCCTAGGAAGCGGTGAAACTAGAACGGTGAAACGGAAACGCCGAGGCCGAGTATGTAGGGTTGCACGGCGAATTTGCCGGATTTGCCCCACGTGTCTTGCAACGCCAATGGAATTGATGTGCCCAAAAGCACAGCCACGTAGTCGGTCGACCATTCGATCGACGCATTGATCGCGGACGTCAGGACCGGCGAGTCGAGGTTTTCGCCGAAGGCGCCGCGCGTGTCTTGCGTCTTGAGTCCCGCGATCTGAACTCCGACCGCGGGCACGAGCGGACCGAGGAAGTAGCCAGCGAACCCGTAAGCGACCGCGCCGGGGCCTCGATAGGCGATGCCGTTGTTGCCGCCACGATAGTTGGCGGACCCGCCGACGAGCACGACCCCCCACGTCTGATCGAACGTGTGCTCGAGGATGAGACCCCCGGTCACTTTGCCGAACCCGAGCTGCTGGTCGGGCGTAAAGACGGTCCCCATGTAGCTCGCGTTCCAGGTGCCGGTGGGCAGGCCCAGCTTGGCGGTCACGGTCGTCGCGTTGATGGGGCCGAGCTTGTAGCTCCCCACGAGGGCCATGTCGCCGACGCCGCTGTTGGTGACGTCTCCGGGGAGGCCGCCGAAGTTCTTGTAGACCTTGTACAGCACCGGGACGATCACGCCCGCGTTGAGCTTCGGCGTGAAGTCACGCGTGAGCTGCTCGTTCAGGACCATGTCGTAGCTGCCGGTGTGGAAGTGATTGATGAAGCTGAAGAGCGACAGGGAATTGAAGAGGCCGCCCGAGGTGTTGTGGCCCATCCAACGAACGCCCGCGCCCGAATCGGTGGCGCCGCCCGCGCCGCAGCCGCCGACGGTCTCCCAGCCCGCGAGCAGCGGGCCGAGCTGACGCACGCGCAGCGATAGCTCGGGATCGAGGCCGCACAGCGCGAGGCCGCCGGAGGTTCGCGCCGCGAGCGCGTCGACCTGAGCGACCTCTCGACGCGCGGCGAGCTGCGCCGTCACCACCGGCCACAAAGCGAGGCCTGCGAGGCCCGCCGCGGCGAGCGTCGCGGGAATTCGTCTCCGGTCGAAACCCTGGGAGCTCTTCAGTCCCTGCACGCGGGGCACCTTACCACTGTCGTCTGGATGGATGTTCATGTCGCCCGTGAGCCAAGGATGATCCCCGACGGAGATCGGCTCTCATCCAACTGCATGTGGGGGGCGTTTCAGTGCATCGCCGCGCTCGGCAACGCACAGAACCTTCCGAGCCCGCTCTTTTCGAGGTGCACGGGCAGGCCTCGGGCAGGTGTTGAGGGGCTCGGACGTAAATCAGCCGCGGCGCCGGCTGCGCCGGAAGGCCAGCATGCCGAGGCCGACGAGGCCCATGAGCGCGAGCGGGCCCGCGTCGCGACGCGAGGGCGCGAGCGCGCAACCGCCCGACGACTTCTTGCCGCCGCCACCGTTTCCGGCAGCGCCGCCCATCGACGTCGTGCCGGCGGCTCCGCCACCCGTCGTTCCCGCGGCGCCGGTCGCGCCTGCGGTGCCGGTCGTGCCGCCCGTGTTCATCTCGGGATCGGGGGGCAAGCCGCCCGTGCCCGACGAGCCGGCGTTGCCAGCCGGGCCGGTGTCGCCGGCCGCGCCCGTCGCGCCCGCGGTGCCGGTGTCGCCGGCCGCGCCCGTGGTGCCGGCCGCGCCGGTCGTGCCTGCCGCGCCGCCGTCGGCGTTGCTGCCATCAACAGCGTCGAACTGGATGAAGCCGTACTGCAGGTGGTCCGTGCGCAGGTGGAACGTCATGACCTGCGTGCCTTCGGTGAGGTCGACCATCGCGTAGTGCGGGAAGGCCTTCCAGATGTGGTAGTCGCCTGTGCCGGTGCCCAGGTTCACATCGGCCTTCATCGTGCCATCGAGCTTCGTGTCATTCGCGGCCGCGGGCACGCTGCCGTCGTTGAAGTAGACCTGGAAGTGCATCGCATTGTTTGGCGAGGCCCAGTCTGAGCTCATCCAGTACTTGCCGGCCTTCTTGACGTTGACGGTGACCTTCACCCAGTCGACCCCGTGCGCGAGGCCCATGTAGTACCAGTGCTCGAGGGCCGCGGTCGGGTAGGGCAGGCCACCGGCCTTGTCCCAGGTGTCGGGCGGCGCCTTCACGTTCGTGCTGCAGATGTCCGGCAGATTCAGCTCGGTCGGGCGGTAGTTGTCGCCTGACAGCGGCGAGTAGCCTTCGGCCTTGGCGTTCACGCGCCGGTGGTCGGCGTGGAAAGAGATCCCTTCGCCGCCGACGTCGAGGTTCGCGAGCTCGACGCGGCCGGGGATCGCCTGGGGCGTGCCCATGTACGGCGTGCCCGTGTACCCCGTCGGAACGGCGGCATGCGCGGCGGCCTGCGCCAGGCAGAAGACCGTCGCCGAGAGGAACAGCGGAAGGGATTTTTGGACGCGCGACATTCGGGTCACCTCGGTTGTGTGGGGAGCAAGAGTAGAACAGCCCACCTGGGGACCGCCGCAGCGACGGGACGAGCGATGCAACACGGTCGTCCCAACAGGGCCCCTTCTTGGCCGCGCGCGGCAGAGGAACAGGAGGCGCGACATAGGCCCGTGAGACCCCGGTCGGCGGCGCTTTCAGGGGCGGGTCGGCGCGCCCGCGTCGGGCACGTAGCGCTTCGCCCGTTCGGCGTCGAGGAGCGCGACGTTGCCGTCGAGACCCGCGAGATTCGGCGCCAGCGCGCGCGCGCGCGCATACGCCGCGGCGGCGTCGTCGAGCGCGCCGAGCATTTGCAGCGTCGCGCCCAGGCTCGCGTGCGCCTCGGCGAAGGTCGGGAAGTCGGCGACGGCGCGCGCGTAGGCGGCGCGCGCCTCGACGAGGCGGCCTTGTTTGCGGCGCGCGTTGCCCACGTCGTAGGCGACGACGCCGAGGACCTCGCGCGGCGTGACGGCGCGGCCGGGCGTTCCGTAGCGCGCGCGGTACCAGTCGTCGGGCAGCTCGGCGCCGCTCTTGAGGAGCTCGACGCGGCGCCAGTGCGCGCCCTCGGCGACCTCGACGTAGAAGTGGCCGGGCGCGACGACGCCGCGCGCGGAGACGCCCGCGAGCTCGGCGAGCGCGAGGGCGAGCGTGCCGAGTCCGACGCACGATCCGCGGCGGGCCGCGAGCACCGTTGGCAGCAGCACGAAACGCAGATCCGGATCGTCGACCTCGCGCGCGAACGCCGGCGCGTCGAAGAGCGTCGCGACGAGCGCCGCGGCGGGCGTCGCGCCGGGACGCGCGAGGCGCGTGCGCAGCTGCGCGCCGAGGGCGGCGAGCGTGGGACGCGCGGATTCGTTCACCGTCGCGTCGCCGAGCGTCGACGCGACGGTGAGCAGCTCGGTCGTCAACGGCGGCAGCGGCGCGGGACGGTGGCAGGAGGCGCCCGCGACGAGCGCAACGACCACCGCGCGGCGCGCCCCTGACATCACTTCACTTCACCTTGAGCGGCGACCAGTCTTCCCAATAGTTGAAAAGATCGCGCGACGTCATCATCCAGATGACGAGCTTCTTGTTGGCGAGGCCCTCGACGCCGCGGCGCATGAGCTTCTGGCGCACGTTGGGGCCGCCGCCGTAGCTCATGACGAGATCGACCGGGTAGCCGACGTCGCGCGCGATGTGGGCCGAGACGCCCGCGTGCTCGGCCTCGGTCAGCTCGTAGACGCCCGTGAAGCTGTCGCCGAGCAGCACGACGGGGCTGTCGGCGTCGTCGTCGTAGAGCGCGCCGTTCACCGTGACGACCTGCTGCGCCTTCAGCGACTCGGGCCGAAAGTGCTTCTTCTGTCCGTCGGGCAGCCGCGAGTGAAGATCGCCGAAGCGCGTGAACGTCGCCGGCTTCGTCGTGAGCTTGTGGCCGTGCTTCGCGAGCTCGGCGTACCAGGGATAGGCCTTCACGCGCGCCGCGACCAGGTCGGCGGCCAGACGCAGGCCACGATCGGTCCAGTGTGTATCTTGCCGTTGGTAGAGCGGCTCTTCGTCGCGCTTGTCGCCGCGCGCGCGCGCCTCGAGCAGCGTCGGCAGCAGGTCGACCGTCTCGACGCCCTGCTGCGCGAGCTCGGCGAGCAGCTTGCGCTCGAACGGGTTCACGACCTTGCCCACGAACGTGTGCAGGGCCGGGTCGACCTTGTCGGGGAAGATCTCTGCTTTCGTGGGCACGGGGACAAAAAGGAAGTCCACGCCGTGCGAAGCCAGCATCTGTTGGAACTCGACGATGATCGGCACGGGGTTCTTGCCGGCCGGCTGCGCCGAGAGATCGCCGCCCACGACGTAGTCGAGGCTGTTGCGGAAGAACAGGAAGCCGTCCGTGCCCGCGAGCGCCTTGGCCGCTCCCATGGTCTTTTCGCGCGCGCGCAGCGACAGAACGACGGGGTCGACCTCGGCCTGCCACTTCGGCCACGTGCCGCCGTGGGCCGCGAGCTCCTTGGCGACGGCGTCGGCGACGGGCCGCGGGGTCGCCGACGGCTTGCTGGGCGCGAGCTTGAGCGTGGGCGCCGTGGCGACGGGCGTCGCGGGCGCGCCGGCTTCGTCATCACCGACGATGAAGATGTTGTACACGGCCTTGCCCGCCGGCTTGCCGCGCAGCACGAAGGTCGGCTTTGCGAACGAGCGGCCGGCGAGCTCGGCCTTGATGTCGGCCTCCGTGTGGTCGTCGGGCCAGGTGGCGCCGGGCGGAATGAGATCGGTGTTGAACGACGGATACCAATAGGACGAGAGCTGGTTGGCCCACAGCTTCACCCCGGCGGGCGTGAGGACCTTCGTCGCGTAGCCGCCGAGCGCGAGCGTCGCCGCGGCCGGCACGGTGCCGGCGTGGATGCGGCCGTAGATCTCCGGCACGCCGTCGCCGTCCTGATCGGGCGCGTCGCGAAACGTCGTCGCCGCGAACCACGGCTGAAATTCGATCTTGAGCCACAGCTCGGGCGGGCCGCCGGCGCCTAGATCGTGCACGTACAGATCCGTGGGAAGCTGCGGCGGAATCTGCGCGCCGCCGCGCTGGCCCCACGTCTCTCCGCGCACGGCCGCCGCGACGTCGCCGAGCGCGTCGGCGCCCTCGACCTTGTGGGCGGCGAGGAACTCGACGGTGGGTGCGAACGCCAACGGGTGCGCGCGCTCCTCGGCGGTGAGGGGCGTCAGGCGGACGTCGCCCGTGAGGGTCGCCTTTTCAACGAGGCCCCCGAACGGGTTCGTCGTGTCGGGCACGAGCTTCGAGCGCTCGCCCTCGGGCGGCGGGTCGGCGATCATGAAGTTCGCGTGGTACGCGGCCCAGTCGAGCGCGGCGCGCGT
>JBBQJG010000018.1:0-33941 GCA_038325725.1 Polyangia bacterium | reverse complement strand
GACGGGCACGGCGGGCGTGGGCGCGGCGGGGTCCGGCTTCGCGGGCAGCCCTGGGGTCACCGATCCCGGCACGGGCGGCGACGGAGACTTCATGATCGGGCCCGGGTTCACGATCGATCCCGCGAGCAAGGCCGTCGCGGGCGTTCCCGTGGGCCGGCAGCTCGCTTTCAAGATGCTCGCGTCGGAGAGCACGATCTACGCGACGACGGCGCGCACGGCCTTCATGCGCAACGTCTGGGTCTACATCCCGCAGCAGTACGTGCCCGGCACGCCGGCGCCCGTGATCGTCGTGCAGGACGGAAACTACGCGTGCTGGTGGGGCAACGACGTTCCGCACGCCGTGAACACGGGCAACAATTTGCCCGGCACGGCGAACCTGCCGCGCATCCTCGACAACTACATCGCGCAAAAGAAGCTGCCCACGATGATCGCGATCTTCGCCGAGGCAGGCGGCGGCGACGGCGGCAACAGTCAGCGCGGCCTCGAGTACGACACCGTCTCGGGCGTCTACGGCGAGTACGTGTTGAAAGAAATGTTCCCGCGCGTCGTGAGCGAGGCGCAGAAGCAGCTCGGCATCGCGCTGAAGATCACCGACGATCCCGAGGGACACGCCACGCTGGGCGGCAGCTCGGGCGGCGCCGGCTCGTTCTCGATGGCGTGGTGGAACCCCAACGGGTTTCGCCGCGTGATCACCTACTCCGGCACGTTCGTGCGCCAGGCGTCGCCGGACAACCCTCTGTATCCGCACGGCGCGTGGAGCTATCACGACTACGATCCGTACGACGCCGCCGCGCCCAACGGTCTCATTGTCAAAGAGCCGACGGTGCATCCGCTCCGCATGTGGCTCGAGGTCGGCACGAACGACATGGGCTCAGGCGGCGGCCCCTCGAGCTACCGCGACTTCGAGCTCGCGAACCGCCGCATGGCCGCCTCGCTCAAGGCGAAGGGCTACCACTACCACTTCGACGTCGCGCAAAACGGCGGCCACCTCGACGGCGGCGCCGTCGCGCAGACGCTGCCGAGCGCGATGCTGTGGGTGTGGCGCGGCTATCCGATCAACTGACGCGCCCTTCGGGCGCTGGCAACTGACGCGCCCTTCGGGCGCTAGCAACTGACGCGGCCTATCGCTAGACGAGCTCGAGCAGCTCGACCTCGAACAGCAGCGTCGCGTTCGGCGGGATGACGCCGCCCGCGCCGTTGGCGCCGTAGCCGAGACCGGGCGGAATCAGCAGCGTGCGCTGGCCGCCGATCTTCATCGACGCGACGCCCTCGTCCCATCCCTTGATGACGCGCCCTTGGCCGATGGCAAACGAGAACGGTCGTCCGCGATCGACGGAGCTGTCGAACTTGGTGCCCTTGGCGCCGTTCACCCAGAGCCACCCGGTGTAGTGCATCACGCACGTCTGGCCGGTGGTGGGGGAGGCGCCCGTGCCTGCCTTCGTGTCGTCGTAGGAAAGTCCGCTTGTCGTCGTCGTCATCGCCATGGCGGGAAACTTTATCTCAAAGCCCGGGTTCGGGGGATGGCGACAGCGTCGGATCAATGAGCAGATCGATCGTGCACACCGCCTCGAACCCGCAGCGCTCGAGGATGGGGCGCGACATGGCGCCTGCGTGGACCGTGAGGGCCGGCTTGCCCAGTTTGACTGCCGCCTCCCAGCGCGACGCGACCAGCGCCCGGTACACGCCGCGCCCGCGAAAATTCGGCAAGACGGCCGCGCCGCCGAGGAGCACGGCGGACGGTCCGTAGGAAGCGAGGCCCAGGCCGGCGACCTCGCCGTCGACGAACGCGACGTGAGACATTCGCGCGACGCCGTTTTCGTGGTCCCAGCCGACGCTCGCGGCCGCGACCCACTTGCCGATGGCGTCCTCCGACTCGCCCAGTGCGTGAAGGCCGATGCGGAACGCGCGGAGGTACTCTTCGAGGCTGCGCACCGGCCGCGCCTGGATGTGGGGCCCCGGATCGTGCGCGACCGGCGGCGCGACCAGCGTCATCGCCGTGTATTGCGCTTCGAAGATGGGGGGCCGGCCGGCCGCGAAGCCGCGGTCGAGCAATCGCTGACGGAGATCGGTGGGCCGGCACGACGGTCCGACGAACCACGAGCAGGCGAGGAAGCCGTGCTCTCGCAGGATCACGCGCGCTTCAGCGATGATCGCGTCGAGCCCCTCCGCGGTCGTGCGAACGCGCGAGAGCGAGGCGTGGTTGGGATCGGGTGACAGTCCCAGCGTGTACGTCGGTCCCTTGAAGATCTTGCCGGGCGGCCACGGGGTGGGTTGTTCGAAGTCGGGCTCTTCCGCGAACTGACGGATCGCTTCGGAGATGGGCATCCGCCGTCAGCGTCACACGGAGTGGGGCGGATCACAATCTCGTGGGTGTCTCGGCGGCGTTGCGATACCGTGTTTTGCGATCACGATGATGACCAACAAAGCGTTCGCGCGGCTCGGGGTGGTGACGGGGTGGATGCTCGCGCTCGGCGCGTGCGGAAACCACGGGACGGCGAAGCTGAAGGACGGCGGCGTCGATCGAAGCGGCGACAGCGCCGCGGAGGTCGGCGCGGCGGGAGCCACCGGCGACGACGCGGACAGCGGCGCGGGCGGTTCCACCGGCGGGGCCGCGGGTGAAAGTGACGGCGCGGCGGGCGCGGGCGACGGCGCCGCGGGAACGGACGCGGGTGGCGGTGCCGCGGGCGCGGACGCCGCGGCGGGCGTGGACGGCGCATCGGTCAACACATGCGGCACGGCGGGCGCGGCCGACGCGGGCGTCGGTGCGTGCGCCGTCGGCAAGGCCGAGTGCGGCGGCGTCGCGGGCGACTGCGAGACCACCATCGCCACCGACGTCATGAACTGCGGCCGCTGCGGACGCGCGTGCGGCGCGGGCTCGACGTGCGCGGGCGGCTTGTGCAGCCCGACCGTGATCCTCGCGCCGACGGTCAACGCGAACTGGTGCGGCAGTGCGTTCTCCGCGACCAAGGCCTACCTGATCACGTGCTGGGGCACCATTCTCTCCGAGGTGCGCATGGCGCCGCTCGAGCCCGGCGCCGACATCACCGGCACGCGCATCAAGTCCTACACCGGTGTCTCCGTCGTCGCGATGCGCGGCATCCTCATCGACGGCGACTCGGTCTACTACGGCCTCCAGGCGAGCCCCACGAACCTGTGGAAGTTCCCGCTCGACGCGACCGGCCCCGCCGACGTCACGTCCGCGCTGACGCTCGAGAACAACGAACGCCTCGACAGCCTGCAGCTCGTCGGCGACACCTACTACTGGAATCACAACACGCACACGGCGGCGGGTCAGTTCTCGCCGAGTACGATCGAAAAGCGCGCGAAGACGGCGACGACCTCGACGACGCTCGTGAGCGGCCTCGGCCCCTCGGGCAGCCTCATCGTGACGCCGACGCAGCTCTTCTGGCTCGAGGCGCGCACGACGACCTCTGGCACGTCGCTCTATCGCGCGCCGCTCGCCGGGGCCGCGCTCGCGGACGTCAAGAAGGTGGGCGACGCAACGGGCAGCTACACCGCGCTCCAGGGCGACTACGTCTACTGGACCTACAAGCTCGCCGCGCCCTTGGGCAAGGTGATGCGCATCAAGGTCAGCGACGACGCCGCACAGCCCGAAGAGGTTTCGACCTGCCTCAACCTGCCCGAGGGGCTCGTCGTCGACGCCAGCTACGTCTATTTCAAGCAGCTCGACGCGCTTTACCGCGCGCCCCTCGGTGGCGGTCCGGCGGAGCAGCTCTCCCCCGTCGTGCCCGCGAACGACCTCCAGACGACGATGATCTTCCACGTCGACGACAAGTACGTCTACTTCGGGGCGGGCCCGACGGCCGGCGCGTCGACGGTCGTCCGCGTCGCCAAATAGAAATTACGCGCGTGCGTAGGCGAGCGCGCCGCCGACGTACGTCGCCTCGACGGTGAGCTCGGGCGTCCACAGCGTGAGGTCGGCGGGGCATCCCGGGGCCAATCGACCCAGGTCGGAGCGACCGAGGAGACGGGCTGGCACGTGGGTCGCCATCGAGAGGGCGGCCTCGACGGGCGCGTCCGCGTGCGCGGTCATGAAGCGCACCGCTTGGTCGAGCGTGAGCGTCGAGCCCGCGAGCGTGCCGTCCTCGCGGCGCGCGACGACGCCGTCGGAGATGACGGGCGCGCCGCCCAATAGGTAGCGGCCGGGCGGGCGGCCCGTGGCGGCGACGGCGTCGGTCACGAGGAGCACGCGCTCCCAACCCTTGGCGCGCAGCGCGAGCTTGAGCGCGGCCGCGTGCGCATGCACGCCGTCGGCGATGACGCCCACGGTGACGCGATCGTCGGTGAGCGCCGCGCCGACGCTGCCGGGCGCGCGGTGCTCGAAGCCGCGCATCGTGTTGTACAGGTGCGTGACGAGCGCGGCGCCCGCGTCGATGCCGGCCGTGAATTGCTCGAAGGTCGCGTCGGTGTGGCCGAGGCTCACGACGACGCCCGCGTCGCGCAGCCGGTGGATGAGCGCGAGCGCGCCCGGCCGCTCGGGCGCGAGCGTCAGCAGGCGCAGCGCGCCCGTCGAGACGAGCTCGTCGAGGACGTCGTCGAGCGTCGCCGCCGCGGCCGCGATCGCCGCGGCGTCGTGCGCGCCCACGCGCGCGGGCGAGAGCAGCGGGCCCTCGAGGTGCAACCCGAGGCGCCGCGCGCCCGGCGCGTCGGCCGCCGCGCGCAGCGCCGCCGCGCCCGCGCGGTACGACGCGGCCGCGCTGCTCACGAGCGTCGGCAAGAACGACGTCACGCCCGTCTCGGGCAGCCGCGCCGCGAGCGCGCGCAGCGCTTCGGCGTCGCCGCCGACCTCGTGCCCGAAGGCGCCGTTCGTCTGCAGGTCGATGAGCCCGGGCGACACGACGTGCGCCTCCCGCACGGGCCCAGGCCCGGGGAGGTCCGCTTCGAGGTCGTTCGTTCGCACCTCGGCGATGCGGCCGTCGCGCACGATGACGACGCCCGGCGTGAGCCGCGCGTCGAGCAGCAGCCGCCCGCGCACGCTGAACGGCCCCGCGGGCGGCGGCGTCGCCGCATCGGAACGCGCATCGCGGTTGTTCGCTGCGGGCGATTCTGTTCTCATCGCGGCCACACCATCCTAACGGAGGTTCGATGAGGTTTCTGCTGCTGTCGCTCTCGCTGTCGCTCCCGCTGCTCGCCGTGTTGTCGCGTTCGGCCGTCGCCGAAGGTGAAAAGAACGCAGGCCCAAAAAGATCGGACGGGAGGTCGGGTGAAGCGTTCCCGTTCCCCGTGCACGAAAAGACGCTCGCGAACGGCCTGCGCGTATTTGTTGTTTCCTACGATTCGCCGGGTCTCGTCGCGTACTACTCGATCGTGCGGACGGGCAGCCGCAACGAGGTCGAGCCGGGGAAGTCGGGCTTCGCGCACTTCTTCGAGCACATGATGTTCCACGGCACGGAGAAGGTTTCGCAGGACAAGTACAACGCGGAGCTCAAGGCCATGGGCGCCGATTCGAACGCGTTCACGTCCGACGACCTGACCGTCTATCACATCCTCGCGGGCAAGCAGGCGCTGCCGAAGATCGCCGAGATCGAGGCGGATCGCTTCCAGCACCTCACGTACAAGGAGCCCGAGTTCCAGAAGGAGGCGCGCGCCGTCCTGGGCGAATACAACAAGAACGCGTCGAACCCGATGGAGAAGATGACCGAGGTTCTGTACGACAACGCGTACACGACCCACACGTACAAGCACACGACGATGGGCTTCGTGAAGGACATCGAGAACATGCCCAACGAGATGGCGTACTCGCGGACGTTCTTCGACAAGTACTACCGGCCCGACAACGTCGTGCTCGTCATCGTCGGCGACGCCGATCCCGAGGCCACCTTCGCGCTGTGCGAGAAGGAATACGGCGCCTGGAAGTCCGGCGGCAAGCGGCCGGCCGTGCCCGCCGAGCCGCCCCAGACGAAAGAAAAACGCGCCGAGCTCAAGTGGCCCGGCCCGACGCTGCCGATGCTGCTCGCGGGGTACCACGTGCCGGGGTTCTCGACGACGAACGTCGACCTGCCGGCGCTCGACGTTTTGGCCGAGCTGCTTTTTGCCGACCGCGCGCCGCTGTACAAGCGCCTCGTCATCAAGGAGCAGAAGGTCGAGTCGATCTCGGGATCGAGCGATCCGCACGTCGACCCGAACCTGTTCACGATCCTCGCGCGCGTCAAGAAGGCCGAGGACCTCGGCTACGTCGAGAAGGCGGTGAACGCCGAGATCGTGCGTGTCGCAAAGGAGGGCGTCGACGACAAGACGCTCGCCGAGGTCGTCTCGCACGTGAAGTACGGCTTCGCGGCTCAGCTGTCGACGGCGGACAAATCGGCGACGACGGCGGCGATGTTCGTCGCGCTCACGGGTGACATCGCGTCGATCAATGCGTACTTCGCGCTGTACGACAAGGTCACGCCGGCCGACGTCAAACGCGTCGCGCAGAAATATTTCCAGGCCGCGAACCGCACGACGGTGACGCTGAGGTCGGGGAAATGAGGGCCGCGCGCGCACTCGCCGTCGGGGTCCTCGCGATCGTGTGGGCGTCCGGTGCCGCGTCGGCGGCGCCAAAGGGTTCGCCAAAGGGTTCGACGAAGGGTTCGCCAAAGGGTTCGACGAAAGGAAAGTCCACCGTGCGCACCGTCTTCCTGCCGTCACCCCACAACCCGCTGTGCGCGATCCGCCTCTACTTCTCGCTCGGGTCCGTCGACGATCCCGCGGGCAAGGAGGGGCTCGCGTCGCTCACGGCCGACGTCGTCGGGCAGGGCGGCACGAAGGCGCGCACGTACGCCGAGGTGCTCGACGCGCTCTACCCGCTCGCGGCGGGCATCCGCGTCTATGCCGACAAGGAGTCCATCGTCTTTTCGAGCACGGTCCACCGCGACAACGTCGCGAAGTTGGGGGACCTCCTCGCCGACCAGATCCTCACGCCGCGCTTCGCCGAGGAAGACTTTTCGCGGAACAAACAAGACGCGCTCGACTACATCACGAAGACGCTGCGCGGGAACTCCGACGAAGATCTCGGCAAGCAGGCCCTGGCGACGATCCTTTACAAGGGCCACCCGTACGGCGCGCCGTCGCAGGGCACCGTCGCGGGGCTCGGGGCCGTCACGCTCGACGACGTCAAGGCGTTCCACGCGAAGTACTTCACGCGCGATCGGCTCATCGTCGGCGTCGCGGGTGGAACCCCCGACGGGTTCGCCGAGGCGTTCTCGAAGCGCTTCGAGGCTCTCCCGGCGAAGGCGCCGCCGATGCCGAAGCTGCCGCCCGCGCCGAAGTACAAGGACCACCAGGTCGTCATCGTCGAAAAGGACGCGCGCGCGAACGCGATCTCCGTCGGTCACCCCCTGACGCTCACGCGGAAGGACGCCGACTTCTATCCGCTGACCGTCGCGCGCAGCTACCTCGGCGAGCACCGGACGTTCAACGGCGTGCTCATGAACCACCTGCGCGGCGATCGCGGCCTCAACTACGGCGACTACGCGTACATCGAGAATTTCATTCAAGACGGCTGGTCGACGTTCCCGCTGCCGAACATCGGCCGGCGGCAGCAACACTTCGAGCTGTGGCTGCGCCCCGTGCCGCCTCAGAACGCGCTGTTCGCGCTGCGCGCCGCGCTCTTCGAGACCGACAAGCTCATCCGCGAGGGCATCCCCGCCGATGGCTTCGAGGCGACGCGCACGTTCCTCATGGGCTACACGAACCTGTGGGCGCAGGACGTGTCGCGGCGGCTCGGCTTCGCGATCGACGGCGTCGTGTACGGAAAGGATCTCGTCACGGAGCTGCAGGCGCGCCTGCCCAAGATGAAGAAGGCCGACGTCGACAAGGCCATCAAGAAGTACCTGTCGCTCGAGGGCCTCTCGATCGCGATCGTCGCCCAAAATGCCCAGACCGTTGCCGACAAGCTCGTGAGCGGCGACCCGACGCCCATCACCTACGACACGAAGGGCACGGCGCCCGAGATTCAAGCGCAGGACAAGCTCATCGAGAAGTTCCCCCTGAAGATCCTCAAGGAGAACGTGCACGTCGTGCCCGTCGAGAAGATGTTCGAGGCCAAATAACGGCGCGCCTGCTGGCGGCGCCGTGCGGCGTCTACACTGGGACCGTCCCATGAGGTCCGCCCGCGTTTCGTTTTGCGTTCTCGCGCTCGCCGCCGCGGCGTTGGCCGCGTGCGGCGACGGCCTCGGGAAGACGGACGGCGCCGTCGACACCGCGAAGGCAGAGGCGTCTGCGAACGACGTCGAACCCGACGCTCCCGAGACGCCCGACGAGATCGACGACGTCGACGCCGCCATCGACGCGCCTGACGCTCCCGCCGTCGCCGACACCCTCTCGGTGGGCGTCGTGACCGGACTGTTCACCGAATACTCCGTGCCGACGCCGCTCGGAGGGCCGTGGGGCATCACGACGAGCTCCGACAGCGCGCTGTGGTTCACGGAGCTTCAGGGCAACAAGATCGGCCGCATCACGCTCGACGGCGCGATCACCGAGTTCACCGTGCCGACACCTTCGAGCAGCCCCTTCGGCATCACCTCGGGCCCCGACGGCGATCTGTGGTTCACCGAAGAGCAAGGCAACAAGATCGGCCACCTCACGCACGACGGCGTGTTCACCGAGTTCCCGCTCCCGACGCCGAACGCTCACCCCGAGGGCATCACGCGCGGCCCCGACGGCGTCTGGTTCGCCGAGACCGACGCCAACAAGATCGGCCGCATCACGCTCGACGGTGTCATCACCGAGTTCCCGATCCCGACGCCCAGCAGCTACCCTTCGTGCATCGTCACGGGCCCCGACGGCCACCTGTGGTTCACCGAGTACTTTGGCAAAGTGGCGAACATCAGCCTCACGGGGACAGTCGCCGAGTACGTGCTGCCGACGCCGGGCAGCGGCCCCGTGGGCATCACCCTCGGCTTCGACGACAACGTCTGGTTCGCCGAAGGCGCCGCCCACCAGATCGGTCGGTCGACCCGCACGGGGATGATCGTCGAGTTTCCGATCTCACCGATGCTCGCGAGCCCCGTCTCGATCGTCGCGCGCATCGTCGACTCGAACCTGTGGTTCACCGAGCAGATGGGCAACCAGCTCGTGCGCCTCACGACGACGGGCCAAATGAAGAGCTACCCGATCCCCACGGAGCGCAGCTTCCCCGGCCACCTCACGCTCGGCGGCGACGGGGACTTGTGGTTCACCGAGAACATCGGCAACAAGATCGGCCACCTCGCCCCCGAGTGACCGCTGATTCGCCTCGCGTCGCGGTCCGGGCGACTCTGGCCGGGAACCATGAAGGAGCCGTTTCGTTGGACGACACCCGAAGCGGCAATCAAGCGGGACGCGGCGTACTGGCTCTCGCGTCCGATCGCGGAGCGCATTTCGGCGGTAGAGACGCTCCGGGAAGCGCTCACGGAGGAAGAGCTCGGCTTCACAGATCGAGGAACAGATCCGTCGCGCGTCGCTTGCCCGGCTTGGTGGGCCCGGTCGTCGTTTTCGCGGGCGTCGCTGGTTTCTTCTTCACCGCCAGCCTCTTCGCTCGTGCGGGCGGGGGCGGCTCGACGGGCGCGACGCTCGGCGGCGGTGGTGGCGCGGGTGAAGGGAGGACGGCGGCCGGCGGGGGCGCCGTCGTGATGGCGGGCGCGGGGACGGCGGCGACGGGCGCGGGCCTGACATCGCCCTCGCGTGAGGGAGCCGGGGAGCGGCCCACGAAAAGCCACGCGAACACCGCGAAGGCCACGCCCGCGCCGACGATTGCCCAGACCTTGTTTCCTCGCGTGGGCGCCTCGGGCGCCTCGGGCCGCGATTCGGAGACGAGACCGCTGAACGTGCTCTCGGGCGCGGGCGGCGTGGGCGCGGGCGCGGGGCTGCCGCCCGCGAGCACGGTCGGGAAACCCGAAGGGGGCGGCGTCGGCAAGGTCCGGTTCAGCGGGCGGACCGCCGGAAAGACGAGCGCGTTGCCGCGCAGGAGGGCCGGCACTCCCGCGGCGTCGATCGCGCTCACGACCTCGTCCATCGAGCGGGGACGATCGTCCGGCGCCTTCGCGAGCATGCGCATGACGAGCGCGGCGAACACGGGCGGCACCGCGGGCTCGAGCTCGAGCAACGGCGGGGGCGCCTTGAACATGTGATGGCCGATGAGCTCGCCGATCGAATCAGCATGGAAGACGGGCGCGCCCGTGAGCAGCTCGAAGGCGATGCACCCGAGCGAGTAGATGTCCGTCCGGTGGTCCAGATCCTTGGCGCCCTTGCACTGCTCGGGCGAGATGTAGACCGGCGTGCCCAGCAGCTCCTTCGTGTGGGTGATGACCGGGACCTTGCCGGCGCTCACGAGCTTGGCGATCCCGAAGTCGAGGATCTTGACGCTCGCGACGTCGACGCTCTCGCCGTCGCTCGTGAGGAAGACGTTGTCGGGCTTGAGGTCGCGGTGAATGATGCCGCGCGCGTGCGCGGCCGACAGCGCCGCCGCCACCTGACGAACGATCGCGCGGGTGAGCTCGACGTGCCCCGAGAGCTTGCCCCGCGACGCATAGGCGCCGAGCGTCTCGCCCTCGAGGTACTCCATGACGATGTAGGCCTGGCCGTTGGCGAGCTGGCCGCAATCCATGATCTCGACGATGCCCGGGTGCTTGATGCGCGCCGTCGCGCGGGCCTCGTTGAAGAAGCGCGCCACGGCCTCGGCGTTCGCGGACATGGCGGGCAGCAGCAGCTTGATCGCGGCCTGACGCCCGATGACGGCGTGTTCCCCTAGGTACACAACCCCCATCCCGCCCTCACCGAGCTTCTGGACGACCTTATAATTGCCGATGACAGTACTCATCGCGCCCGCCCTATCGTAATGCCTAACTCCGCTACGTCGAAGCCTCTGCGAATCCTCGTCGCGGCGTGCGCCATTTTCGTGGCGACGCGGTCCGCTCGCGCGGAGGATGACCCGACGCGCGTGCGGGCCAAGGCGCTGCTGCAACAGGGCGCCGAGCAGATGGAGGCGCGGCAGTACGACAAGGCCGTCGACAGCTTCGGCGAGGCCTATCGCCTCGTGCCGAGCCCCAAGGTGCTCTACAACCTGGGCATCGCCTATCTGTCGGTCGCGCGTTACGCGGACGCGCTCGAGGCGCTCGAAGGGTTTCTCAGGGAGGCGACGGATGCGCCCGCGGCGAGCCAAGAGACGGCGCGGCGTCACATCGACGAGCTGCGCCCGAAGGTGGCGACGCTCGACATCACGAGCGATCGCCCGCGCGCGGAGCTGATTCTCGACGGGCGCAGCCGCGGCGAGACGACGTTCGATCACGCGCTCACGATCGACGCGGGCCCGCACGAGCTGCGCGCGCGCGCCGGCGACGCGATCGCGGAGCAACGATTCACGGCGCAGGCCGGACAACGCGTCGCCGTGACGTTGACCTTCGCGCCCGCGCCCGTTCCGGTGCTGACGGCCGTGGCGCCGCCACCGGCGTCGCTCGTGACGGCGCCGTCCGCGACTGAGGAGCCCCGCGCGCGGCCCGTCTACCAAAGGCCGTGGTTCTGGGTCGCCGCGGGCGCCGCCGCCTTCGTCGCGGCGTCGGTCATCGTCGTGCTCGCGACGAGCGGCACGAGCTATCCGACGGCGGACCAGCACGTGGGGGGGCCGTGAGGATCGCGTCGCACGCGCGCTGGATCGTCCTGGCCCGGGCCGCGCTCGCCCTCGCCTTCGCCTTCGCCCTCGTCTTCTTGGGCACGGCCTGCACGAAGACGGCGGCCTGTCGTCCGGGCACGATCTTCCTGACGATCGGGTTCGAGGGCGCGGCGCTCGATGTCCCGACCGTCGCCATCACGACGACGGTGGCGGGCATCTCGAAGACAGGCACTGTCTCTCACAAGAGCGGCGCCGCGCAGCTGACCGTCCAGATCGATCTCGCGACGTACGAAGCGGGCCAGCCGTACACGGTGCGCGCCACGGCGGGCGCGTTCAGCGACGAGCTGACCGGCGAGAAGCTGCGCGCGTCTTGCACGACGAGCCGCCTTCGCCTCGCGCCGTCGGGAGACGCCGGCGTCGACGTCGCGGGCGATGCGCCGGCCGACACCGATGTCGCATCGGACGCGGGCATCGACGTCGCCGCCGATCTGTCTTGCGGGCCGAGCGGCCACGTGTGCGGCAGCGTCTGCGCCGACAACGCCGACCCGATGACGTGTGGGACGCGCTGCGCGGTGTGCCCGTTGCCCACGAACGCCGATCACGCGACGTGCGACGGCACGACCTGCGGGTTCGTCTGCAAGTCTGGTCACCACGCGTGCGGCGCCACGTGCGCCGACGACAAGTCGTCGCAGAGTTGCGGCGCCTCGTGCGAAGCCTGCGTCCCCCCGACCGACGGCACGGCGACGTGCGACGGCACGACGTGCGGCGGCACCTGTCCGAGCGACGGAAAGCTCTGCGCGGGAACGTGCATTCCCGTCGGCGATACGTGCACGTTCTTCTGCTCCGTCGGGACGCACGACTGCAATGGTCTGTGCGCCTCGAACACGAGCCTGAACTCGTGCGGCGCGAGCGCCTGCACGGGCTGTGCGACGCCCGCGAACGGCGCGGCGAGCTGCGACGGCACCGCGTGCGGCGCGACGTGCAAGCCGGGCTACCGGGCCTGCACGGACGCCACGTGCGTTCCCGTGGGCGGCTGCTGCAAGAGCGGCGACTGCGTCGCGCCCGCGAACGCCCTCGCGACCTGTACGGCGGCCCACGCGTGCGGCCTCACCTGCAACAACGGCTTTCATCTGTGCGGCGGACAGTGCGTCGACAACAAGCTGCCGGCCCACTGCGGGATGTCGTGCTCGCCGTGCACGCCGCCCGTGGGCGGCACGGCGACGTGCGACGGACAGAGCTGCGGCGGCACCTGCGCCGCGGACCAACAGCTGTGCGCCGGCGCCTGCATCGCGGCGACGGAGCCGTGCATGAATGAATGTGTCGCGGGCTCGCACGACTGCGCGGGGCAGTGCCTCTCGAACGCGAGCGTGAACTCGTGCGGAGCTCGCTGCGCGCCCTGCGCGGTCCCCGACGACGGGATCGCGACCTGCGTGAACGGCGTCTGCGGCTTCACCTGCGCGGCCGGCACCAAGAAGTGCGGCGCCCTGTGCATCCCCCAATCGAGGTGCTGCACGACGGCGGACTGCGCCGCCGTCGCCGACGGCACGTCAACGTGCAGCGGCAACCACCTGTGCGGCTTCTCCTGCGCCACAGGCTTTCACGCGTGCAACGGCGCGTGCGCCGACGACCATGCCCCCGCGTCGTGCGGCGTCTCGTGCTCGGCGTGTTCGCCGCCCCAGGGCGGTGTCGCCACTTGCGACGGACAGAGCTGCGGCGCTAGCTGCCCCATGGGACAGAAGCTGTGCGCGAACGTCTGCATCCCGGACGCGCAGTCGTGCTTCGGCATGTGCGCGATGGGCAAGCACGACTGCGGCGGTCTTTGTCTTTCGGACACGAGCGTCAACTCGTGCGGCGCGCGCTGCGCGGCCTGTCCCGCCGTCGCCAACGCGACGCCGACGTGCGCGGCCGGCGCGTGCGGGTTCCAGTGCAGCGGCGGCTTCAAGCGGTGCGGCGGCGCGTGCATCGACAGCTCGCTGTGCTGCGACGACACCGAGTGCCCGGGCGGCCTCTGCTCGTCGGGCCGCTGCTGCCCCTCGGGACAGACGAACTGCGGCGGCGTGTGCGTCGACGTCACGTCCGATCAGAACAACTGCGGCGCGTGCGGCGCGCCGTGCGCGGGGCGCTGCAGCGCCGGCGTGTGCTGCAAGTCGAACGAGATCGCGTGCGGCGGCACGTGCCGCGATCCCGCCACCGACGGCAACAACTGCGGGACGTGCGGGAAGACCTGCGGCGGAAGCGCCGCGTGCAGCAAAGGCCTCTGCTGCCCGAACGGCTGGGGCGCCTGCGGCGGCGTTTGTTACAACATCAACAGCGACGCCAAGCACTGCGGAGCCAGCTGCTCGGCGTGTCTGCTCGGCATCCTGTGCGGGAATGGAAAATGCGCGCTGTGAGGCCAAGCGATGCGGCTTCGCCGCGGCGCTTGGCGGGGGCCAGGGGGGACGCAGAGGCGCCAGCCAGCGTAGGCCGAGAAGGATCCCGGCGAAGGCGCCGGGCGGTCCCCCCTATTTAATACGTAAGGCCGAAGCCGGCGGCGAACAGCGGCGCGTAGCCGGCCGCCATGATCGAGTACTGGTCGTCGGTCTTGGGCCAGCTGTGCGAGAGCTTGGCCGTCGGGTGGTACGTCCCGAAGAGCACGTCGGCGACGCCGTCGCCTTCCGTGCCGGGCAGCCAGGCCGCGAGCCACGCGCCCGCGGCGGGCAGGTGGTCGTTGATGATGACGGGACGACCGCTCATGACGATCGCGACGACCTTTTTCCCGGCCGTCTTCGCCGCGTCCAGCAGCGCGAAGTCGGCCGCCGAGATCGTGTTGAGCGTCTTGCTGTCGCCCATGAACTCGGCGTAGGGCTTCTCGCTCAGCACGACGACGGCGACCTCGGCGTCGGCCATCTGGGCGACGACGGGCGTGACCTTGTTGATGGCGGCCTTGATCGTCGTTCCGGTCGTCTTGCTGCCGTCGCCCTGCCACGTGATCGTCCAGCCGCCGCACTGGTTGGCGAGGCTGTCGGCGCCGCTGCCGCCGACCCACACCTTGGCGGTGGCCGCGAGCGGCAGCACGGCGCCCGTGTTCTGCAGCAGCACCATCGACTGGCGCACGGCCTTGCGGCCCACGAGGCGGTGCTCGGCCGAGCCCACGGCCGCGGCGAGCGTCGTGTCGCGCTTCCAGCCGAAGAGGCCGGCCTGGCACTTCGTCTCGATGATGCGCGTCGCCGCGTCGTCGATGCGCGCGTCGGTGATGGCGGCCGTCGTGTTGATCGTCGTGATGGCGCCCTTCCAGTTCGACGGCTGCATGAGCATGTCGACGCCCGCCATGATGGCCTTGGGGATCGTGCTGCCCGGCGAATCGGTCGCGGCGTTCCAGTCGGTCGAGACGAAGCCGGGAAAGGCGAGCTCGCCCTTGAGGATCTCGGTGAGCATGCGGCTGCTCGACGTGAGGCTCGCGCTCATCCACGTCGCGTCGCTCACCATGATCGAGCCCAAGCCGGCGCTGAGCGCGCCCATGTACGGCGCGATGCCGACCTTTCGCATCGTCGCCTCGTCGACGCCGATGTTGCCGCGGTCGACGATGGCGCCCTTCCAAGAGTTGCCGCTCGCCTGACCGTCACCCGCCCAGTGCTTGCTGCAGCCGATGAGGCCGGGCGCGCCCGTGCCGAGGCCGCCTGCGCCCTGCAGGCCCATCGTCGACGCGGCGGCGAACTTGTTCGCGATCGCGGGATCCTCGTGGAAGCTCTCGTAGACGCGGCCCCAGCGGTCATCCCAAGCGACGCTCACGACGGGCGCGAACGTCCAGTTGAGGCCCGCCGCCGCGCCCTCGAGCGCCGTGATGCGCGTGACCTGCTGGACGAGCGCCGGATCGTTCGAGCCGCCGAGGCCCGCGTTGTGCGGCATGATGACCGTGCCCGTCGCCGTGTTGTTGCCGTGGACGGCGTCGGCGCCGACGAGGAACGGGATCTGGTGCGCCGTCTGCGGCACGAGGGCGATGTAGCCGTCGATGAAGGTGCCCCACGACGCGACGCCGCTGCCGCCGGGCGGGACGAAGCCGCCGGGCGCGAACACGGCGCCGGGCGCGAACGTCTTGACGTCGGCCGTCGACGCCTGATCGAGCGGCGCCATGACCATCTGCGCGGACTTCTCGAGGCGGGTCATCTGACCGACGAGCGTCGTTGCCATCGTCTTGCACGCGGCGCTGGGCCACGCGACCGTCGGGATCGCGAACGCGCCGCCCGTGCCGGTCGTCCCGGCGGTGCCTGTCGCGCCGGCGGTACCCGTTACGCCCGCGGTGCCGGTCGCACCCGCCGTGCCCGTCGCGCCCGCGGTGGCGGTCGTGCCGGCGGTGCCGATCGCGCCCGCCGTGCCCGTCGCGTTGGTCCCGGCTGCGCCCGTCCCGGCGGCGCCCGTGGTGCCCGCGGCGCCGGTGGTTCCGGCGGTGGCGGTCGCGCCGGCCGAGCCGGTCGCGCCTCCGGGGGCGGAGCCGCCGCCGCCGCCCGAGCAGCTGGTCAGGAGAGGCGAGAAAACGGGCGTGGTGATCAGCAGGGTGGCGAAAAGCGAAGCTCGTGAACGCATGGGGATCCTCCGGCGGCGCGAGTATAGAGCACGGTTCGTGCTGAAACGGTTCAGCGGAATCGGGCCGCGCTGCACCATTGTTGCGCGCGGCGCACCAAAGCGATCAACGTGGCGGCGCCGACACGAGGTGTCCGTCGCGCAACGTCACGACCCGCCCGGCGACGGCGCGCGCGAAGTCCGCGTCGTGCGTGACGACGAGCAGGGCGAGACCCTCGGCGCACAGCCCGCGCAGCAGCGATACGAGGTCGGAGACGCGCTCCGGATCGAGCGCGCTCGTCGGCTCGTCGAGCAGCAGGGCCTCGGGCGCGAGGGCGAGGGCGCGCGCGATCGCGACGCGCTGCTGCTCCCCGCCCGAGAGCGCTCCGGGGCGCGCGTCGGCGCGGGCGGCGACGCCGACGCGCTCGAGTAGCGCGCGCGCCACGCGAGTCGCCTCGACGGGGGCGAGGCCTGCGACGTCGACGGGCGCGAGGGTCACGTTGTCCAGGACCGAGAGGTGAGGAAACAGATGAAACTGTTGGAACACGAAGCCCATCTTTCGCCGCACGCGCGCGAGCGCCGCCGCGTCGGAAACCCCGGCCGCCAGAGCGTCGCCGCCGACCCGCACCGTCCCCGCGTCGGCGCGCTCGAGGCCGACGAGGCACCGCAGCAACGTCGTCTTTCCCGTGCCCGACCGTCCTTCGATCGCGACGGCCTCGCCCGCGCCGACGCGCAGGCAGACGCCTTCGAAGAGCACGCGCGCGCCGAAGCGCTTCGCGAGGCCGACAATCTCGATCACCGGGCGGCCTCGATCACCGGGCGGCCTCGATCACCGGGCGCCCGCGATCATGCGATGAGCTTGCCCGCCGCGAGGCCGAGCGCGCCCATGACGAGGCACCCGATGACGGTCGCGGCGAGGTTCACGAAGCCGAGCCCGATCGAGCCCTGCTGCCACAGGCGCAGCGTCTCGAAGTTGAAGCTCGAGTACGTCGTAAAGCCGCCCATGACGCCCGTGCAGAGCACCATGCGCAGCGTCGTCGACATCAGCCCCTTCTCGACGCCGAGGTACATGAACAGCGAGATCAGGAACGACCCGATGAGGTTCACCGTGAGCGTGCCGACGGGGAACTTCGGTCCGAACGCCGCCTGCACCGAGACGCCCAACAGGAACCGCGCCGCGGTCCCCGCCGCGCCGCCGAGAACGATCAAGAAGAAGAGCTGCATGCCGGGCGCGATCTTGCACCCGCCCGACACCCGAAGGAAGAAATCCCCATTCGTGCCTCAGTGCCCCGCGACGCCGAACGCGAAGTCGCAGTAGGGATGCTCGCTCGCGCAGAACTCCGTGTGGCCCTGGTCGTCGACGTCGATGACGTGCGAGCCGCCGTACCACGGCGTCGTCGTCGGCGCGGCCGCGCCCGAGGTCGTGTGCACGACGGTGCCGGCCCAGCCCATCGAGGCGGCGTTCTTCGTGTAGTCACCGTAGCGGCCGTCCTGCATACCGAAGATCGCGTAGGCGCGGTTGCCCGGCGTCGCCGACGGGATCGTCAGGAACTTCGACGTGGGGTGGCTCTCGAACCACGGGCCCGACGCCGACACGACCAGACCCAGGCGCACGTAGACGCTGATGATCGCGGCGTGCGTCGCGCCGTACGAGTAGCCGACCGCGCAGCCGTCGCTCCAGCGGATGCTGTTCTTGTCGGGGCCGAGGTACCAACCCCAGCCGCCCGCGGGATCGATCTCGTCGAGGTGCTTCATCGCCAGGATCGTCCGGTACTCGATGCTGTTCGAACGCGTGATCGTCACGCTGGGCACGCGGTCCTTGCCGTCGAACTGCTCCATGCGCGTGTCGCCGACGATGTCGACGTTGGTCGTCGTGTTGTCGGGGATGTTGTTGTTCGAGTCGTAGGCGACCTGGAAGACGTGATAGCCCTGGCTCGCCATCCAGCCGCCGATGCCGAGGCCGGGGCCGCCGCCGATGCCCGGCAGCACGAGGCAGAGCTTCCACTTCACCTTCGAGGTGTCGACGTCGGCGATCTGCTGATCGCCCTGGTGGCCGCTGTTGGCCATCGGATCGAGCGACGCCGCGGAAAAGCGATACGTGTGCTTCTTGCCGTCGACCGTGGGCTTGGGCGGGCGGGGCGTGTCGCAGCCGATGCCGGGCGCGCCGCCCGCGTCGCCGGCGGGCGTGTCGGTCGCGCAGGCGCCGCCGCCCGTCGTTCCGGCGGCGCCCGTGCCGGCCGTGCCCGTCGCGCCCGCGGTGCCGGTGGCGCCGGCCGTCCCGGTGGTGCCGGCGGCGCTCGTGCCCGCGGTGCCCGTGGAACCCGCGAGGCCCGTCGTCCCGGCCGTTCCCGCGGCGCCTGTCGCGCCCGCGTCGCCCGTCGCGCCGGCGGCGCCAGTCGAGCCGGTCGAGCCCGCTTGGCTCGCGCCCGTGCTGCCGGCCGTCGAGGTCGCGCCCGCGGCGCCCGTTTGGCCCGCGCCGCCGCCACCTGGGGAGCCGCCCGCGCACGCGCTGAGGACGAAGCCGAGGGCCATCGCGGAGCACAACGAGAGGCGGGGGAAGGTCTTCATGACGTCACGCTATCGTCGCGCCGTGCGGCGGGCGTTGCGTTGGCGCCGTCGCGGATGCGACGTCCCGCGCCAGCCGCTTTTCAGCCGTGAGCGAGCCGGCCTTCGAGGCGCCGGGCCACGCGCGCCAGCGGGTAGCTCATCGCAAAGTACAGCGCTGCGCACAGCGCGCCCGGGGCGAGCCACCCGCGGAGATCCACGGCCGCGATCGACATGCGCTTCGTCAGCTCGACCACGGTGATGACCGAGACGAGCGAGCTGTCCTTGAGGAGCGCGATGAAGTCGTTCGTCATGCCGGGCAGGGCGACGCGCAGCGCTTGGGGCACGACGACGCGGCGCAAGGCGAGCGGCGTGCTCATGCCGAGCGCCCAGGCCGCCTCGAGCTGGCCGCGCGGCACGGCGGCGAGCCCCGCGCGGTAGATCTCCGCTTCGTACGCCGCGTAGTTCAAGCCCAGGCCGAGGATGGCCGCCGTCCACGGCGACAGCGCGAGGACGCCCGCGAGGCCGTAGTAGATCACGAAGAGCTGGAGCAGCACGGGCGTGCCGCGAAAGAGCTCGACGTAGGCGGTCGCGAAGACGCCCGCGCGTGGCAGGGCAAAGCGCGCGAGGGCGAGAGCGAGCCCCAGCACGACGGCGAGCGCCATCGCGGCCGTCGAGATCGCGAGCGTCACGAGCGCGCCCCTGATGAAGAGCGCGAGCTGGTGCGCGTCGAGGCGCGGCTGGGGCGTGAGCCGCGGAGCCGGTGCCGCGGCGTTCGCGAGGCCGTCCTGGCGCGCGTTGTCGAGGTGGTAGCGCGCGAGGATGCGTCGCAGCTCGCCGCTCGCGATCACTTGGGCGAGCGCCTCGTCGAGCGCCGCGGCGAGCGCGGGCTCGTCGGGGCGCACAGCCGCCGCGTAGCGACCGTCGGCGATGTCGGCGACGACGCGGAGGCCCGCGTGTCGGGGCGCGTAGCGGTCGACGATGATGTCGTCGAGCAGCACGGCGTCGAGGCGGCGCTGAGCCAGATCGACGAACGGCTCGTCGACGCCTTCGTAGGGCACGGCGACGGCGCCCGACGTCGCGCGCACGAGATCCCACGCCTGCGTGCTCGCGAGCGTCCCGACGCGCAGCCCGTTCAGCGACGCGAGATCGCGCACGCGCGCGTCGTCTTGGCGCGCGACGAGCCGCTCGGTGATCAGGTAGTACGGCCGCGTGAAGGCGACGCGCCCCGCGCGCGCGGGCGTCACCTCGAGCCCGTTGAGCGCGACGTCGAACGTGCCGCGCTCGAGCGACGGGACCAGCGTCGACCAATCGTTCTGCACGAGCTCCGCGCGCGCGCCCAGGCGCGCCGCGAGCGCCTCGGCGAGGTCGACCTCGAACCCGATGAGGTGGCCGGGGCGCGTGGGGTCCTCCGAGGCGTAGGGCTCGCCGCCCTGGAGATCAGCTCCCCAACGCAGCACGCGGGTCCGCCTCACGCGGGACAGGCCGTCTTCTCGGGGCGCCCCGCAGCCCGAGAACGCGAAGCCCAGCGCCGCGAGCGTGGCCGCCCACGCGACGAGCGCGCCGACGCGCGCGACGGAGCGGGGCATCGGCATGGCGACGATCTTCCGCGCCCTCGCGCAAACCGCGAATTATTTGTCTCTCGATTCCCGGGATCGGTTGACACCTTCGGTTGACACCCTTCGGCCGGCACGCTTCCCTAGTACGGGTTGAACGCGCGCGTCTGGCTGCTCATCTGCTGCGTCGGGGCCCTGCCGTCACGCGCGGCGTTCGCCGGCGAGGACGCGGCCACGGGGTTGCCGCCCGAGGCCACCGAGACCGAAGCGTTCCTCGAAACGTTCCTGGCGACGTACGCCCCCGCGCCCGTCGACGGACCGCAGCTGCGGCTGCCCGTCTCGACCAACCACCTCTACGTCGACACGACGCTGGCGACCACGGACGATCTCTCCTCGCTGCCGTACATCACCGGCAAGGCGCGCAACGTTCGCCTCGCCGTCGGGGGCACGTGGCGTTGGGGGCGCTTCGCGTTCTCGAGCGAGCTGCCCTTCATCCAGGCCACGACGATCGACGTCGCCACGATCATGAATCAACCTCCGGTGGCCGCCGACGCTCATCAGACGGCGCTGTCGCTCGGCGATCTTCGCGCCGGCGCCGACTGGACGACGCCGCTCGGTGATGCCCTCGTCGGGGGCTTCGGCTTCCGGTGCCGCGTGCCGACGCACACGACGCACTTCGATTTCCACCTCATCGACGGCTCGACCGCCGGGTACGCGTTCCCCTACTACTTTCACCTCGAGCCGACGGTGATCCTCGGCGGCGTCTTCGGACGGTTCCTGTTCGTCGTCAACCAGGGCGCGGTCGTGCTCATGGGCCCCGACGCGAGCTTCTCGAACCTCTACATTCACGTTCCGACGATGGTCTTCTGGGACGCGGCGTACGCCGTGAGCTTTTCCCCCATGGACCCGTTCGCGGCGTCGCTCGAGCTGTCGACGGACGTTCAGGTCAACCACATCGGGGGGCTCGACTTCGCGAAGTTCAACGACGTGCGCTCGGTCTGGCTCGCGCCTGCTGTCCAGTGGCACGCCGGCGCCACCCGCTTCGACTTCGTCGCGCGCTTCAGCCTCACGAAGAGCGCGAACCTCTTTGGCATCATGGAGTACGCCGGCACGTCGTCTTACACGCTGCGCGTCAGCCGGCCGTTCTAACGGCCGCCGAACGACGCCAGACGGGTTACTCTCGGCTCATGCATCGCCTGGCTTGCGTCCTGGGGCTCGTCTTCGCCGGCAGCGCGTGCGCGGGCGGCGGGAGCCACGCGGGTGACGGATCGGTCGACGCGATCATCGAGGTCTCGATCGAGTGGCCCGACGGCTGCCCGCCCGCGACCGCCAACGAAAAGGGCGTGGGCCTCGCGTGCACGCGCAACGGCGGCGAGTGCAAGAACGGCCTCGTGTGCACGTGCGATCCGCAGCTCGGCGCGGTGCTCGCGGGCGTGCCGTGCATTTGCACGCGCGCGCAGCCCGCGCAGAACGGCTCCAAAATCCCGTGCAAGGACTCGGTGCCCGCGGACTATTGCGGCACCGACGCCACGTGCTGCAACATCTTGAACTCGGTCGCGTACTGCGTTCCCAACGTCTGCACGTTCAGCGGCGCGTGCCTCGAGTTCGTCGCCGCCGACGGCGGCCCGTAGGGCGGCTGCGACCGTGCGAGCGACGTTGCCGGCGTTGCCGACGAGGCCGACGTTGCCGGCGTTGCTTTCATGCGCCGTCATGCTCATTGTCGCGGGCGATGCCTGCCACCGAAGGTCCCCGATGAGCGTGTCCCCCCCGCCGGGCGCGCCCGCCTACGACGACGCGCTCGCCGCGAAGCTCGCCGCCGCGCTCGCCGCGAAGGGGCCCTCGTATGTCCCGCGCACGCATCACCTCGTGGGCCCAGGGAAGACGCGCCCGAAGTACACGAACCGCCTCATCCTCGAGCCGAGCCCGTACCTGCTGCAGCACGCGCACAACCCCGTCGACTGGCGCCCGTGGGGCGACGAAGCCTTCGCCGAGGCGAAGCGCCTCAACCGCCCCGTGTTCCTCTCGGTCGGCTCTTCGACCTGCCACTGGTGCCACGTCATGGAGGCCGAATCCTTCGAGGACGAGGAAATTGCCAGCTTCATGAACGCGCACTACATCTGCATCAAGGTCGACCGCGAGGAGCGCCCCGACGTCGACGCGATCTACATGAGCGCCGTGCAAGCGCTCACGCAGTCGGGCGGCTGGCCCCTGAACGTTTGGCTCACACCTGCCCGCGAGCCGTTCTTCGGCGGCACCTACTTCCCGCCGCGCGACGGCGCGCGCGGCTCGCGCCACGGGTTCCTCACGGTCCTGCGCGAGCTCTCGGAGACCTACGCGAAGGACGGCGAACGCGTCGGGCAGGCCGCGAAGTCGCTCGTCGAAGCCGTGCGCAAGGACATGGAGGCGGGGGGCGGCGCGGGCGCCGTGCCCGGGCCAGCGGTCCTCGACGAGACCGTCGCGTACTTTCGTCGCGCCTTCGACACGATCGAAGGGGGCCTGCGGCGGGCGCCGAAGTTTCCCTCGAACGTGCCCATCCGCGTGCTGCTGCGCCAATACCGGCGCACGGGCGACGCCGAGACGCTGCACATGGCGACGCTCACCCTCGAGAAGATGGCGGGCGGCGGGATGTATGACCAGCTCGGCGGCGGGTTTCACCGCTACTCGACCGACGCGCGCTGGCTCGTGCCGCACTTCGAAAAGATGCTCTACGACAACGCGCTGCTCGTCGTCGCCTACGCCGAGGCCGCGCAGGTCACGGGCCGCGCCGACTTCGCGCGCGTCACGCGCGAGACGCTGGACTACGTGCTGCGCGAGATGACGACGCCCGACGGCGCGTTCTACTCGGCCACCGACGCCGACTCCGAGGGGCAAGAGGGCAAGTTCTTCGTGTGGTCCGAAAAGGAGATCGAGGACGTGCTCGGCGCCGGCCCCGACACGGCGCGCTTCCTCCGTTACTACGGCGTGTCCGCGCCCGGCAACTTCGAAGGCCACAACATCCTCAATGCCGCGCACCCCGACGAGGGCGAGTGGGCGGCGCTCGCACCCGCGCGCGCGAAGCTGTACGACGTGCGCGCGCGGCGCGTGCCGCCGCTGCGCGACGAGAAGGTCCTCGCGGCGTGGAACGGGCTCATGATCTCCGGCTTCGCCGTCGCGGGTCGCGTCCTGCACGAGCCGCGCTACGTCGCCGCCGCGACGCGCGCCGCCGACTTCGTCCTCGCGCACCTGCGCGCGTCCGGCACCGGCCCTTCGGGGCTGGCCGCCGGCCGCCTCTCGCGCAGCTTCAAGGACGGGCGTGCCGGACCGGGCGGCTTCCTCGACGACTACGCCTTCATGACGGCGGGGCTGCTCGATCTCTACGAGGCGGGCTTCGACCGTCGTCACCTCGAGGCGGCCCTCGCGCTCGCCGACGAGACGGAGCGCCTGTTCGGCGATGCGACGGCCGGCGGTTGGTTCATGACCTCGGGCGATCACGAGGCGCTGCTCGCGCGCGAGAAGCCCGCCTATGACGGCGCCGAGCCGTCGGGCACGTCGGTCGCCTTGCTGAACGCGCTGCGCCTCGCGGCGTTCACGGGCGACGATCGCTGGCGCGCGCTGGCCGCGAGCGCCTTCGCCTCCGTCGGGACCGTCCTTTCGAACCGCCCCATGGCGATGACCGAGGCGTTGCTCGCGCTCGATTGGGCGACGGACCACGCCCGCGAGATCGCGATCGTTTGGCCCCGCGGCGCGCGCGCCGACAGCGCGGCCCCGCTGCTCGAGGCGCTGCGGAAGACCTTCGCGCCCAACGTCGTGCGGGTCGCCGTCGGCGAGGACGACGTCGCGGCGCTCGCGAAGGTCGCCTCGTTCGTCGAGGGCAAGACCGCGCTCGGCGGAAAGCCGACGGCCTACGTCTGCGAGCGCGGCGCCTGCCAGCTCCCGACACACGATCCGGCGGCCTTCACCGCCCAGTTGCCCCGCCCCTCGCGCTGACCGCCGTCGGCCCGTGTCGTTGTACCGGGCGCAACAACCGGTCGTTCTCGGGCAACAGGTGAGGGAGCAGCTCGTCCCCGCGGGTTAATACTTTCAGGTACTTAGTACTATGCGTATTGCGTTAGTAACCTAGCATACGAGTTGCATTGAGAAGAATCATGATTTTCGGAAAGACCTCCCTGACGCGTGCTCTGGTTCTGACGTCCTTGTCTTTGGGAGTGGTCGGCTGCGCCGACCTGAATCCCGACGGTTCGGCGGACAATCCGCTAGACGAGAGTCATCAGCTCTTATCGACGACGAACGGCCTCACGTCGATCAACGGGTTGTCGTCGACCAACGGGCTGTCGTCGACCAACGGGTTGTCGTCGACCAACGGCCTCAGCACGGCCAACGGGCTGTCGTCGGCGAACGGGTTGTCGTCGACCAACGGGCTCATGACGACCGCGGCTGGCCGCACGACCATCGAATACCTCGTGCGCTGCGCGTTGCCGGCCAACTCTTCCATCGTGAAGAAGGATCAGAACGGCGCCAGCTACACGTACAAGGGCCAGTTCGGCCTCGGGGCGGGCTGGCAAAACGGCGCCTGCGACTCCGTCTGTCAGGAGCAGATCTCGGCTTGCATGCTCGCGCACATCAACACGGCGGGCGTGCACATTCCGCTGTGGATCGTCGCGCAGCCCTCGAACATCGGTTGGGGCCTCGACCCGGGATACCCGAACCAGGAAGGCTCCTTCTTCGGCAACATCATGACCAACACGGCCGCGTACTACTGTGATGGCATCGACTACAACGTCGACGTCGTCCCCGGCCGCATCGGCGCCACCCAGGTCAACGCGCCCTACAAGAACCCGTTCCACGCGGGCTCGGGATACTGCAAGTACAACTGCAGCACCGCCGACTATCCGTACGGCTCGAGCGGCTTTAAGGCCTGCAACGGCTGGAACCACGTCCTCACGGTGTGGCGCCAGGCGCACTAGCCGCGGCGCCCGGAGGGCGTGACGAGCGCGGGGCGCGCTCACAGCGCGTAGGGCGACGGGCGGCGCACGGGAAACAGCGCCGCGGCGATCGTCGGCGCGGGGATGCCGAAGCGAATCGAGAGCGCGCGCAGGACGACGACGCTGACGCGGCCACCGGGGGGGGCCAGGACGGCGGCGACGAAGTCCGGGTCGAGGGGCAGGCCGGCGGCGGCCGTCGCCCGCGCCGCGAGCGCTTCGGGGTCTCGCGCCGACGCCGCGGGGGCGCGCACGGCGAAGGCGCCGCGCAGGAGCGCGTGATAGCCGGCGATCCACTCGATCCACGGTTCGGTCGCGGCGCCGCGTGAAGCCTCGGCGCACACGCGGGCGCGGCGTTCGAGCTCGGCGGGGCCGAGCGTGTCGAGCTCGCGCAGGCAGCCCGGGAACTCGGCCGCGAGCGCCTTGAGCGCGCCGCCGCCGTCGGGGTCGCCGCCGCCGTCGCGCCGTCGGCGTAGCTCGACGAGGGCGGCGTACTTGCGCGCGAGCGCGGCGCTCATGCCGCCTCTCGCAGCGCGCGGGCGACGGACTCGGCCAGCGTGCGGCGACGCTCGCCCAGCTTCCGCGCGAGGTCGAAGTGGAAGGCGCGCAGCCACAACGTGCGCACGGCCTCGACGGTGTCGGCGACGAGCTCCTCGAACCACAGCGCGACGTACCCCGCGACGAGCGCCGTCGCGAAGACGGGGACGATGAGCGCCCAGCCCCACAGCGCGCCCGCGATGAGCGCCTCGGCCGACCACGCGACGAACATGAAGACGGCGCCCGCGATAAGCTTCACCGTGCCGAGCACGTCGTCCTCGTCGGTGACGCGCGCGGCGACGACGCCCGCGAAGCGGTAAGGCAGCCAACCGAGGACCGCCCCGACCAGAGCGACTGGCGCCGCGACGACGGCCTTGGCGACGGCGGCGAGCAGGCGGCCGGGCGGCAGGGCTTCGAGCTCGAGCGCCCACGGATCGCGCACGCCGAGGTGGCGCAGCGTGCGGGCGTAGCCGCGCGCCTCGGCGGCGACGGCGTCGACGCGCGCTGGATCGCGCGCGCGCAGGCGCTCGTACGCTTCGAGGAGCTCGTGCGCGCGACGAAGGTCCGCGGCGAGCGCGTCCGCGTCGCTCCCGGCGTCCGCGGGCCGCCTGTCGGCCGTCCAGCGCGCGACGCGCGCGAGGCCCGCGAGCAGCTCGCGCGTCTCGGCCTGCAGCACGACGGCGTCGAGTCGCGCGCGCAGATCGTCGGTGAGCGCGTCGACGGTGGCGCGCTCGTCGGCGAGATAGCGCGGCAACAACGACGCGACCTCCAGCGGCTCGCCGACGGCGAGCAGCACGCGCGAGCGAAAGCGCGCCTTGCGCTCATAGAAAAGTCCGACGGGGACGACTACGGCGCCCAGGTGCCCGCCCGCGTCCGCGCGCTCTCGCTCGGCCGACAGCGCGATGCGCGCCGCGCCCGTCTTGAGCGGCTTCATCTGCGGGTCGGAGTGCGACGTGCCCTCGGGGAACAACGCGAGCGCCTCGCCGCGCGCGAGGGCGGCGCGGCAGCGCGCGAACGACTCGTCATTGCGGGAGGCGTCGCCGGCGCGCGCACCCGATTCCTTGGCCCGGTAGATGGGGATCGAGCCAAACGCGTCCATCGCGAAGCGACCGAAGGGGTTGCCGAACAGCGTGCTCTTCGCGAGGAAGCGCGCGGCGCGTCCCGTCGCGGCGCACAGGACGATCGGATCGAGCAGCCCGTTCGGGTGGTTGAGCACGAACACGACGGGCCGTCCCGCGGGGATGCGCTCGGCGCCCTCGACCGTACGCGCGGGGTAGTAGAGCTTCACGAGCGCCATCGCGAGCGCGCGGAGGAGGGCGACGAGGGCGCGGCGCATGCGGCGCGAGTCTATCGCGGCCTCCTGCCCGCCGCTGCCGCGTCCGCCCGGAGGCCCGTCTCTTTCGCGCCCCGAGGCTTGTCTTGCGCGCGGCGGAGTCACAGGATGCTCAGGCCGATCTTCGAGACCCCGGACATCAACGCGCTCGCGGAGGGATCATGAAGCTCATCATCGCGAACAAGAACTATTCGTCGTGGTCGCTGCGGGCGTGGCTGCTGCTCGCGGGCCTCGGGATTCCGTTCGAAGAAGAGAAGGTCAGCTTCAACGACCCGGGCTGGAAGGCGCGGGTCCGCGCGCTGAGCCCGGCCGGCAAGGTGCCCGTGCTCGTCGACGGCGACGTCGTCGTGTGGGACACGATCGCGATCTTCGAGTACGTCGCCGAGCGGTTCCCCGATCGCGGCGTGTGGCCGGCCGAGCGCGTCGCGCGGGCGCGGGCTCGCTCGATCTGCGCGGAGATGCACTCGGGCTTCTCGGCGCTCCGCAGCACCCTCGGCATGAACTGCGAGGCGCACCTGCCGATGCCGGTGCTCAACCACGCGACGAAGCGCGACGTCGCCCGCATCTGCGACATCTGGGTCGACGCGGCGCGCTTCGCGCCGCCCGAGGGCGGGCCGTTCCTCTTCGGGAAGTTTTCGGCGGCGGACGCCACCTTCGCGCCCGTCGTCCGCCGCTTCGTGACGTATGACGTCGCGATCCCCGAGGCGGCGCGCGCCTACGTCGCCGCGATCGAAGCCCTGCCGGCGATGAAGGAGTGGATGGCCGCCGCCCGCGCCGAGAACGACTACTACGTGCCCGACGAGCAGTACCGCGAGCGGCCCACGCCGCAGACCTAGGGTCGCGCCGAGGGGACGAAGTGATGGTCAGGAACCGCGGGCCGAGGAATCTGCGGACGGCGTAAATCTGAGTGGCCCGTGGTGCGTCTGCTCGGCCATGCCCACAAACACCCGCTCTCGTCGCCCCGTCAACGTCATCGCCGGCCTCTCGGCGCTCTCGCTCCTCGCGGGCGCCGCGTCGGCCGCTCCCACCCTGGCGGCGCCGGCCCGCGCCGCGAGCCCCACGCAGGTGCTCGCGAAGCTCGCGGCCGCCGGCGCGCACAACGAGCTCTACCTCGCGACGAGCCCGACGGACGGCGTCGACGTCGACCCGGCGGCGGACCGCTCGCTCGCGCCTTACCTCTACGTCGCGGGCGGCGACCCGACGACGGAGCGGCTGCCGCTCAAGGAGACGTCGGCACACGTCGACGTCGCGGGCGTCATCGCGCACGTCGCCGTCAAGCAGGTCTTCGAGAACGGCGGCGGCAAGCTCATCGAGGCCGTCTATGTGTTCCCGGCGTCGACGCGCGCGGCGGTGCATGGCATGCGCATGAAGATCGGGGGGCGCGTCGTCGAGGCGCGCATCGATCGCCGCGCGACGGCGCGCCAGACCTACGAGACGGCGCGCGCGCAGGGCAAGCGCACGTCGCTGCTCGAGCAGGAGCGGCCCAACGTCTTCACGATGAACGTCGCGAACATCATGCCGGGCGATCGCATCGAGGTGCAGCTCGACTACTCCGAGCTGCTCGTGCCAACGGATGCCACGTACGAATTCGTGTTCCCCACCGTGGTCGGGCCGCGCTACACGGGCGGCGCCGATCCGCAGAAAGACAAATGGATGGCGAACCCGCACCTGCCGGCGGGCGCCCCGTCGCCCACGCGCTTCGACATCGGCGTTCACCTCGAGACGGGCGTCGGCCTCAAAGAGGTGACGTCGCCGTCGCACGCGATCGACGTCGCCTATGCGTCGGCGAACAGCGCCGACATCAAGCTCAAGGCGTCCCAGGGCGCGGAGGGCAACCGCGACTTCGTCCTTCGCTACCGCCTCGCGGGCGACAAGATCGAGACGGGGATGTTGCTGTCTCCGCGCGGCGCCGACGGCGAGGGTTACTTCGCGCTCATGATGGAGCCGCCGCGCCGACCCACGCTGTCGCAGATCCCCGGCCGCGAGTACATCTTCCTCCTCGACGTCTCGGGCTCGATGCACGGCTTCCCGCTCGACACGGCGAAGGCGCTCATGCACAAGCTGCTCACGCAGCTGCGCCCCAGCGACCACTTTGACGTCGCGCTGTTTTCAGGCGCGAACTTCGTCATGAGCCCGAGCGGCTCGGTCCCGGCGTCGGCGGCCAACATCCGCGACGCGATCGATCTCATCGAGCGTCAGCACGGCGGCGGCGGCACCGAGCTCATGGGCGGCCTGCGCGCCGCGTACGCCGTTCCGCGCCAGGGTCGGGCGATCTCGCGCTCCGTCGTCGTCGTCACCGACGGCTACGTCGGCGTCGAGGCCGAGGCCTTCCGCTTCGTGCGCGAGCACCTCGATGAGTCGAACCTGTTTTCCTTCGGCATCGGCAGCAGCGTGAACCGCGCGCTCATCGAAGGCCTCGCGCGCGCCGGCCGCGGCGAGCCCTTCGTCGTCCTCAAGCCCGAAAAGGCCGCCGCCGAGGCGGACCGCCTGCGCACATACATCGAGCAGCCGGTGCTCACGCACGTCACTGTCGGCTTCGAGGGCTTCCACACGACCGACGTCTCGCCGCAGAAGGTTCCCGATCTGCTCGCGCGTCGTCCCGTCTTGCTCTTCGGCAAGTACCAGGGCGATCCCGGCGGTCAGGTGCGCGTGAGCGGCTTCGCGGGTGGTGGCGCGCCGTTCTCGCAGGTGCTGCCCGTACGCGCGTCGGACGCGCACGCGCGCAACGAGGCGTTGCGTTGGCTGTGGGCGCGCAGCTGGGTCGCGACGCTCGAGGACGAGCTGCACCTCGGCGGCGGGCAGCCCGTCGAGGATGCGATCACCGACCTCGGCTTGCGCCACAGCTTGCTGACGCAGTTCACGTCGTTCGTCGCCGTCGATCAAGAGATCGCGAACCACACGGGGCAGGCCGAGACGGTGCGCCAGCCGCTGCCGATGCCCCAGGGCGTCTCGAACCTCGCCGTCGGCGACGAACGGCAAAAGAGCGCGGGCTCCAGCGGCATGATGGGCGTCTTCGGCGGCGTGGGCTCGGGCGTCGGCCTCAGGTCCCGCGGCATCGGCGCGCCGGCCGCCTCGCCGGCACCGATGTCGTCCGGGCTCGGTGGCCATGCTTCCCTCGCCAAGCGCCGCGTGGTCATGGACGTCGAGCGCGAGGAAGAGGACGCGCCCGCCTCACCCGTCGCTCAGTCACCCGGCAAGAACATCAACGGCCCGAGCGAAGCCAAAGCCGCGAAGGACGACGCGAAGCCCAAAGCCGAGAAAGCCCCCGCGGAGCCAACCAAGGCTCAGAAGAAAGAGTGCGCGGGCGAGCCGGCGCCGTGCTTCGTCGTCGAGAGCTCGTCGGCGACGGGCCTCACCTCGCCCGAGGCGCTCGTGGCGGCGCTCAAGGTGCGCCTCGGCTCCGTGACGAAACGAGGCCTCGCAGGGCGCGTCATCCTCGCGCTCACGGTCGACGCCACGGGTAGGGTCACCGGCGTCGATGTGGTTTCTGGCGACGCCCGTGTGGGCGCGTTCTTGAAAGCCAAGCTCGTCGGGCTCACGAGCACGGCGAAGGCTTCCGGCCCCCGCGCCGTCTTGACTGTCACGATCCGCATCGGCAATTCCTGACGCTGATCGCCAAGGGCTAGAGCCGCTGATTTATGCAGCGGCTCTAGCCATCTCCGCTCGTTTGGCCCTAAAATCGTAGGCAGCCATGCGTACAGACAATGGGCGAAATGTAAGGGGCGGACAGCGAAACGGCGAGCGGGGCGCCATCGCGATCTTGATGTTCATCCTGCTCACGGTCGTGTTGGGCTTCGGGGCGTTGGGCTTCGATCTCTCGTACGTGCGCCTCGCGCGACAAGAGATGCAGAACGCGACCGACGCCGCGACGCACGCCGCGATGGTGATGCTGCAGACGACGAACGACGTCGCGGCGGCGAAGCAGATCGCGCTCGACATCGCGAAGGCCAACACTGTCATGGGGCAGCCCATGATCTTGAAATCGACCGACGTCGTCTTCGGCGCGTACGACTTCAACACGAAGGCGTTCGTCGCGGGAAATCAGCCGTACACAGCGGTGCAGATCAAAGCGCAATCGCTCAGCTCGGACGATCCGAGCGGCCTCATCCACCTGACCTTCGCCCCGGCGCTCGGTTACAAGGAGGCGGACGTCACGCAGTCGGTGACGGGCGCCTTCAGCAATCGCTACTTCATGATCGAGATGGACACGACCGACAGCTACATCTGCGACATCGACAACGCAGCCGACGCAGCCACGACGTTCCTCGACTATCTGTACGGTACGAACGGCTACACGATGCACGGAACGCGCGGCGATTGGACCGCGCTGGACACCTTCACGGGGACGGCCGTCCCGTTGACGGACTGGAACAACATCATGTGGAAGTACAACACGATCAACTACGCGTGGAAGCGTGACACGACGACGGTCTCGTCGACGCAGACACGCGGCATCGGCGTTTGCAACAAGAGCGACGCCGCCGGCTTGGGCGGTACGAACAAGTGCAATGGCGCCGCGTATCCGAACCACAGCTGGATGCAGCACTGCTCGGCTGGCTCCTCCGCGCTCACGGCCGCTGGTCTCTACTCCGGCACCGACCTCGGGGAGGCCATCAAGGCGGGAACCGCGAAGCTCGTCGCGGCCAGTCAGCCCTACGAGGCGCGCGTGCTCATCCTCGTCACCGACGGCACGCCCATGGCGTGCACGAGCATCGGCGGTGGCGCCCTCTGCGGCAACAAGTATCCCTGTTGCGCCAATGGACTCACCTGCGGCGGCACGTGGACGGCGACCAATGGAAACACCTACGGGGGCGGCGCGTACAGCGACGGAAGTCCGAACGCCGGCGTCTCGGCCGGTCCCTCGGGGACGGCGGGAACCGATGCCTGCAACATGGCGCGCACGATGCTGAACGGCGCGACGGCGGCCTCCAGTGCCGCCAGGGACGCAAACGTCGATCTGTTCGTGATCGGGTTCTTCACCGCCGGCAGCCGCGAAGAGGCCTTCGCCAAGACGCTCAAGCAGAACCGCGGCACCGTCCAAATCACCAGCGACAGCACGCAGCTCGCGGCGTTCATGAAGGCGATCCCGGGGCAGATCCCGGTGACGATCGTCCAGTAGGTCGCGTTACGGCGGCAGCGACTGCTGCTCGAGCAGCATCGTCATCGTGTACGTCATCGCCGCCTTCGGCAGCGGCACGAAGCCAACGAGGGGCGTGAACGTATAAGTCCCGCTGAGCGTCAGCGTCCGCGTGGGAGCGGTGTTGTTGTAGTGGACGCTCGGACCCCAGCTGACGCTCGTCGGGACGATCGAGCCGGCGGCGAGGTTCTTCTTGGCGGCGTCGACGGCCGTCTGCCAGCAGTCAGGATTGTCCGTCTCACGGACCGTCACGCCCGTTCGCACGCCGTCACGGACGGAAGAGGCGAGTGTGAACTTTTGATAGAAGTACCAGCCGTAGTCGATGATCCCGAAGAGCACGCCGCAGAAGAGCGGCAGGACGATCGCGAACTCGACGGCGGCACCGCCGCGCTGACCGCGAGGGCGGCGCGCTGACGTAGAAGGCGCGGGCGGCGAGCGAAGGTCACGCATCTGCACGCGTCGATTGTCGCATATTTTCCGCCCGCGATCGTCGTTTCGCGAGGTCGGGCGAGGCGGGGCCCGGGGACAATCTCCTGACCCACCCCGCGCGCGGCGCGGCGGAGCCGGCTACAATAGGCCCGCTCATGTCCCGGAGCCGTCGTCTTTTCGCAAGCGCCCTCGCGGCCTTGGCGCTGACTGGGCGCGTCGCGCGCGCCGCGGAGGGGGACGAGGCTCCTCCCTCTGCAGCGGCGGTCGCGCCGCCGTCCGCGCCCCTGCCGGCGGCCGAGCCGCCGCCGGGGCCGCGCGACCCGGTCGCGGGGGTCGCGGGGGAGCGCGTGTTCCTGCGCTCGCCGGGGAACGAGGTCGTCCTGTTGCCGTCGCTGCGGCTCGAGGTTGGGGGCGCGTTCTTCGCGCGCTCCCAGCCGCCGAGCGGGTTCACCTTGCGGCGCGCGCGCGTCGAGCTCGCGGGCTGGATGGGCTCGCAGTTCTACTTCGATCTCGCGGGCGACTTCGCGACGGGGGCCGAGCCGCTCGCGCCGAACGGGACGGCACCCACCGACGCGTACGCCGCGTTCGCGCCCGCGGGAGATCTCTTCATCCTCCAGGCGGGCCGCTTCGACGTGCCGTTCTCCTTCGAGAACCGTACGCTCGAGGGCTACGCGCCGTTCCTCGAGCGGTCGCTCGTGGGTCGGGCGATCGGGGCGCCGTTTCGCAAGGACGTGGGCGTCATGGTCCAGGGCACCGACGACGCGCGCACGGTTCACTATTCGGCGGGCCTGTTCAACGGCGACGGCCCTGGCTTTCGCAACGCCGACGATCAAATCGACGTCATCGGGCGGCTCGTCGTGGCGCCGCTCGCGCGCTCGTCGTTCGACAGCTTGCGCGCCGTTTCGCTCGGAGGCTCGGCCTGGTACGGCCACCGCGCCGGCGCGCAGCCCTTCGTGACGCAGGCGACGCCGGGCGGCTTCGTCGTCTTCGAGCCGGCGTGGACATCGACCGGCAACACGCCGCTCGCCCTTCGCCAAAACGGCCCGCTGCTCGCCGTCGGCGGCGAGCTGAACGTGCCCATCGGGAACCTCTTCGGCGTGCGCGGCGAGCTCTTCTTCAAGAAGCAAGACCTCACCGAGGACAGCGTTGGCGCGATGGGCGCGAGCCTCACGACGCTGGGTCGCGCGAAGCTGCAGGTGCTCGGCGGTTATGCCGAGGCGTACGTGTGGCTGCTGGGCGACGATCGCATGCTGCCGCGCCCGGGCTTCGAGCTGCCCGTGCGCCTGGGGCGCGTCGTCGAGGCCACGCCCCAGCAGGGCGTGAC
>JBBQJG010000017.1:0-34065 GCA_038325725.1 Polyangia bacterium | reverse complement strand
GGACATCGCGGCCGGCGTCGTGCACGTCCCCCCGCCGTCGCAGGTCGAAGCAGCGATAGATAGGTTCGTCGCCGCCGCGCACGTCGGCGCCTTGCAGACCGTTCCCGACGCGTACTTCTGACAGACGCCCGCCTGGCACTTGCCCGTCGTTCCGCACGACGCCTTGCCGGCGTCCTTGCAGATGCCGGCGGGATCGGGGCTGTTCGTCGGGACGTTCGTGCACGCGCCCGGCGTCCCCGGCAGCGCGCACGACTGGCACGAGCCGCTGCACCCGGAGTTGCAGCACACGCCCTGCGCGCAGAACGACGACTGACACTCCGCCGCGGCCGAGCACGAGGCGCCGAGCGGCTTCTTGCCGCAGCCATTGTCGTTGCACACGCGCGGGGCCATGCAGGCCGCGTTGTTCGTGCACGCGTTGAAGCACGCCGAACCGTTGCAAACGTAGGGGTTGCACGGACGCGAGCTCGGCGCCGTGCACACGCCGCTCGCGTTGCACGTCGACGCCGGCGTGTACACGCCCGTCGTGCACGTCTCGGGGGCGCACACCGTCGCCACGGGATACTTCTGACAGGCGCCCGTGCCGTCGCACTTACCGTTCGTCGAGCACGTGCCGGCGCCCATATCCTTGCACACGGCGCGCGGATCCACGTTGCCCGCCGCGATCGACGTGCACTTGCCGAGCGTCGCCGCCAGCGAGCAGCTTCGGCAGGCGCCCGTGCAATCCGTGTCGCAGCAGACGCCGTCGACGCAGTGCCCGTTGGCGCAGTCGGCGTTCATCATGCAGGCGTTGCCGTCCTTGATCTTGCCGCACGACTTGTTGACGCAGGCGTGGCCCGGCTCGCAGTCGGCGTCGACGACGCAGCCGCTCTTGCAGTCGCCGCCGACGCAGAGGTTCGGGCTGCAGGTCGCGACGCCGGGCGGCTTGCACGTCCCGACGCCGTCGCAGACGCCCGGCAGGTTGCGACGCACCAACCCCGCGCACGTGGGCGCGAGGCACTCCGTGTCCGCCGCGTATTTGTCGCAGCCGCCGAAGCCGTCGCACTTCCCCGTCGTGCCGCAGCTCGCGGCGCCCATGTCCTTGCACACGGCGCGCGAATCAGGCGTGCCCTGATCGACGGGCCAGCACGTCCCCGTGCGCCCCGGCAGCTTGCACGAGACGCAGCCGCCCTCGCACGAGACGTTGCAACAGACGTTGTCGGCGCAGAAGCCCGACGAGCACTCGGTCCCGTCGGCGCACTTCGCGCCCTTCATCTTCTTGCCGCACATGCGGCTGTCGCACTGGTGGCCCGTGACGCACTGGCCGTTCTGTTCGCACCCGTCGAAGCAAGCGGCCGTCGCATCGTTGCACTGGTACGGCGCGCAGATCGTCGCCGGTGCCGGCCGACAATGTCCCATGCCGTCGCACGCCTGCGATCCCGTGACGGAGCCGCTGTCGCATTGGCCTTTGGCGCACTCGGTGCCGACCTGGTGGAGGCGACAGGCGCCGGCGCCGTCACACGTGCCGTCGAGGCCGCAGGTGCTCACGGCCGCGGCCGCGCACGTGCTCGGCTCGCGAGGCTTCGTCCCGGACGACACGAACGTGCACGTCCCCATCGCTGTGGGCGACGAACAGGTCTTGCACGTCTCCTGACAGACGCTGTTGCAGCAGACCCCGTCGACGCAGAAGTTGCTCGCGCATTCAGCCGCGCACGCGCACGGATCGCCGAGCGCCTTTTGCGCGCCGCCTTCAGGCGCACACGTGCCGATGGCATCCGCGCCGTCCTTCCCCCCGCCCGCGACGTCGCGCGCGTCCCCGCCGTCAGCCTGGACGACCGGCTTCTTGCCAGCGTCGCCCCCATCCGGAGAGGGGGACGAATGACTGCCACATCCCATGACGCTGAGCGCAAAGAGCGCCAGCAAAGCTATTTTTTTCATGACTACGAGACACGCGTACCACTAGGCGCACCGAAATAGAACGCCCGTTCTGTTTAAGCCGAACGGAAAACATAACCATGCGCGCGTTCGCTGCCAGCCCTCGACGGACCAGAAACACCTTCCTCCTTTACGACCATGGAATCCGGAAATAATAACGCGCACCAAGGGCAAGGCGCGGGCGTTTTCATGACGCTAGATGGCGTGGTTCGCGACCTGCCCTCGGTGGACCTCGTGCCGATGACCAAGGCGAGATCGTCGTGCCGGACGCGAACGACACGCGCCGAGGACACTCCTCGTTCAGGCGACGGCGGGCGCCGTTCAGGCCGACGGCGGCGCCGTTCAGGCGACGGCGGGCGCCATCTCGTCTTCGTCATGGTGCACGGGCGCGGGCGCCGTCACGGTCGCAAATTTGGCGCAGCCGAACAAGATGCCGGCGACGCCGAGGTAGGCGACGGCCATCGTGGGTGATTGCCCGATGCCGATGGCTTCGCCGTGCATGAAGCCAAAGAAGGTCATGAGCGACGCCGCGGCCGCGAAGCTGGCCGCCTTGACGAACTGCCGGTCGATGACGAACGCCGCGATCGCGCCCAGCATCAAGCCGCCGAGGATCGCGCCGTCACCGAGCACGGCGAGTCCGGGATACAAGATGCCCTTCTGGCTGAGCTTGTCGAACCCGACGGCGGCGGCGTTCGTGCCGGCGGCCGCGAGCGAGTTGTCGATCTGCAGCTTGCCCCAGGCGGCGACGTGCGGCACGAGCGACAAGACGATGGCGGGCGCGTGCGACTTCGGCGTCTCTTGAAAAGCCTGCGAGCCGATGAGCATGCCGATGTAGAGCAGAATCGGCGAGATCGCGACGACGGGAACCAACGAGACGATGACGGCGATCGCGCCGAACCACGACAACAAGATGACCGCCACGCCCGTCGCCGCCGAGTAGCCGATGCGGCCACCCATCGCCTTCCAGCCCGGGTGGCCGATGTAGACGGCGTTGATGAACGGGTTCCCCATCAGGCAGCCGATGAGGCTGATGATGCCGTCGGCCGTGAGGACGCGCGTCGTCGGGTAGCTGTCGCCCGCGACCGAGGCGCTCTCGACGTTGTCGAGCGCCTCGACGAGATCGTAGATGCCGAAGGGAATCGCCGTCACGAGGATGACGCCCAGGAACTTGAAGCCGTGGAAGATGTGTCCGACCGCCGGGAGCGGGACCGAGAAGCCGAAGTTCGAGAACGACGCGAGCAGGCCTTCCTTGCTGAGGCCGCCGTAGTGCAGGCCAAAGAGGTTCGAGCCCCACGCGATGGCCGTGCCGACGCCGATCGCGACGAGACCCGCGGGGATGCCGCGGAAGTAGCGCACGCCGCCGAACCAGCTCACGACGATGACGGCGAAGCAGACGACGCCGATGACGGGGTTCATGAACATCTCGAGCGCGGGGCGCATCGAGATGAAGGCGACCGACACGCCCGCGAGCGTGCCGAGAAGCGCGGCGCGCGGCGTGATCTTGCGGATGACGGGGCCCACGAAGCCGCCGATCATCAAGACGAAGCTCTGGATGAAGACCCAGGTGAGGCCCGCCTCCCAGCCTTGGACGGGATCGCCTGTCTTGAGCGCGATGGGCAGCATGATCACGAACGTCACGACGAACATGTGCGGCACGCTGATGCCGGAAGGCAGCGCGCAGACGTCGGAGCGTCCCGTCTCCTTCGCCAGTTTGAAGGCGAGCCGCGCGTAGTACAGCGTGCTCAAGCACAGCATCAGCCCCGTCGCGGGCAGGATGCGCCCGAACACGAGCGCGTCGGACATCTTGATGACGAACCGAAGCAGGCCCGTCAGCACGAGCAGGTTCACGAGGATGTTCGTCCCGAACCCGAAGAACGCGTTCCAGTCCCCCGGGGTCCAGATCTTCGGTTCGGAAACCGGTTTCACGTCCGCCGCCGTCACTGCGCCCATCGTTCCCTCCTCGTTGTGGCGACTATTGCAAGGCCGCCAAGACCTTCTTCGAATCAGAGACCCAGCCAAAGATTCCGCCCTGCGCCTTGATCATCCGCAGCCCCACCTCGTGGAACTCGGGGAAGTACGAGCCGCAGCAGTCGCCCGGCACGATGCAGCGGTAGCCGCGATCGTTCGCCTCGCGCACGGTTGTATGGACGCAGACCTCGGTCGTGACGCCACAGACGATCAGGTTCTCGATGTTGCGGATCTGCAGGATGTTGTGCAGGTCGGTCGCGTAGAAGGCACCCTTGCCCGGCTTGTCGATCACGGGCTCACCCTCTTTCGGATACAGCGCCGCGACGATGTCGTGCCCTGGCTCGCCGCGCACGAGGATGCGGCCCATCGGGCCCTTCGCGCCGATGCGCATGCTGGGCGCGCCGCGCTCGACCTTGTACTTGGGCGCGTCGGGGAGATCGGGGCGGTGGCCCTCGCGCGTGTGGATGACGAGGACGCCCTTGCGACGCGCGCCTTCGAGCAGCGCGGCACACGGCGCGACGGCCTTCTGGAGCAGCGAGACGTCGTTGCCGAGGGTCTCGCCGAAACCGCCCGGCTCGAGGAAGTCGCGCTGCATGTCGATGACGACGATGGCCGTGCGGTCGACGTCGATCGAGATGGGCTCCGGCTCTGCCTCGACGGTCTTGATCGCCATGTCGCCGGCGAACGTAGCATCGGCGAGACAACGAGTTGTTTCGTGCGTGCTCAATGATCGTAACTTGAAGGGAACACGCCTCGGGTTCTGGGGCGCTTCCCTAGTTACACGAATCGCGTGGGTCCGAAATCTGCTGGTTACGCGCCGTTGATACGGTCGGCCCAATGAGACATCACGTCCGTTGGGGTTCCTCGTTCGCGCTCGCGGCTCTCTTCGCCACCCTCGTTTCTTCATCCGCAGAAGCGGCGCCCAAGGCGCCCCTGCGCGTGGGCTTCTCGGACTGGCCGGGGTGGACGGCCTTCGAAATCGGGATTCAAAAAGGCTGGTTCAAAGAGGCCGGCGTCGACGTGAAGTTCGACTGGTTCGAGTACGCACCGTCGATGGAGGCGTTCGCGGCCGGCAAGGTCGACGCCGTCATGATGACGACCGGCGACGCGCTCGTGACGGGCGCGCCCGGGCCGCGCAGCGTCGCGATCCTCGTGACGGACTACAGCGCCGGCAACGACATGATCGTCGCCAAGCGCGGCATCAAGGATCTGAAGGCGCTCAAGGGCAAGAAGGTCGGCCTCGAGATCGGCCTCGTCGAGCACCTCATGCTCGACAAAGCGCTCGAGAAGAACGGCATGAAGGAGTCCGACGTCACGATCGTGAACGTCCCCACGAACCAGACGGCGCAGGCGCTCGCCTCGGGCAGCGTCGACGCGATCGGCGCGTGGCAGCCGAACGCCAATCAATCGCTCAAGGCCGTCGCGGGCTCGAAGGCCGTGTTCACGAGCGCGGACGTGCCCGGCCTCATCTACGACCTCGTGTGCGTCAACCCGAAGAACCTCGCCGAGCGGCGCGCGGACTGGGTGAAGTTCATCAAGGTCTGGAACCGCATCGCCGCGTTCGTCATGGACCCGAAGAACAAGGACGAGGCCGTCAAGATCATGGCCGGCCGCGCCGGCGTGCCGCCCGAGGAGTACGCGAAGTTTCTACCGGGCACGCACTTCCTGACGCCCGCCGAGGCGCTCAAGCGGTTCGACACCAAGGACACGCTTGGCACGCTCATCGGCAGCGGCAAGGTCGCCGACGCCTTCAACATCGCCAACAAGGTCTACAAGGATCCGCAGGCGGTCGCGACGTACGTCGACGGCTCGCTGTCGAAGGAGGCCCTCGCGAAATAGGGAGAACGTCCGACGTGCCGCCATGAGCGCCTCCGAGCCCTGGTTTCGCCCGCTCGCCGCGCTGTCGCCCCGACGGTCGCGGCGCCTCTGGGCGCTGTCGTTCATGCTCCCGATGGCGGCGTGGGCCATCATCAGCTACGTGCCGTTCGTGTGGCACCCGATGCTGCGCGTGAAGGACGCGGGCGACATCGAGTGGCTCACGCCGGGCGAGCTCGCGCCGCGCGCCGACGTCGACCGCGAGAACATCGAGGTGCGTGCGCGCGGCGGTCATCCGGCGACGGGCACGCCCGCGAACCCGGTCTTTCTTCCGGCGCCGCACCAGGTCGCGCGCGCGCTCGTGACCGGCTTTACGACGCCGCCTTTTCGCGCCGACGAGCCGTGGCTCCACCAGAGCCTGTGGCACAGCGTCCAGGTGATCTTCTGGGGGTTCTTGCTGTCTTCGCTGTTCGGCGTGCCGCTCGGCATCCTGTGCGGCGCCCTGCCCCCGTTCGCGCGGCTCACCGAGCCCTTCATCGAATTTTTCCGCTACCTGCCCGCGCCCGCCTTCGGCGCGCTCGCCGTCGCCGTGCTCGGCATCGAAGACGCGCCCAAGATCGCGATCATCTTCATCGGCACGTTCTTCCAGCAGGTCCTCGTCATCGCCAATACGACCAAGCGCATCGACCCGGCCCTGCTCGAGGCGGCGCAGACCTTGGGGGCGCGGCCGCGCGATCTGCTTCTGCGCGTCGTCGTCCCCGGCGTCATCACCGACATCTACACGGACATGCGCGTGCTGCTCGGGTGGGCGTGGACGTACCTCATCGTCGCCGAGCTCATCGGCGTGTCTTCGGGCATCACCTTCTTCATCAATCAACAGGCGAAGTACCGCGCCTACGATCGCGTGTTCGCGTCGATCATCGTCATCGGGCTCGTCGGCCTGGGGACGGACCTGGTCCTCGCGTCCCTCGGGCGGCAGCTCTTCCCGTGGCTCAAGACGTCGCGGCGCGGGTGGTTCTCGCAAGCCTTCGCGTACGCGCGGCGTAGCCGTCGCGGCGTTGTCGTCGTCGCGCCTGAAGGGGTCAAGGAGGCCGCGCGCGCATGAGCGAGCTGTCGTACCGCACGCAAGACGTGGCCGTCGCGGCGCGCTTCGGCAAGCTCAAGCAGCGCCCCGTCATCCTCGACGTCCAGAACCTGACCAAGGAGTTCACGACGGCCGACGGCCACAAGATCGTTGCGCTCGATCGCGTGAGCTTCCAGGCGTACCGGCGCGAGCTCCTGTGCGTGATCGGTCCTTCGGGCTGCGGCAAGTCGACCCTCGCGCGCTTGATCGCCGGGCTCGATCCCTGTAACGGCGGCACGATTCTCCTCGACGGCAAACCCGTCGATCGACCGGGACCCGATCGCGGCATGGTCTTCCAGGGCTACACGCTCTTCCCGTGGCTCACGGTGAAGAAGAACGTCATGTTCGGCCTCGAGGTGTCGCAGGGCCTGTCGCCGAGCACGGCCGAGCAGGAGGCGAACCAGTGGCTCGACCTCGTGGGCCTCTCGAAGTTCGCGGCGAGCTACCCGCATCAGCTGTCGGGCGGCATGAAGCAGCGGGTCGCGATCGCGCGCGCCCTCGCGAACCGGCCGCGCATCCTGCTCATGGACGAGCCGTTCGGCGCGCTCGACGCCCAAACCCGGGCGCAGATGCAGTCGTACCTCCTGCAGATCTGGAAGCAGGTCGACATCACGATCGTCTTCATCACGCACGATCTCGACGAGGCCGTGTACCTGGCCGACCGGGTGCTCGTCCTCGACGCGCACCCGGGGCGCGTGCGCGAGCTCATGGAGATCGCCGTGCCGCGGCCGCGCCAGCCGAGCCAGTTCGCGTCGCCGACGTTCCTCGCGGCGCGGCGCCACCTCGAAGAGCTGATCCACCCGCCGGCCGAGGTGTATACGGAGACCCTGCCGGGCTTCGCGATGAAACGCATGACGGAGATTGGAGACGACGTTGAATAACCCCCCGCTTTGGCAGGACACGCTGCGCGGCGGCCAGGCCTGGTCGCGCCGGCTGCGCCGCAACCAGGTTCTGCGCATCACCGACGACGAGGGGCGCGCGTGCGTCTCGGCGCTGCTCTACAACGCCGACGATCCGCTCGAGCGCTACAACATGCCCGACACGCTCAAGGCACAGTTCACGGCCTTCCTCACGACGGGGCGCGTGCTCTACAGCGACATGGGCCGCGTGCTCGCGTCGATCGTCGACGACACTTGTGGGTGGCACGACACGCTCTCCGGGTGCGGCGACGCCGCCGCGACGCGCGCGCGGTTCGGCGACGGCCGCTACCAGGACCTGCGCAACGAGCTCCACCGCAATGGACGCGACAACTTCCTCGTCGAGCTCGGCAAGCACGGCCTGGGCAAGCGCGACGTCGTCGCCAACGTGAACTTCTTCGTGCGCGTCGAAGTCGACGGCGCGGGCGCGATCCGCTTCGTGACGGGCAACAGCCGCGCCGGCGCCCACGTCGACCTGCGCTTCGAGATGGACACGCTCGTCGTCCTGTCGAACACGCCCCACCCGCTCGATCCGGCGACGGCCTACGCGCCGCCGACGGTGACGCTCGCGCTGTACGCGGGGGAGCCGGCCGGCGTCGACGACGCGTGTCGAGTCTCGCGGCCTGAGAACGACCGCGGGTTCGCGCTCACGGCGGCCTACCTGAGCGAGCGGGGCGAGCGTCCATGAACCTGCAAATGAACCTGAAGGAATGTCGGCTCGATCCGGCCAAGGCCCGCCTCGACGTCATCTTGCCCGCGGGCGAAGGCTGGACGCACGAAGTCCTCGCGGGCGAAAGCCTCCGCATCGTCGACCTCGAGGGCAACCAAGCCGTCGACACGATCTTCTTCGCGGCGCGAGATGTGACAGAGCGCTACAGCGCGACCGAGACCATTCGCGCGCAGGGCAACCTCTACCTGACGACGGGCACAGCGTTGATGTCGAGCGAGGGCCGGCCGCTGCTCACGATCGTCGCGGACACCTGCGGGCGCCACGACACCGTCGGCGGCGCCTGCTCGGCAGAGAGCAACCAGGTGCGCTACGCGCTCGGGAAGAAGTACATGCACAACTGTCGCGACAGCTTTCTGCTCGCGCTCGCGCGGCACGGCGACGGCATGACGAAGCGGGACCTGCCCGCCAACATCAACTTCTTCATGAACGTCCCCGTGACGCCCGCGGGCGAGCTCACCTTCGCGGACGGCGTCTCGGGGCCCGGGCGCTACGTCGAGCTGCGCGCCCTGCGCGACGTCCTCGTGCTGATCTCCAACTGTCCGCAGCTCAACAACCCATGCAACGCCTACAACCCGACGCCGATCCGCTTGCTCGTCTGGCCCGCCTCGTGAGAGGAGCCGACGTTGTTCGGTAAGGTCCTCGTCGCCAACCGCGGCGTCATCGCGACGCGGATCCTGCGCACGCTGCGCAGCATGGGCGTTGGGTCGGTCGCCGTCTACTCGGAGGCCGACGCAACGGCGCCGCACGTGCTCGCCGCTGACGAGGCCGTGTGCATCGGCCCGCCCAAGCCCGCGGAGAGCTACCTGCGCGGCGACGCCATCCTCGAGGTCGCGCGCGAGACGGGCGCCGAGGCGATCCACCCCGGCTACGGCTTCCTCGCCGAGAACGCCGACTTCGCGGAGGCGTGCGAGGCCGCCGGCGTCGCCTTCATCGGGCCCACGCCCACGCAGATGCGCGCCTTCGGGCTCAAGCACACGGCGCGCGCGATCGCGGCCGCGAACGGCGTGCCGCTCTTGCCCGGCACCGAGATCCTGCGCGACGTCGACGAGGCGCTCGGGCACGCGGCGCGCATCGGCTACCCCGTCATGCTCAAGAGCACGGCGGGCGGCGGCGGCATCGGCATGCGCCGCTGCGCCGACGCCGCCGAGCTCGCGGCCGCCTACGACGCCGTCGAGCGTCTCGCGCGCACGAATTTCAAGCAGGCGGGGCTCTACCTCGAGAAGCTCGTCACGCGCGCCCGGCACGTCGAGGTCCAGATCTTCGGCGATGGCGCCGGCACGGTGCTCGCGCTCGGCGAGCGCGATTGCTCGCTGCAGCGCCGCAACCAGAAGGTCATCGAGGAGACGCCCGCGCCCGGGATCTCGCCCGCGACGCGCGAGGCGCTCCTCGAGACGGCGGCGCGTCTCGGCCGCGGCGCGCGCTACCGCTCGGCGGGCACGGTCGAATTCATTTTGGACGCGGCGTCGCCCGACCTCGACGCGTTCTACTTCCTGGAGGTCAACACGCGCATTCAGGTCGAGCACGGCGTCACCGAGGAGGTCACGGGCATCGACCTCGTCGAGTGGATGGTGCGGCTCGCCGCGGGCGCCCTGCCCGATCTCGCGGCGCGCGCACCCACGGCGCGCGGCGCCTCGATTCAAGCCCGCCTCTACGCCGAGGATCCGCGGCGCGCCTTCCAGCCGAGCTGCGGCGTGCTCACCGAGGTCGCGTTCCCCTCGGGCATCCGCGTCGAGTCGGCCGTTGAGCGCGGCAGCGAGGTCACGCCCTACTACGACCCGATGCTCGCCAAGCTCATCGCGCGCGGCGAGACGCGCGATGAGGCGCGGCGCGCGCTCATCGCCGCGCTCGAGAGCACGCGCATCGCCGGCATCGAGAACAACCGGGACTACTTGGTCCAGGTACTGCGCAGCGAGGACTTCGCCTCGGGCGACGTCGACACGTCGAAGCTCGCGACGTTGCCCTACGCGCCCCGCACGATCGAGGTGGTCGAGGGCGGCACGCAGACGACGATCCAGGATCACCCGGGCCGCCTCGGCCACTGGGACGTCGGCGTGCCGCCGTCGGGGCCCATGGACGCGTTGTCGTTTCGTCTCGCGAATCGCCTCGTCGGCAACCGAGACGACGCCGCGGGGCTCGAGTGCGCGCTCGTGGGACCAGCGCTGCGCTTCCACGCGCCCGCCGTCATCGCGCTCGCGGGCGCGGACCTGCGCGCGACGCTCGACGGCAAGCCCGTGCCGCGCTACGAGGCGGTTGCTGTCGGCGCGGGCGCCGAGCTGCGGCTCGCCGGTGTGCGCGGCAACGGCAGCCGCGGCTATGTCGCCGTTCGCGGCGGCCTCGACGTGCCCTCGTACCTGGGCAGCCGTGCGACGTTCACGCTCGGTCTCTTCGGCGGCCATGGCGGGCGCGCGCTCGCCGCCGGCGACGTGCTGCACCTGGGTGAGCAGGTGCCCGCGACCGACGCGGCCACGGCGCGCCTGTCCCCCGCGCTCATGCCCGCGCTCACCGACGCGTGGAGCATCGCCGTGCTCCACGGCCCGCACGGCGCGCCTGATTTTTTCCAGCCGGCCGACATCGACGATCTCTTCGCGACGGCCTGGCGCGTTCACTACAACTCGAGCCGCACGGGCGTGCGCCTCATCGGCCCCAAGCCGCGCTGGGCGCGCCCCGATGGTGGCGAGGCCGGCCTGCACCCGTCGAACATCCACGACAACGCCTACGCCATCGGCACGATCGACTTCACGGGCGACATGCCCGTCATCCTCGGCCCCGACGGTCCCAGCCTCGGCGGCTTCGTCTGCCCCGCGACGATTATCGAGGCGGACCTCTGGAAGGTCGGTCAGCTCAAGCCCGGCGACACGATCCGCTTCCGCGCCGTGACGCTCGACGAAGCGCGCGCGCTGCGCGCCGAACAGGAGCGCGTCATCGAGACGCTGCGCGCGGCGCCGACGCCGCCCGTGGGGATTCCTGCGCGACCGACGACGGACGTGCCCGACACGTCGACGGCCGTCTTGTTGACGCTGCCCGCGCGCGGCGACCGGCCGTCGTTCACGATCCGCCAGGACGGCGACGCGAACCTGCTGTGCGAGCTGGGACCGCCCACGCTCGACTTCGCGCTGCGCTTTCGCGCGCACGCGCTCCTGCAAGCGGTCGCGGCGAAGAGGCTCCCGGGTGTGCTCGATCTGACGCCCGGCATCCGCTCGCTGCAAGTCCACTTCGACGACGACGCCCTCCCGCGCGAGCTTCTTCTCGACGCGCTCGTCGCCGCGGAGAGCTCGCTGCCGCGCACCGACGACATCGAGGTGCCGTCGCGCATCGTGCACCTGCCGCTGTCTTGGGACGATCCGGCGACGCAGCTCGCGATCCGCAAGTACATGCAGTCGGTGCGCCCCGACGCGCCCTGGTGCCCGAGCAACATCGAGTTCATCCGCCGCATCAACGGGCTCGATTCAATCGACGAGGTGAAGGAGATCGTCTTCGGCGCGACGTACCTCGTGCTCGGCCTGGGCGACGTCTATCTGGGCGCGCCCGTCGCGACGCCGCTCGATCCGCGCCACCGCCTCGTGACGACGAAGTACAACCCGGCGCGCACGTGGACGCCCGAGAACGCCGTCGGCATCGGCGGCGCGTATCTGTGCGTCTACGGCATGGAGGGCCCCGGCGGCTACCAGTTCGTCGGACGCACCTGCCAGATGTGGAACCGTTTCCACGAGACGCCCGAGTTCACGCCCGGCCACCCTTGGCTCCTGCGCTTCTTCGATCAGATCCGCTTTCACCCGGTGAGCGAGCGCGAGCTCCTCGACTTCCGGGTGCGCTTCCCGCGCGGCCGCGCCCACGTCGCCATCGAGCCGACGACGTTCAAGTTCGCCGAATACCGTAAGTTCCTCGATGACAACGCCGTCTCGGTAGAAGCGTTCCGCACGAAGCAGCGTGCGGCCTTTGTTGCCGAGCGCGAGCGCTGGAAGGCCCTCCCCCCGCCGCCCGAGGAGTCACTCGCGCCACCCGCGAGCGAGACCGAGCGGGAGTGGCCCGAGGGGTTCGTCAAGGTCGCCTCGCCCGTCACAGGCAGCGTCTGGGAGCTCAAGGTCGACGTCGGCGCGAAGGTCGCCGCGGGCGACACGCTCGTCGTCATGGAGACCATGAAGATGGAGACGCCCGTCGTCGCGCCCAGCGCCGGAACCGTCGTCGCGGTGACGCAGAAGCCGGGCGCTTTCGTGACCGCGGGTCAGACGGTCGTCGTGCTCGAGCCGTAGGGCCAATAGCCCGCCCCGACTCAGTCGGTCGAATCGCGGGACACGCCGGAGCCGCGCGAGGGCGGGAGCGGGCGGCCGTCGAGATCGAGGACGTCGTCGGAGAGCAAGTCGATCTGCGGGCGGCGCGGGCGGCGGCGATCGCGGCGCTCGGCGTGCGGCTCGGGCGTAGCAGCCGACACGGGCGCGGGCTTCGACTCGACGATGAGCGGCGCCGGCGGCGCGGCCGAACGCGCGGCGGACGGAATCGCGCTCGCGACCTGCGGAGCCACCGCGTCGCGCGGGCCGCCGTCGCTGCCGAGGCGAGACGCGGACACGAGGGCCATCACCGCCGCGGCGGCCGTCGCGACGAGCGCCGTCCGCGACCAACCGTGACGGACGATCGGTGGCGGCGTCACCAGGAGAGGACGGGGCGTCGTGACGAAGTCGCCGGTCGTGAAGGCGGGGCCCCGCCCTGACACGATCTCGAGCTCGACCTCGAGGTCGTCGACGCGATTGCCCGAAAGGTCTTCCAGGAGGTCGTCGTCGAGCGTCGGGGGCCGCGGCTCCTCGAGGCGTCGTTGATGGATCGTCGTCACGTCCGACATGTCGAGGTCCGGCGCGTCGTCCGGCGCCGACAGCTCGAGCGTCTCGTAGTCGTGGCCCCCACGCTCGACGGCGGCCCCGCGCAGGTGAAACTCGATGAGGGCCCGGCGCTCGATGCGCTCCGCTTCGAAAGCGCGCGCGACGAGGTAGCCCAGGTGGCGCGCGTGCGACTCGCGCGTGAGCGGCCCGAAGCGCTCGAGATCGGACGCGAGCTCGGCCGCCGACTGCTGGCGGCGATCGGGATCGAGCGAGAGCGCGCGCCGGCACACGGCCCGCAGGCCCACGGGGATGTCGAGCTCGCGCGGCAGCTCGGGCGCGGGCTCGCCCGTCGCGAGGCGCCAGGCGATGACGCCGTCATCGCTCTGGGCCCAGAGGCGCCGGTTCGCGAGCAGCTCCCACAGCATGACGCCCACCGAGAAGATGTCGCTGCGCCGATCGACCGCATCGCCGCGCATCGCCTCGGGCGCGAGGTACGCCATCTTGCCCTTCACGCCGCCGGGCCGCGTCTGGTGGCTCGACGCCAGCGTCTTGGCGACGCCGAAGTCGATGAGCTTCACGTGGCCGTCGTACGTCACGATGACGTTGTGCGGGCTGACGTCGCGATGGACGACGCCGAGCGCCGTGCCGTCGAGGTCCGTGAGGTTGTGCGCGTGCTCGAGGCCCGCCAAGACGTGCGCGACGATGCCGAGGCGTTCGCCCACGGCGAGCTTGTCGGAGAGGCGGAGCAGGACGCTCGTGAGCGGCTGCCCCTCGAGGTACTCCATCGCCATCGCGAGCCGGTCACCGTGCTGAAGGACTTCGTAGGTCTGCACGACGTTCGGGTGGGCGAGGCGCGCGCACAGGCGGGCCTCGTCGAGGAACATCTCGATGAAGTCGGGATCCTCGGCGAGCTCCGGCCGGAGGCACTTGAGCACGGCGAGCTTCGTGACGCCGTTGGCCTGCATCGCCGCGAGGAGGACCTCGGCCATGCCGCCCGATCCGATGCGCGCGAGCGTTTGGTAACGCGAATCTTGGTGTCTATCGAGAGCGTGCATGAGTGGTGGCCGACTTTCGCGGGGCGACATTACCACCCGCGTTGTCGCGACATGACAACGTTCCGTGACAATCCAGTGCGACCCCGGAAGAACGTGAGGGCGCTTGCGCTCTGCGCGTCGAAACAACTTCGACTAGACAATCAGGTGCTGTCTCACGATCTCGTCGGTGAGACCACTGATCGGTCCCCCCGCGACGGCGCGACCACGGTCCATCATGCAGAACGCCTTGCCGATGCGACGCGCGAATGGAAGCTTCTGCTCGACGATCAACACGGCCAACCCCGCCTCATTGAGCCGCGTGATGATGTCGCCGATCTCTTGGACGATGTTGGGCTGGATGCCCTCGGTCGGCTCGTCGAGGATCAGCAGCTTCGGCATCTTCGCGTCGATGGCGAGCGCGCGGCCGATGGCGAGCTGCTGCTGCTGGCCGCCCGACAGATCGCCGCCGCGACGGCGCATCATCTTCCTCAAGACCGGGAACAGCGTGAAGACCTGCTCGGGCACGACGCCCTTGCCGCCGCGCGCCGCCAAGCCGACTTGCAGGTTCTCCTCGACGGTGAGGTCGGCGAAGATCTCGCGGCCTTGCGGCACGTAGCCGATGCCGAGGCGCGCGCGCCGCTCGGCGGGCGTGCCGAGCAGCTCGGCGCCGAGGAACTTGATGCTGCCCGACGTCGCCGGCAGCAGGCCCATGATGACCTTGAGCAGCGTCGTCTTGCCGACGCCATTGCGGCCCATGAGGCACACGCACCCGCCCTCGGGGATCGTTAGGGACGCGTCCCACAGCGTGTGGCTGCTGCCGTAGAACTGGTTGACCTTCGCGACCTCGAGGATCGTCTTCGGTTCGATCGTCGTCGTCGTCGGGGGCTCCGCCGGAGGCTTCTGTTCAATGTCCGCTGAGACGGTCATGCGGCCTTTCCCAGGTAAACCTCGCGGACGCGTGGGTTGGCTTGGATGGCGTCCATGGTCCCTTCGGCGAGGACGGCGCCTTCGTGCAAGACGGTGACCTTGCGGGCAATGCTCCGCACGAACTCCATGTCGTGCTCGACGACGACGACCGTGTGCTTCCCCGCGAGGCTGCGGAACAGCTCGGCCGTGCGCTCCATCTCCGGCTGGGTCATGCCCGCGACCGGCTCATCGATGAAAAGTACCTTCGGGTCCTGACACAACAACATCCCGATCTCGAGCCACTGCTTCTGCCCGTGCGCGAGCAAGCCCGCCATGCGGTTGCGATGGTCGGTGAGGCCGATGATCTCGAGGACCTCTTCGATCCGATCGCGTTGCCCCTTGGCGAGGCGCGCGAACAGCGAATGAAAGACGCCCTTGTTCCCGCGCAACGCGAGCTCGCAGTTCTCGAACACGGTGTGGCCCTGGAACACCGTCGGCCGCTGGAACTTGCGGCCGATGCCCAGCTCGGCGATGCGCACCTCGGACAAGCGCGTGAGCTCGTTGACGCGGCTCTCGAGGAACACCGCCCCCTCCGTGGGGCGCGTCTTGCCGGTGATGACGTCCATGAGCGTCGTCTTGCCCGCGCCATTCGGACCGATGATGCAGCGGAGCTCGCCCTTCTCGAGCAAGAGCGTCACGTCGTTGAGCGCCTTGAACCCATCGAAGCTCACCGTGAGGTTCTCGGCCCACAACATGATGGGCGGCCGCGCGTGCGGCGATTGCGTCTCGGGCGCCGTCGTCACGTCGTCGCTCATGCCGTCTTCTCCGGCGTGACGGCGACGGTCTCGCGCACGGGCGACGAGACCGGAGTCGAGAACTTTGAAGACGTCGTCTGCGCGCGCCGCTGAAGCAAGGCCCGCACGGGCCCCATGAGCCCCCCGACGATCCCGTTGGGCAAGAACAGCGTCACGATGACGAACAGCGCGCCCAACGCGTAGAGCCACACCGACGGGAACGCCGCCGTGAGCCAGCTCTTGCCGCCGTTGATGAGCCACGCGCCGATGAGCGCGCCCGACAGCGTGCCGCGGCCGCCGACGGCGACCCAGATCGCCATCTCGATCGAGTTCGACGGCTGCATCTCGCTCGGGTTGATGATGCCCACCTGCGGCACGTACAGCGCGCCCGCGAGCGCGCCCAACATGGCCGACAGCGTCCACACGAAGAGCTTGTAGTTGGTCGATTGATAGCCGCAAAAGCGCGTCTTGAGCTCGGCGTCGCGCAAGGCCGTCAGCACGCGGCCGAGCTTGCTGGTGACGACGAAGCGGCACAGCAGGTACGTCCCCAGGAGCGCGCCCGCGGTCAGCGTGTAGAGCATGACCTTCGTCTGCGGCGCCGCGAGCGGCCAGCCGAGCAGGCGCTTGAAATCTGTCATGCCGTTGTTGCCGCCGAAGCCCGTCGCGTTCTGGAAGAACAACAGCATCGCCGCATAGGTGAGCGCCTGCGTGACGATCGACAGGTACACGCCCTTGATGCGCGAGCGGAACGTCAGCCACCCGAACACGAGCGCGAGCAGCCCGGGGACGACGAGCGCCATCGTCGCCGCGAACCCGAAGTTGTCGAAGCCGCGCCAGTACCAGGGCAGCTCTTTCCAGTCGAGGAACACCATGAAGTCGGGCAGCTTGCTGCGATAGACGCCCTCGCCCGCGATCGAGCGCATGAGGTACATGCCCATGCCGTAGCCGCCCAGCGCGAAGAACAAGCCGTGACCGAGGCTGAGGATGCCCGCGTAGCCCCACAGCAGGTCCATGGCGAGCGCGACGATGCCGTAGCAGAGGAACTTCCCGAGCAACGGAATGAACGACGCCGGCGCGACCGCCGGAACGATCGCCACGACGATGGCCGCGAACACCGCGAGCGCGAGCCATCCGCGAGGCGAGTGGATCTGAAACAGCCGGTCTTTGAAGTGCACGCCTTAGGCCTCCACGCGGCCCTTGATGGCGAACAACCCCTGCGGCCTGCGTTGAATGAAAAGAATGATGAACATCAGCACGACGATCTTTCCCGTGACGGCGCCCGCGAGCGGCTCGAGGATCTTGTTGACGACGCCGAGGCCCAGCGCCGCGGCGACGGCGCCCGCGAGGCGCCCCACGCCGCCGAGCACGACGACCATGAACGAGTCGATGATGTAGCCCTGCCCCAGCTCCGGTCCGACGTTGCCGAGCTGAGAGAGCGCGACGCCACCCAGACCGGCGATGCCCGAGCCGAGACCGAACATGAGCATGTCGATGCGCTTCGTCGAGATGCCCAGGCACGCCGCCATCGAACGGTTTTGCGTCACGGCGCGGACGTAGAGGCCGAGCTTGGTCTTTTGCAGCAGGAACCACACGCCCGCGGCGACCACGACGCAGAACGCGACGACGCCGACGCGGCTCCACGGCAGCACGAGACCGTGCGTGATCTCGAGGCCTCCCGACAGCCAGTCCGGGTTCGCGACCGAGACGTTCTGCGCGCCGAAGACGAGCCGCACCGTCTGAATGAGCCCGAGGCTGATGCCCCACGTCGCGAGCAGCGTCTCGAGGGGACGTCCGTACAAGAAGCGGATGACGCCGCGTTCGAGGATCATGCCGATGCCCGCCGTCACGAGGAAGGCCACGGGAACGGCGACGACGAGGTACCACCGCTGCGCGCCGGGCAGGTTGGTCTGGAAAAACTGCTGAACGGCGTACGTCGAGTACGCGCCCAGCATGAGCATCTCGCCGTGGGCCATGTTGATGACGCCCAGCAAACCGAACGTCACGGCGAGGCCGAGCGCCGCGAAGAGCAGCACGCTCGCGAGGGAGATCCCGTGCAGCAAGCTGCCGAGAACGGTGACGAGTCGTTGGTGGCCTTCGATGGCCGTGACGGCCTCCTGGGCGGCCGAGCGAACGCCCGCGTCGGGCTCGACGTATTTGCCGTCGTCTCCCTTGGCGGTGAGGTGTTTGACGTCGGCGAGGAATTCGTCGTTGCCAGCGCGCGCGATCGTCTTGAGCGCCGCAGTGCGCAGCGCCGTGTTGGTGCTCTGCAGATCGACACGAGCAACCGCGAGCGCCAGCGCCTCGTGAACGTTCTTGTCGCGCTCCTTGTCGAGCGCCTTGTGAAGCATGACGGTCGCCTCGTCACCGCCGCTCTTCGACAACTCCTCGGCCGCGGCCAGCCGGTCGGCGGCGTTCGGCGCGGAGAGCTTGAGCTGCGCGAGCACGGGGAAGGCGATGCGCCGAATCTCGTTGCTCGTCTCGACTTCCTTGAGGCCGAACGGCTGCGGCTTGATGACGGCCAGCGTGAGCGGGTCACGCGCGTCGCGCGTCTTCGAATCCCAAACGTAAGCGCGCCCGTCGCCGCCGATGCGCAGGCGATCGTCGCAGAGCGCGTCGAGCACCGGCCAGGCCCGCGCATCGTCGAGAACCGCGAGCTTCCGCAGGTTCTCGACGATCTTTTCTTCGCTGTCCGAGGCCAATCCCTGGACGGCGTCTTCGAAAGGTCCGGCGTGAGCGCGTGAGGACACGAGCGCGGTAAGCAGAAGGGCCCCCCCGACGACTGTCCCTCGCATCGTTCTTCTCACGCGACTCACGCCGGTTTTGAAATTCACTTGGCTGCTGCGACGCCCCCAAACTTGGCCGCCGTGCAGTTGCCACACGCCCACGGGTACGTCCAGTCGGCGATCTTGCCCTTGTCGTCCGGGATGTACGGGCTCCAGGCCTGCGCCTTGATCGGGCCGTCGGTCTTCCACACGACGTGGAACTGGCCGTCAGCCTTGACCTCGCCGATGTAGACCGGCTTGTGGAGGTGGTGGTTCTCGGCGTCCATCTGGATGTCGAAGCCCGACGGCGCCTTGAAGTGCTGATAGCCGATCGCCTGGCGGACGGCGTCGACGTTCGTCGTGTGCGCCTGCTCGACGGCCTGCGCCCACATGTGGATGCCGATGTACGTGGCCTCCATCGGGTCGTTCGTGACGCGCTTGTCTCCGCCCGGCAGGTTGTTCTTCTTCACGTAGGCCATCCACTGGTCGATGAACGCCTTGTTGACCGGGTTGTCGATCGACTCGAAGTAGTTCCACGCCGCGAGCTGCCCGACGAGCGGCTTCGTGTCGATGCCGCGGAGCTCTTCCTCGCCGACCGAGAACGCGACGACCGGGATGTCCGTCGCCTTGATGCCCTGGTTGCCGAGCTCTTTGTAGAAGGGGACGTTCGAGTCGCCGTTGATGGTCGAAACGACGGCCGTGCGCTTGCCCGCCGCGAACTTCTTCACGTCGGCGACGATCGTCTGGTAGTCGCTGTGACCAAATGGCGTGTACTTCTCCATGATGTCTTCGTCGGCGACGCCCTTGGCGTGCAGGAAGTAGCGCAGGATCTTGTTGGTCGTGCGGGGATAGACGTAGTCGGTGCCGAGCAGCACCCAACGCTTGGCGGCGCCGCCCTTCTTGCCCATCAGGTACTCGACGGCCGGGATGGCCTGCTGGTTCGGCGCGGCGCCCGTGTAAAAGACGTTCCACGACGACTCTTCACCCTCGTACTGGACGGGGTAAAAGAGCAGGCCGTTGAGCTCCTCGAACACGGGGAGGACCGACTTGCGCGAGACCGACGTCCAGCAGCCGAACGTCACGGCGACGTGCTGGTTCGAGATGAGGTCGCGCGCCTTTTCGGCGAAGAGCGGCCAGTTCGAGGCCGGGTCGACGACGACGGGCTCGAGCTTGCGGCCCAGGACGCCGCCGGCCGCGTTGATCTCTTCGATCGTCATGAGCGCCACGTCTTTGAGCGACGTCTCGCTGATGGCCATCGTGCCCGACAGCGAGTGGAGGATGCCGATCTTGATCGGTCCCTTGTCGTCGACGGGCGCAGCCATGGGTGCCGCCGCCGCGGGAGCCGCCGGGGCCGCCGTGGGCGCAGGCTCGGCTGGTTTCTGACAGCCAATCACCGTGCTCAACGAGCCGGCAATCAACAAACCACAGAATGATTTACGCATGTTCGTTGTCTCCGTTTTCACAATGTCGATTTAGAAGAAGATCGCCTGGGCGCCGAGCTGAATGTAGTTCGCCGTGGCGCTGGCCGCGTCGAAGTCGGTGTGGCCGTAGGTGGCCAGCACGCGAAGCGCCGGACCCTTGATGAGGTAAGACAACCCGACGTCAAGGTTCCACGGCGTCGCCGCCCCGGTGCCCTTCACTTTGTCGAACTGATAGCGGACCATCGGCTGCAGAGCCCCGCCCGTGACGGGCATGGCGTACGCGGCCAACACGTAGCCCGCGTCGCTGACGCCGCCGTCGAGGACGTTGAAGTGGTAGTAGGCCCCCTCCGCCGTGAAGAAGGCGCCGCCGCCGAGCTTTTTCTCGAAGAGAACGTCGGCGTTCACTTCGGCGTAGTCCTTGTCCGTCGTCGTCGTGACGCCCACCGTCGCCGGCGGAACCGGCGCGGCCGTCATCGTGCCAGCGCTGCCGTGCTTCTGGAACTGTCCGCCGATGTTGATCGTGAACAGGTCCTTGTCGCCGAAGTAGCTGCCGTTGCCCCAGAACCCCGGTTCCGGATCGAGCAGCGCGATGCGCACGCGCCCCGAGAAGAGCGGGCTCGTGCCGATGTCCGCGTTGTCGAAGGCGCCGGCGAAGTAGCTAAACTTCCCGCCCTGGACGTCGCCCCAGATGACCGCGCCGTTGTTGCGGCCAGCCGGCCCCTCCTTGGGCGCGCCAACGATGCCCTTCCCAGCGGCAAAGAAGCCCGGGTAGTTCCAAGGAATCATGAAAAACGGCCCCGAGGCGTTCGAACGGTCAACGGGAACGAGCAAGTGGCCCGCCCAGAGGTGGAGCTCGTCTTGAAAGTCGAACGAGACGATCGCGTCTTCGACCATGACCGGGCCGCCGCCTTCGGAGGCGTTGATCATATTGGCGTTCAGGTTGAGCGTGACGCCGACCTTCTTGGTGATCTTGCCGCCGGCGTGGAGCTCGACGTAGGCGTTGTCCATGTGCCAGTCGTTCAGCTTCTTGGCGTCGGTCCCCTGAAATCTGCCACCGACGCGCGTCCACGCGCCGACGTCGATCGGAGGGAGCACGTCAGGACGGGTCGCGGCCATCGTCTCAGTCGCCGTGGGCGGCTTCGCCTCGACCATGACGGCCGGAGCCGGAGCTGGAGCCGGAGCGGGATCGGGCATCGCCGGCGCGTCGGGCGGCGCCGCCGGGGGCGCGCCAGCAGGAGGATCTGCGAAGGCCGGAGTGGTCCACAACGCCGCGCCGAACGCCAACCCCGCCGCCAACTTCGAGTATCGCGATCCGCCAGTGCCGTCTTTCATTCTTTGTCCCTCTCGTGATTGTTGAAGGCGTACCTCGGGCGTCGTTCCCCGGTGGCCTTCCAGCGTTCAGCGCCGAAGACTTCGTCGAGGAGTGGGCCGCCCAGAGCGCCCTTTGCCGACGGCTCGCTGCAATCACGATTGGCGAGCCGTCGAGCTATTCGTGTGTCTGGTGGTCACCCTATCCCACACGTGTTAACGCCCGATTTCGTCGTCGACTGACTTTCGTAACATCGTCTCCGCGACGACACAGCGAGGGAATCACCTCATCGATTCAACTCAACTCAACTCAACTCAACGATCGTCGATACGCACGCCACCCACCAAACGACGAGATCTCTTGCGCGCCAACGAGCGCGTGCGGCTCGCAGAGAAATCCGCTCGCGCGACTCCCGTCCTCGAGCTCGACGCTGCCGATGCACAGAGGCGCGGGAATGCGCGCGACGAAGGTTCCGAAGGCCTCGGCGGACAACGCCCACTCCTCGACCTCGACGGCGACGCCGCCGTCTGGCGCGCGCATGAGCCCCGGCTTGGGGGGCGTCGTGTTCGGCACGGCGTACAGCCGATAGGACGCCGCCGTCTTGCAGGCGCGCACGAGCACGCCGCCCGCGTCCGTCAGTTGGTGATTGAGCGGCTCGCCGTGCAGGTGCGCGCCCACGACGACGAGCCTCGGCCACGACGCGGGCGCCACGGCCGCGCGGGGTGCGAGCGGCTCCGTGTCGGAGAGCGCGGCCTGCGTCGCGCCTAGGCGCTCGGACGTCTGGCGGTGCAGGCGGTCACCAACCGCCGCGAGGAAGGCGTCGCGGCCCCACGCGCCGACGAGCGAGACGCCGAACGGCACGCCGGGTGCGCGGAACCCCGCGGGCACGGCGAGCGCGGCGAGATCGAGCAGGTTGACGAAGTTCACGTAGCGCCCCAGCGACGAGTTGAGCCGCAGCGGATCGGCGTTCACGGCGTCGACCGAATAGATCGCGGGCGCCGTGGGCACGAGCAGGCAATCGAGCCCCGCGAGCACGGCGGTCGCGCGCCGACGCAGGCGCGCCAGCGCTGCGCGCGCCTTGAACGCTGAGGCCGCGTCGTACTTGGTTGCGTCTTCTAGGATCGCGCGAATGACGGGCAACAACGCCTGGGGCGCGCGCGCGAACAGGTCACCGGCGGCCTCGAGCCGCTCGGCGACGAAGGCGCTGCCATACAAAAGAGCGGCCGTGTCCTCGAAGGCGTCGAAGTCGATTTCTTGGGCCTCGCCGCCGGCGGCACGCAGGCGCTCGACGGCTGTTGCGAAGAGCGCGCGAGTCGCCTCGGCCTCCGCGGGTGGCGCGAGCCCGAACGTCAGCTGCGCGCGCGCCGGCACGCCGAAGCGAAAATGTGCGGGCGGCGCCGGCCCTCGGAACGAGACGCGATCGGCTTCGGCCCGCGCGTAGGGATCCTCCTCGTCGAATCCGCGCGCGACATCGGCGACCCGCACGGCGTCGTCGACGGTGAGCGCGAACACCGACACACAGTCTCGAGAGCGACAGGCGGGGACGACGCCGCGCGCGCTCAGCAAACCGCGGCTCGGCTTGAGCCCGACGATGTTGCCGAAGGCGGCGGGCACGCGGCCCGAGCCGGCCGTGTCGGTGCCGAGCGCGAAGCTCACGAGGCCGCTCGCGACGGCGACGCCCGAGCCGGAGCTCGACCCGCCCGGGATGAGGCGCGCGTCGAACGGGTTGCGCGGAACGCCGTAAGGCGATCGCGTGCCGACCAGCCCCGTCGCGAACTGATCCATGTTCGTCTTGCCGACGACGATGGCCCCCGCGGCGCGCAGACGCGCCACGACAGGCGCGTCGCTCGCGGGGGTATACGCAAAAGCAGGACAGGCCGCTGTGGTCGGCAGACCCTCGACGTCGATGTTGTCCTTGACGGCGAACGGCACGCCATAAAGGGGAAGGTCCTCGCCCCGTCGTCGGCGCTGCTCGACGTCGCCCGCGGCCGCGTTCACCGCGTCCCTCGTCGCGACGGAGATCCAAACGCAATCACCTGCAGCGCGTCCCCGCTCGACGAGCGCGAGTACTTCGTCCAGCACATCCCGCGGCGACGTCGAGCCTTCGTAGCGTCGCCTCAGCGTCGTCAGGTCCATCGACATCGCCGCCAAGATGCCCGAAGGCGCGCGTGTCGTGGAGAGATTTGCGTCGACGCGTCGAAGTTACGAAGAAACCGGGCGGCACGAAAACTGTGAGAAACATCGCGCTGTCTATAAACGGTTACATGAATAGACCTCTTCGCGCGCGTCGCTCCTTCGTCAAGACCCTGCTCTCCACGGCCTCTTTGGGCGCCCTGTCTTTGGCAGCCCTCGGAAGCGCCTCGGCCGCCCCCCTCACGGTGGGCTTCATTTACGTCGGCCCCAAGACCGACTACGGCTACAACCAGGCCCACGCGCAAGGCGCCGCCGTCATCGCCAAGATGCCGGGCGTGAAGATCCGCGAAGAGGAGATGGTCCCCGAGGACGCCAAGGTCCAAAAGACCATGGAGAGCATGATCAACCTCGACGGCGCGACGCTCCTGTTCCCGACGTCGTTCGGCTACTTCGATCCGCACATTCTCAAAGAGGCCGCCAAGAACAAGAACGTGACCTTCCTTCACTGCGGCGGCATGTGGACCGCGGGCAAGCACCCGATGAACGTCGGCAGCTACTTCGGCTACATCGACGAGGCCGAGTACATCGCGGGCATCGTCGCGGGCATGACAACGAAGAGCAACAAGCTCGGGTTCATCGCCGCGAAGCCCATTCCGCAGGTGCTTCGCAACATCAACTCGTACGAGCTGGGTGCGAAGTCGGTGAACCCGAAGGCGACGACGACCGTGATCTTCACGGGCGATTGGTCGATGCCCGTCAAGGAGGCCGAGGCGGCCAACAGCCTCATTGATCAGGGCATCGACGTCCTCACGGCGCACGTCGATTCGCCGAAGGTCATCGTCGAGCTCGCCGAGCGTCGCGGCGCGTTCGTGACCGGCTACCACGCGAACCAGGCGGCGCTCGCGCCCAAGGGGTACCTCACGGGCGCCGAGTGGAACTGGGGCAAGGTCTACACCGACTACGTCACGGCGATTCAGGCCGGCAAGCCCTACGCGCACCTGCTGCGCGGCGGCCTCAAGGAGGGCTTCGTCAAGGTCTCGCCGTACGGCAAGGCTGTCTCCGCGGCGACGAAGAAGAAGGCCGACGAGGCGAAGGCCAAGTTCATGGCGGGCACGATGGTCGTCTACAAGGGCCCGCTCAAGGACAACACGGGCAAAGAGGTCATCGCGGCGGGCGTGAGCGAGACGCAGACCGACATCAAGCTCGAGAGCATGGACTACCTGGTCGAAGGCGTCGTCGGGAAGACCCACTAAAAGGAGGACGCCGTGAGCTTGGGCGCCAGTGTCGGGTCCCCTCCGGTGACAGCACCAAACCCAGATCTCGCCGGAGCTCCTCCGGCGACACCGATCCCGGCCGCCGCCCCCAAGGGCGCGGCGCCGGTGGTCGTCGTGCTCGAGGCCGGCGACGGCGCCGTCCGCCGCACCGTCGATGCGCTCACCGTGCCGGTGTTCGCGTTCGTCGCGGCGTTGCTCTTGTTCGGCGTCTTCATCGCGTGCACGGGGCGCAACCCGGGAGCGGTCTATGCCCAGATGTGGCGCGGCTCGTTCGGGACGTGGTTCTCGTTCCAGAACACGCTGCTCCGCGCGGCGCCGCTCATGCTGACGGCGCTCGCGACCGCCCTGCCCTTGCGGCTCGGCCTCGTCGTCCTCGGCGGCGAAGGCGCCATGGTCTTCGGCGGCCTCGCCGCGGCCGCCATCGGCGTCAAGATGGGCGCGCACGGGCCCACGGCCATCAAGCTGTCGATGGTGCTCGCTGGCGCGCTCGTGGGCGGCGCCTGGATCGCCTTCGCCGGCGCGCTGCGCGCCTACCGCGGCGTCAACGAGACGATCAGCACGTTGCTGCTGAACTACATCGCGATCGCGCTGCTCAACCACATCGTTGAAGGTCCGTTGCGCGACCCGGCGAGCCTCAACAAGCCCTCGACGCTGCCCATCGGCGACGACAACATGCTGGGCAACGTGCCCGGCCTGGACGTCCACTGGGGGCTCGTGTGGGGCCTGGTCGCGTGCCTTGTCACGTGGGTGCTCATGAACCGGACGACCTTTGGGTTCGCGGCGCGCATGGCGGGCGGCAACGTCCGCGCGGCGCTGCTCAACGGTTTGCCCGTCGGGCGCCTGTTCGTCGCGGCGACGTTCATCGGCGGCGCGTGCGCGGGGATCGCGGGCTCGGTCGAGGTCGCCGCGGTTCAAGGCACGGCGAACGCGTCGCTCGTGACGGGCTACGGCTACACGGGCGTGCTCGTCGCCTTCATCGCGCGCGGCAATCCATTGGCGGTGATTCCTGTCGCGCTCATTCTGGGAGGCATCGGCGCGAGCGGGGGGCTGCTCCAGCGCGTGTTCGATCTTCCCGACGCGACGGTCAACGTGCTGCAAGGGATCCTGTTCCTCTGCATTCTCTTCTCCGACACCTACCGCGGGCGCTCGCTGTTCAAGCGCGCCCGTCCGATGGGGGCCGTCTGATGGCCGACGCGGCGGTCAGCACGGGCGCGGCGGGCGTGGCGCTCGCCGTCCTCGGCGGCGCGATTCGCATCAGCACGCCGTTCCTCTTCGTGAGCCTCGGCGAGTGCCTCACCGAAAAGAGTGGCCGCGTGAACCTCGGGCTCGAGGGCACGCTCGTCATGGGCGCCATGGGCGGGTACGGCGTCTCGTACCTCTCTGGGTCGCCGTGGCTCGGCGTGCTCGCCGCGGGCCTGCTCGGCGTCGTGCTGGGCGCGCTGCACGCGTGGCTGTGCTCGCGCCCGCGCGTCAACGACGTCGCCGTTGGCATCGCGCTCATGCTCTTCGGCGTCGGCCTTGCCTTCTTCCTAGGCAAGCCGCTCATCGGCCCGACGGCGCCGCACCTACCGTCGATCCCGCTTGGCTGGTGGAGCTCATCGGCGCAGGTGCGCTCGGCGCTGCAGCTCAACGTCCTGTTCGTCGTCGGCCTCGTCATGGCGGGCGTCGTGCTCTTTCTCCTGCGCCGCACGCGCTGGGGCCTCATCCTGCGCACCGTGGGCGAGAGCGCCGACTCGGCGCGCGCCATGGGCTACGACGTCAACGGCGTCCGCATGCGCGCGACGATGGCGGGCGGCTTCCTCGCGGGCGTGGGCGGCTCGTTCTTGTCGCTCTTCTACCCGGGCAGCTGGAACGAAGGCCTATCGAGCGGGCAAGGCTTGATGGCCGTCGCGCTGGTGATCTTCGCGCGCTGGGATCCAGTTCGTTGCCTGTGGGCGTCGCTGCTCTTCGGCGGCGCGAGCGCTCTCGGGCCGGCGCTGCAGTCGGTGGGCGTCACGTCTGGCTACTATCTCTTCAACGCCGCGCCCTACGCGCTCACGCTCGCGATCATCATCGCGACGAGCTCGCGCGATCGCGCGCTCGTCGGTCAACCCGCGGAGCTGCGCGTCGCGCGCTGAAGAGGAACACATGACCACGGCCTCCCCTCGTTTTGTCGCCGCCGATCCCTATCCCTGGCCGTGGAACGGCGCACTTCGTCCCGACAACACGGCGTTGATCGTCATCGACATGCAGACCGACTTCTGTGGCGAGGGCGGCTACATCGCGCAACTCGGCTACGACATCTCGATCACGCGCGCGTGCATCGCGCCCATCAAGAACCTGCTCACCAAATTGAGATCGGGGCGGGGCGGTGGCATCAAGATCATGCACACGCGCGAGGGACACCGGCCCGATCTCTCCGACCTGCCCGCCAACAAGCGCTGGCGCTCGCGGCAGACGTCCGGCAAGCAGCAAGGCAGCGGCATCGGCATCGGCGACCCGGGCCCCAAGGGCCGCGTGCTCGTGCGCGGCGAGCCGGGATGGGAGATCATCCCGGAGCTCGCGCCGCTGCCCGGTGAGACGATCATCGACAAGCCTGGCAAGGGCTCGTTCTGCGCGACAGATCTCGATCTCATCCTGCGTCAGGGCGGCATCCAGAACATCATCCTCACCGGCATCACGACGGACGTCTGCGTCCACACGACGATGCGCGACGGAAACGACCGCGGCTACGAGTGCCTCTTGCTCGAGGACTGCTGCCGCGCGACCGATCCGGGCAACCACGAGGCCGCGCTCAAGATGATCAAGATGCAGAACGGCGTCTTCGGCGCCGTGTCGACGTCGATGGCTCTGCTCGAGGCGCTGCCATGAACGAGGACGCGACCGATGGGCTCGCGCTCGAGGCGTCCGGGCTCACGAAGCGCTTCGGCGCGTTCACGGCCCTCGACAACGTGACGCTCAAGCTCCGCGAGAACACCGTGCACGCGCTGCTCGGCGAGAACGGCGCGGGCAAGAGCACGCTCGTCAAGTGCATCATGGGCTACTACCAGGCCGACGAGGGCAGCGTCATCATCCGCGGCGTGCCCGCGAAGATCGCGAACCCCCGCGACGCCGCCGGCCACGGCATCGGCATGGTCTATCAGCACTTCACGCTCGTCGACAACATGACGGTCGCCGAGAACCTCGTGCTGTCGCGGCGGACACACCCCTTCATTTTCGACTGGGCGGCCGAGACGAAGGGCGTCGCGGCGTTCATGGAGAAGATGCCCTTCAAGCTCGACCCCACCAAGCCCGTGCGCATGCTCGCGGCCGGCGAGAAGCAGAAGCTCGAGATCTTGAAGCAGCTCTACCTTGGCAGCCGCATCGTCATCCTCGACGAGCCGACGTCCGTGCTCACGCCCGACGAGGCCGACGAGGTGCTGGGCCTCCTGCGCCGCATGACCCAGGAGGGCAAGCTCACGGTGCTCATGATCTCGCACAAGTTTCGCGAGGTCATGAAGTTCGCCGACGAGGTCACCGTGCTTCGACGCGGCAAGTTCGTCGGCACGGGCCTCGTCTCGCAGCTCACGCCCGAGGCGATGGCGCGCATGATGGTGGGCGACGAGCCGCCCAAGGCGAACCAGGCGCGGGACGCGCGCGCGCCGGGCGCCAAGGTCCTCCGCATCAGGGGTCTTCGCGCCGACGACGATCTGGGCACGCCCGCCGTGGTCGACTTCACGCTCGACGTACATGCGGGCGAGATCGTCGGCATCGCGGGCGTCTCGGGCAATGGGCAAGAAGAGCTCGTCGAGGTGCTCGCCGGTCAGCGGCTGCCGCGCGCCGGGACGGTCATCGTCAGCGAGACGCGCTTCCGCGCCCGCCGCGACGAGATGCGGGATCAGCGCGTGCGCTGCCTCCCCGACGAGCCGCTGCGCAACGCCTGCGTCGGCGGCATGTCGGTCGCCGAGAACATCGGCTTCCGTCGCTTCGACCGCAAGCCCTTCGCCATTTGGCGAACGCTCGTGAGCGGACGCGCGCTGCGCAAGGCCGCGCGCGCTCTCATCGCCGAGTACGGCATCCGCACGCCGGGGCCCGACGCCACGATCGGCAGCCTCTCGGGCGGCAACGTGCAGCGGGCCGTGCTCGCGCGCGAGCTCGGCGATGACGTCAACCTGCTCATCGCCTCCAACCCGTGCTTCGGCCTCGACTTCGCGGCCGTCGCCGAGATCCGCACGCGCCTCATGCAGGCCCGCAACCGCGGCTCGGCCGTGCTGCTCATCAGCGCCGACCTCGACGAGATCTTCGCGCTCTCCGACCGCGTCGTCGTCATGAGCGAAGGAAAAGCCGTCCACGACGTCCTCATCGGGGACGCGGATCTGGGCCTCATCGGCAAACATATGGCGGGACACGCCGCTTGATCGTTTGGCGGCGGAGGGAATCCGTGCGATTCCTTCCCCAGGTGTTGGATGAATGATCCGCGAGTCGTCCTCCCCGACCTCGTCCGAAAAGCGAAGCAGGCAGATTTCATATGGGAACTTCTGCGCCCTGGCATCGAGATCCACAGGCTCTACGGCGACGAACGCGGCGGCCCCAGCGCGGCCGTGCTTCGCTACGCGCCGGGCGCCGCGCTCGCGCGCCACGGACATCCGGGCTATGAGCACATCTTCGTCCTCGAAGGCTCGCAGGTCGATGAACGCGGCACCTACGCCGCGCCTTGTTTCGTCGTCAACCCTCCCGGCTCCAGCCACGCCGTCACCAGCCCCGACGGATGCCTCGTCCTCGTCATCTGGCAAGAGGCCGTCGCCTTCGAGCAGCTCTGACAGCGGCCATGTCGGCTGGCGCGCCGAGCTCGAGCTCGGCTTTTCACGCGCCGGTACCGCGACGATCCTGGCGCGACGCGCCCACCACGGGCCGCTCGCCGTGCAACGCCCGTTCTTCCCCGAGGGGCCGGGCGTCTGCCACGTCTACGTCCTGCATCCGCCGGGCGGCATCGTCGGTGGCGATCGCCTGCGCGTGAGCGCCGACGTCGACGCGGGCGCCCACGCGCTGCTGACGACGCCCGCAGCGACGAAGGCCTACCGCACGGCGGGCGCGCCCTCGATCGTCGAGAACCGGCTGCGCGTCGCCGGGGACGGCGTCCTCGAGTGGCTGCCGCAAGAGACGATCCTCTACGACGGCTGCGACCTGTCGTTGCACACGCGCGTCGACCTCGCGGCCGGCGCGGCGTTTCTCGGCATCGATGTCGTGTGCTTCGGGTTGCCCGCCCGGGCAGACGCCGGCTTCGCGCGGGGGCGCTGCCGACAGGACGTCGAGCTGTGGCGCGACGGCGTGCCGCTCGTGCTCGAGCGCGGCCGCTTCGATGGTGTCGGCGCCGTGCAGGGTTCCGCGTGGGGACTCGCCGGCGCGCCCGTCATGGGCACGTTGTTTGCGGCGCCCGCCTCGCCCGTCGATCTAGACGCGCTCGTGACGGAGATCCGCAAGGGCGCCGACCAGCTCACCGGCGACGATCTCGGCGCCGCCACCGTGCTCAGTGGCGGCGCTGTCCTCGCGTGCCGCTACGTCGGCCCGAGCGTCGAACGCGGCGGAAGATTCCTGCGCGACGCGTGGGCCCTCGCGCGCCGCACCCTCCTCGGTCGCGACGCCGTCGCGCCCCGCATCTGGGCCACCTGAAAGGACCGTCCCATGGAGCTGACCCCCCGCGAGAAAGACAAGCTGCTGCTGTTCACGGCCGCGCTGCTCGCCGAGCGACGCAAAGCGCGCGGCTTGAAGCTCAACTACCCCGAGGCCGTCGCGTACATTTCGGCGGCGATCCTCGAGGGCGCGCGCGACGGCCGCACCGTCGCCGAGCTCATGTCGATGGGCGCGCAGGTCTTGACGGCCGACGACGTCATGGATGGCATCGCCGAGCTCGTCACCGAGGTGCAGGTCGAAGCCACGTTCCCCGACGGCACGAAGCTGGTCACCGTGCACAACCCGATTCAGTCCACATCGGGCCAGGCGCCGCTCGGGATCGGCGCGACGATGCCCGCCGACGGCACGATCGCGCTCAATGCAAACCGCCCGACGCTGACCCTCGAGGTCGCCAACACGGGCGATCGTCCGGTCCAAGTCGGCTCGCACTACCACTTCGCCGAGACGAACCCCGGCCTGCGCTTCGATCGGGCGCGCGCGCGCGGCTTTCGTCTCGACATCCCGGCCGGCACGGCCGTGCGCTTCGAGCCGGGGCAGACCCGCACCGTCGACCTCGTCGCCTTCGGCGGCGATCGCATCGTCCACGGCTTCCGCGGCGAGGTCATGGGTCCGCTCGACGGGAAGACGCCATGAAGACGATCGGGCGCGGCGCCTACGCCGAGATGTACGGCCCCACGACGGGCGATCGCCTGCGTCTCGGCGACACCGATCTCGTCATCCAGATCGAGCGCGACCACACCGTCTACGGCGAAGAGGTGAAGTTCGGCGGCGGCAAGGTCATCCGCGACGGCATGGGCCAAAGTCAACGCAGCAGCAGAGACACCGCCGACACCGTCATCACGAACGCCGTCATCATCGACGCGTTCGGCATCATCAAGGCCGACGTCGGCATCCGCCACGGGCGCATCTCGGGCATCGGCAAGGCCGGCAACCCCGACGTGCAGCCGGGCGTCGACATCATCATCGGTCCCGGGACGGAGATCATCGCGGGCGAAGGCTCGATCCTCACGGCGGGCGGCATCGACACGCACATTCACTTCATTTCACCTCAACAATGCGAAGAGGCGATCTGCTCGGGCGTCACGACGATGATCGGTGGCGGCACGGGCCCAGCCGCCGGCACGAACGCGACGACGTGCACGCCGGGGCCCTGGAACCTGGCGCGCATGCTCCAGGCGGCGGACGCGCTGCCGCTCAACCTCGGCTTCCTCGGCAAGGGCAACGCGAGCCAGCCCGAGGCGCTCGTCGAGCAGGTCGTCGCGGGAGCGATCGGCCTCAAGCTGCACGAGGACTGGGGCACGACGCCCGCCGCGATCGATTGCTGCCTCTCCGTCGCCGAGCAGTACGACGTCCAGGTGGCCATCCACACCGACACGCTCAACGAGTCGGGCTTCGTCGAGGACACCCTCGCCGCGTTCAAGGGCCGCGCGATCCACACGTACCACACCGAGGGTGCGGGCGGTGGCCACGCGCCCGACATCATCAAGGCCTGCGGCGTGCCGCACGTCCTGCCCTCGTCGACGAACCCGACGCGGCCCTACACGATCAACACGATCGACGAGCACCTCGACATGCTCATGGTCTGCCACCACCTCGATCCGGCGATCGCCGAGGACGTCGCGTTCGCCGAGTCGCGCATCCGTCGCGAGACGATCGCCGCCGAAGACATCCTCCACGACCTCGGCGCGTTCAGCATGCTGTCGTCGGACTCGCAGGCGATGGGCCGCGTCGGCGAGGTCATCACGCGCACTTGGCAAACGGCGCACAAGATGAAGCAGCAGCGCGGGCCGTTGCCGCAAGACGCCCAAAGTGGCGCGTCAGCGACGGCCAACGACAACTTCCGCGTCAAGCGCTACGTGGCCAAGTACACGATCAACCCGGCCATCACCCACGGCATCTCGCACGAGGTCGGCTCCGTCACCGTGGGGCGCCTCGCCGATCTCGTGCTGTGGCGGCCGGCGTTCTTCGGCGCGAAGCCCTCGGCCATCATCAAGGGCGGCCTCATTGTCTACGCGCCCATGGGCGATCCGAACGCGTCGATTCCGACGCCGCAGCCCGTCCACTACCGGCCGATGTTCGGCGCCCTCGGCGGCGCGCGCCACGCGACGAGCGTGACGTTCGTGTCGCGCGCGGGCCTCGAGGCGGGCCTCGGGCACACGCTCGGCCTGCAAAAGCGGCTCGAGCCCGTCTTCAACACGCGCGGCGTGCGCAAAAAAGACATGGTCCACAACGACGCCCTCCCCAAGGTCGAGGTCGACGCGCAGACGTACGAGGTCCGCGCCGACGGCGAGCTGCTCACCTGCGAGCCCGCGAGCGTCCTGCCGCTCGCCCAGCGGTACTATCTGTTTTGATGAGCCCCGACCTGCTGACCCTGCGAGAGATCGTCCACTCCGGCGCGCCTGCGTCGGCGACGCTCGCGACCGTGACGCTGACGCTCGGTGATCGCCGCAAGAGCCGGCTGCGGCTCACGCTCGACGACGGGCGCGAGGCGGCGCTCATGCTCACGCGTGGCAGCGCCCTGCGCGACGGCGACGTCCTCCGCGCCGACGACGGCACGCTCGTCCTCGTGCGCGCCGCCGCCGAGTCGCTGTCGATCGCGACGACGCCCGACGCGCACCTCCTGTTGCGCGGCGCTTATCACCTCGGCAACCGCCACGTCCCTTTGCAGCTCGGGGACGGCTGGCTCGCCTACGAGCACGACCACGTCCTCGACGACATGGTGCGCGGCCTCGGCCTGAACGTCGAGCCGCGCAACGCGCCGTTCGAGCCCGAGGGCGGCGCGCATGGACACAGTCACGAGCACGGTCATCATCACGACCACGGAGACCATCATCATCACCCCTGAGACGCTCGCGGCGCCGGCGCTGCTGCGTCTGCTGCACCTGTGCAGTCCGACGCTGCCCATCGGCGCGTTCGCGTACTCGCAGGGGCTCGAGGGCGCCGTGACGGCCGGGTGGGTGAGCGACGAAGACGGCGCGGCCGCGTGGATCACGGGCCAGATCAGCGCGCAGCTCGCGACGTTGGATCTGCCGCTCTTGGGTCGCTTTTACGCCGCGTGGGGGCCTGGCCCCGGCGACGCCGACGCGAGCACTCTCGACAGGTGGAGCGCGTTCCTCGCGGCGTCCCGCCCCACGGCCGAGCTGCAGCTCGAAGATCGGCACCTCGGCGCCGCGCTCGCGCGCGTGCTCGCGGGGTTGGACCTCGGCGAGGCCGCGCCCTGGGGCGCGCGCGCCGACGTCAGCCACGCGGCGCTGTTCGCGCTCGCCGCGCGCCGGTGGGACGTGCCGCTCGCCGCCGCCGCGCACGGCTTCGCCTTCGCGTGGGCCGAAGCGCAGACGAGCGCGGCCATCCGCCTCGTGCCGCTCGGCCAAAGCGCGGGCCAGCGCATCCTCGTCGCGGCCGCCGCCGCGATCCCCGCGGCCGTCGCGCGCGCGCTGACGCTGCCCGACGCGGAGCTGGGCGCCTCCGCCCCCCGCCTCGCGATCGCGAGCGCACGGCACGAAACGCA
>JBBQJG010000016.1:0-34563 GCA_038325725.1 Polyangia bacterium | reverse complement strand
TCGGGCGTGTCGACGAGGCGGCGAGCGACCTCGAGATCGCCGTCAACCTCGCGCCGTCCGACGCCGAGGCGTGGCGCGCGCTCGGGCGCCTGCTCGCCGTTCACGGCGGCGCGCTCGAGGCGGAGCGCGCCGACGAGGCGCTGCGCCACGCCCTCGCGCTCGAGCCGGCCTGGACGGATCTCCGCGAGCTGCGCCTCGCGCTCACTCACCGGCGCGCCGGGCTCGCCGCGACCAGGCCCGCGTCGCGCGGTATCGGCCCGACGGAGCACGCGCGCGCGCTTTTTCAGGAAGCGGAAGAGTGGAGCGACGTCGGCGATCCCGCCGGCCTGGGCCGCGACCTCGTCGAGCGCGCGCTCGCCGAATCGCCCGGGTATGTCGCCGCGGCCATCACGGGCTACTCGCTCACGGGAACGGTCTCCGAGGCGACGGTCGCAGCGCTGTGGGACGACGGCGACGCGCTGTGGGCGCTCGTCACGGGCGTTCGTCGCGTCGCGGGCGAGCGCGCGACGGGCTCGGGTACGGCCGGCGCGGCGGTACCGGCGCTCGACGAAAAAAGAAACGGCGTCGCCGAGGCGCTCGTGAGTCCGTGGATCGACCGCTCGGTCGCGCTCGACGTTCAGGAGGCCCGCTTCGCGCGGGCGCTCTCGCGGGCCGCGACGGGCGAGCGCGGGGGCGCGCTCGACGATCTCGTCGCCTACGTGGCCCGCGAGCCGCGGCCCGCGCACCTCGCCGAAGCGCGCGCGCTCCGCGCGGGGCTCGCCGGGCAGGGGGAGGGTGGGGGACGGCCGTCGCCCGAGCTTCTCGCTCAGATCCGGTTGTTCGAGGATCGCCCCGACGCCGCGCTCCGCGCGCTCGGCGGCGCTTGCGCGCCGGCGCTGCCCGCCGATCGACTGACGGAGATGGGCGTCGTTCACGAGTATGCGGGGCGCCTCGGCGAGGCGCGCGTCTGCTACGAGCAGGCCGCGGCGCGCGGCAGCGGCGACGACGCGGCGTCGATTCGCCTCTCGCGGCTCGACGCGCGTCTTCCCGATGACGCGCTCGCCGCGGCGACTCTCGCGCCGGTCGCGCGGGCCGCCGCGCGGGGGAGCGCCGCCGCCCATTGGGCGCTCGCGCGGCGCGCGGGCGACGCCGGCGAGATCGCGAGCGCGCTCGACCACGTCGATCACGCGCTCGAAGCCACGGCGGCGCACGCCGACGTCGCCGATGTCTGGATCCCCGCGGCGCGCGCGGCGCGGGCGCGCTGGGCGGCGACGGGCCAAGCCCAGTTGCACGCCGCGCGCGAGCGGCGGCGGCGCGTCGTCTTCGGCGCGGCCAGCGCGTCGGCGCTCGCGGTGCTGCTCTTGCTGCGGCGTCGCTTCGGGGGCGCGACGCTCTCGTCGGCGCTCGCGCGACGTCCGGCCCTGTTCCCCGAAGTGGCGCGCGTCCTCGGCGAGCTTCGGCACGACGTCCTCAAGCACCGTGCGGGCGTGCTCGGCATGGCCGCCGACGCCACCGTTTCGCGCGACGATCTCCGGCGCGCGTTGCACGAGCCGCGTGCGACGTCCGTCGTCGTCGCCGACGCGCATGCGGGGCTGGCGCGCGCCGCGCGCGGGCAGGGCGTCGCGCTCCGGGCGCTCGCGCGCGAGCCCGCGCTGGGCGCGCTCGCCGATGACCTCGCGCGCGCCGAGAAGATCCTCGCCGCGCCGTCGTCGCTGGACGTCGCGCGGCTGCTCGCGCTCGACGAGCGTCTGCGGGGCGTTCACGCCGATCGCCTCGAGGCGCTCCTTCGGCAGGGTCCTCGCACACGCCTCGACGCGCACACGCTGTCCGATTGGATCGCGGCCGTCGAGGCCACGGTGCGCGCCGACGGGGCAGCTTGGGTCGCGCCCGCGTTGGCGCTCGGCGACCTCGCTGTCGACTTTCCCGTCGAGCGGTCGGCGCTGCACGCGATATTCGCGAACCTCCTGAGGAACGCGCAGGCGGCCCTGACGCCGGAGGAACGGGAAGCCGGACGCGTCATCGTGCGCGTGTCTCGCGAGCGCGACGTCACGGGCCGTCAGCTCGTGAGCCTCGAGGTCGGTGACTCGGCGCCGAAGCTCCTCACCGTCGAGCTCATCGAAGCGCGTGAGAGCGGCCGTGGCCTCGCGATTGTCCGCGATCTCGCGCGAAACTGGCGTGGCCACGTCGTCGTGCGCGCCGAACCTGCTCCCTACACCAAGGTCGTCGGGGCATGCTTCCCGGTGTGAGCCCGCCACGCCCACGGTTCGTCGTCTGCGAGGACGGCACCGAGTACATCGAGCGCTTTCGCCGCTTTCTCGGCGAGACGTTCGAGTTCGCGCCGGCGCGCGGCTTCGCCGAGGCGCTCGAGGCGCTCCCGGGCGCCGTCGGCCTGCTGCTCGATCTCGATTTCCGACGCACGCCCCCCGACGCGCTCGTCGACGAAGCGGGCGCGCCCGTCACGTGGCTCGAACGCCTCGGCGAAGGCGCGCGTCGTCACCTGACGGAGTCGCAAGGCATCCTCGTGCTGCGCGCGCTCCGGGCCCGCGCCGTCGTCGCGCCCGCGCTCTTGTTCGCTGACCTCGACGACGCGGCCCGCGGGCGCTTTCTCGAAGAGTCTCTCGGGCCGCTCACGATCTTGTCGAGCCGCGCCGGCATGCGCGAGATCGCCGATCTGCTGCGGGAGATGGCGGCGCCGTGAAGGCGCTCGCGCGTCGACGCTGCAAGGGCTCGCTCTACCCCGGGCGGCGCGCGCCGTTCGGGCGCGTCATCTGTTCGGTGTGCGCGGCCCGGCTGCCGCCCCTGCCGGGCGGCCGCGCGCCGAATCACAAGGCCGACGTCGACCCGCCCGCGGCGACGCCGCCCGTCAGTGAAGCTGGCCCGCCGCGAGCAACGCGAAAATGAGCACGCCCAGCGCGACGCGATAGACGACGAATGGCATCGTCGTGCGCGTGCGCAGGAACTTGAGCAGCCACGCGATGCTCGCGTAGCTCACGACGACGGTGACGGCGAGGCCGAGCGCGAGCATGCCGTGGCTGACGTCCTTGGCGTGCAGGACTTCCTTGAGCTCCTTGAGGCACGCGCCCGCGACGGCGGGGACGCTCAGCAGAAACGAGAAGCGCGCCGCCGCGGCCCGCTCGAAGCCGAGGCCCATCGCCGCGAAGATCGTGACGCCCGAGCGCGACGCCCCCGGCACGAGCGCGAGCGCCTGCGCCGTGCCGATGACGGTCGCGTCGCGCAGCGTGATCTCGTCGAAGGTGCGCGTCTTACGCGACAGCTTCTCGACGACGCCTAGCAAGAGACCGAAGAAGATCTGCGCGCCCGCGACGACGTAGAGCGAGCGGAACGAGCCTTCGATCCGGTGCTTGAGGAGCGTCCCCAAGATCGCGACGGGGATCGTGCCGATCACGATGTAAAGGAGGTGGCGCGCGGCGGGCGTCGGCGGGCTCGAGCGATCGGTCACGGCCGTCCACGCGCCCTTCGCCATGCCGAACAGGTCCTTGAAAAAGTAGCCGACGACGGCGACGAGCGATCCGAGCTGCAGCACGGCCGTAAAGGCCGCGCCCGGATCCTCCCAGCCGAGGAGCGCCGGGACGATGCGGAGGTGGGCCGACGACGAGACGGGCAAGAATTCGGTGAGCCCCTGAACAATCCCCAAGATCACGGCTTCGAGTGCGGTCATGTCGTTATCTCTCCTGATAGGACGCGGTGAACGTTCCCCGCGTCGTCGCGTAGGCGCAGGGCTCCGTCGGTGTCGACGCCGAGGGCGATCCCTTCCAAAAAGGTGCCGATGCCACCGGGCTGTACGACGCGACAGCGCGCGCCGAGCGCCGCGAACTCTTGCCACGCGGTGCTCGCGGCGGTGGGCCCGTCGGCAAGGAAGCGTTCGTAAAGCGGCTCGAACGCCCCCAGCAGCGCCGCGAGCACGTCGGCGCGATCGAGCGCGCGTCCGCCCACGAGACGCAGCGACGTCGCGCGGGCCGCCAGGTCGTCAGGGAACGCGGCCGTGTTGACGTTGAGGCCGACGCCGACCACGACGTGGCTCGTGCGCGGACCCTCGCTCGACATCTCGGTCAGGATGCCGGCGACCTTGCGGACGTCGTCACCGTCGCCGAGCTGCACGTCGTTCGGCCACTTGAGGCGCGGTTGGAATCCCAGGTCCGCGAGCGCGCGCGCGACGGCGGCCCCCGCGAGCAGCGTCAGCGGCGGGATCTCCGCCGCGGGACGGGTCGGCCGCAGGAGCAACGAGAGGTACAAGCTCTCGCCCGCGGGGGAGTGCCACGCGCGCCCGAGCCGCCCACGTCCCGCCGACTGCGTGTCGGTCGCGACGACGAGCCCCTGGGCGGCCCCAGCCTTCGCGCGCGCCGCCGCGAGATCGTTCGTCGACGCACACGCGTCGTGCCACTCGTACGCACGCCCGAGCCAGCGGGTCGCGAGGCGCGCGCTCAAGCGCTCCTCCGTCGGCGGCGCCAGCAACGGATCATCGATCATGCGGTGCGCGCGAGACTACACCGCGAGCGCCGCCGTCGCGGCAATTCGTTGGCCGGACCCTAGAGGTCTCGGGTCGCGCGCCCGCCGCTCTCGACGGGGCGGATGTCGCACGAGAAATCGATGGCGCGCGCCGAGTGCGTGAGCGCGCCGATCGAGACCACGTCGACGCCCGTCTTGCTGATGTCGCGGATGCGATCGAGCGACACGCCGCCCGAGACCTCGATGATCGTGCGCGGCGCGCGCTCGCGGATGTGCTTGACGGCGTCGCTCATCTCGCGAATCTGGAAGTTGTCGAGCAGGATGACCTCGGCGCCGGCCTCGATGGCCTCGTCGATCTGCGCGGCCGTGTCGACCTCGACGCAGACGCGCAGCGTGTGAGGCGCGCCCGCGCGCGCGCGGCGCACGGCCTCGCGCACCGAGCCCACGAGCGCGACGTGGTTGTCCTTGATGAGGATGCCGGAGCCGAGATCAGCCCGGTGGTTGGCTCCCCCGCCCACGCGCACGGCGTACTTCTGGAGCGCGCGCGTTCCCGGCGTCGTCTTGCGCGTGTCGGCGATGCGCAGCTTCGCGCCCTCGGCCGCGGCGACGAACGCCTGCGTGAGCGTCGCCACGCCCGACAGGTGCTGCAAGAAGTTCAGCGCCGTGCGCTCGCCGGCGAGCAGCGCCTGGGCCGGGCCGCGCACGCTCGCGACGAGCGTGCCCTTGGCGACCGGATCTCCGTCGGCCACCTTGGCGCGCACGCGCGTGCGCCAGTCGAAGCGCGTGAAGACGGCCTCGACGATGCCGAGCCCGCACACGACGCCGCGTTCACCCGCGACGATGTCGGCCTCGGCCTCCTGGGTCTCATCGATGCACGCGGTGCTCGTGACGTCCCCGCGCCCGACGTCTTCCTCGAGGGCGAGGTCGAGCAGCCGCTGCACGGCGGGGGTGTACCAGGGGGCCGAATAGACGCTCACGCGCGGACCTCCATCGGAGGTTTCATCCAATCCTGAACCGGCCACCCACGCTTCTTCGCCGCGATGCGCAGCCGCGGGTCCGGGTTGACGACGACGGCGTGGCCCACGCGCTCGAGCATGGGCATGTCGGTGTACGAGTCCGTGTAGAACCAGCTCTGCGCGAAATCGATGTCGCGGCGGTCGCGCATCGACTCGGCCCAGTGGATTTTCCCCGGGCCGACGCAGGCTGGACCGACGAGACGCCCCGTGAAGGCGCCGTCGTCGACCTCGAACGTGGTCGACAGGACTTCCTCGATTCCCAGCGTCTGGGCCAGCGGCCGCGTGACGTAGGTCGGCGACGACGACAGCACGGCCAGCACGTGGCCCTCCGAGCGGTGGCGCTCGAGCTGCCGGAGCGCCCCCGGCGTCACGAGCGGCAGCACGTCATCCTCGACCCACCGCTTGCACCGCTCCGCGAACTCGCGCTCGGACTTGCCGCGCATCTGCTCGGCGATCTTGGCGGCGATGATTTGCAAGTCGATCAGGGACAGATGGTATTTCGCCATCCACCCAAGGGCCCGGAGGGCCCGCAGAAACGAGATCTCGCCTCGTCGGCGCAGATCGCGCAGGAACAGCCGCGCCGTGTTGCAGCTAACGAGGGTTCGGTCGACGTCAAAAAAGGCCGCAATCCGCGACATAGGTCCGGGGAGTGTATCGCACAATGCGAGACAATCACGGGGACCTGCCGCCACAAATGGGAAGGAAACGAAACGTTGGAGGCGCTGCGTCGGGCAGTCGAATTGACGACGCCGGGGCGAAGGGGTAGGAACGAGCCCTCGAATGCGTCTGACAGGAGGGCACGATCGCGGCCGGCGGCTCATCGCCCCGCGAGGTGGCGACACCAGACCGACGGCGGCCAAGGTTCGCGAGGCGATCTTCAACATCCTCGGTCCGCCCCCCGAAGGAAGTGTCCTCGATCTCTACGCAGGCACGGGCGCGCTGGGGCTCGAGGCGCTCTCGCGCGGCGCGAGCCACGTCGTGTTCGTCGAGCGCGAGCCCGCGCCGCTCGCGGCCCTGCGCCGCAACATCAAGGACCTGGGCTTCGACGATCGGGCGACGATTCTCGCGTCTGACGTTTGCAGCGGGCTGCGCCGCCTCGGCGGCAAGGGCAATCGGTTTTCCTGGATTTTTCTCGACCCGCCTTACGCCAAGGAGACCGCGGGCGTTCTCTCGGAGCTGTCGGGCAGCGATCTGCTCGCGACGTGCGCCGTCGTCGTGCTCGAGCACGATGGCCGGCACCGCCCGCCCGAGTCCGTGGGCTGTCTTTTTCTCACGGATCGCCGCGAGTACGGCGATACCGAGCTATCGTTCTACCGGTGCTCGGGCTCCTGACGGACCCCCCTCGGCACCCGACACGGAGGGACATCGTGAGGCTCGCGGTCTATCCGGGCACGTTCGACCCCATCACGAACGGTCACGCCGACATCCTGCGGCGCTCGCTGGCGTTCTTCGACCACGTCGTCGTGGGGCTCGCCCAAAACCAGCGAAAGTCGCCCCTCTTCACGATCGAAGAGCGGCGCGCCATGATCTTGGAGGCGGTCGGGGGCGACCCGCGCGTCGAGGTGGACGCGTTCTCCGGCCTGCTCGTCGACTACTGCAAACGCCGCGGCGCACGCGCCGTCATCCGCGGGCTGCGCGCGCTCGCTGACTTCGAGTACGAGTTCCAGTTCGCGCACATGAACCGGCACCTCGCGCCCGAGGTCGAGACGATGTTTCTCATGACCAGCGAAGAGAGCTTTTATGTATCCTCCTCGCTCGTAAAAGAAGTGGCCCTCATGGGCGGGGATGTCTCCAGGATGGTTCCACCTGCTGTCGTCAGCGCCCTCGCCGCAAAACGCAAACAAGGAGTCGTTCCGTGAAGCTCGCGCGCCGTCTGTCCGTGATTGAACCGTCCCCGACCCTGGCCGTCTCGGCGAAGGCCGCCAAGCTCAAGGCCGCCGGCGTCGACGTCGTCAGCTTCGGGGCGGGTGAGCCCGACTTCGACACGCCGTCGTTCATCAAAGAGGCGGCGAAGAAGGCGCTCGACGCGGGCGCGACGAAGTACACGAACGTCGAGGGCACGCCCGCGCTGCGCAAGGCGGTCGCGAAGTGGATCGGCGACGCTCACGGCCTGACGATCGATCCGAGCGAGGTCATCGTCTCGTCGGGCGCGAAGCAGTCGATCTACAACGTCGCCATGGCGCTGCTGGACGAGGGCGACGAGGTCATCATCCCGACGCCGGCGTGGGTCAGCTACAACGACATCGTCAAGATGGCGGGCGGCACGCCGGTCAACGTGCCGACGAAGGCTGACGAGAACTTCCAGGTCCACGCGGAAGACGTCGCCCGCGCCGTCACGTCGCGCACGAAGATGATCCTCGTGTGCTCGCCGTCGAACCCGACGGGCGCGATGTACGACGAGGCGACGCTGCGCGCGCTCTCGAAGATCGCCGTCGAGAAGAACCTGTGGCTCATGACGGACGACATCTATCGCACGCTCATCTACGGAGATGCGAAGTTCTTCCAGCCGGCGACGATCAGCCCCGAGGCGCGCGCGCACACGATCATCATCGACGGCGTGTCGAAGGCGTTCGCGATGACGGGGTGGCGCGTCGGCTTCACGGTCGCGCCGAAAGAGGTCGTCCAGGCGATGGCGACGATTCAGGGCCAGTCGACGACGCACGCGGCGACGGTCGCGCAGTTCGCCGCCGTGGCCGCGCTCGAGGGCCCGACGGACGAGCTCGAGAACATGCGCCTCGAGTTCGACAAGCGCCGCAAGGTCATGGTCGCGCGCCTGCGCGAGATCCCGGGCGTCAAGTGCGTCGAGCCCAAGGGCGCGTTCTACGCGTTCCCCGATCTCTCGGCGTTCATTGGCAAGAAGACGCCCGAGGGCAAGGTGATCGAAAACGACGTGCAGCTGTGCGAGTGGCTCATCGAGGCGGCGAAGGTCGCCGTCGTCATGGGCTCGGCCTTCGGCGCGCCCGGCTTCGTCCGTCTGTCGTACGCGACCTCGATGAAGAACGTCGAAGAAGGCATCCGCCGCCTGGCGGAGTGGTTGCCGAAGCTCACGTGATGCGCGGCGCGGGGGCGGCGGTCGCAGTGCTGGGCGCGTTGACGCTCATTTCCGCGACGGCCCACGCGCAAGCGCCCGCGCCGACAGCGCACCCCGCGCCGGCGGCCCGGCCGGCGCCGCAACCTGCGTCACCGGGGCAGCCCGCGCCGCAACCCGCGTGGACGGCGCAGCCCGCGTCGTCGTCGTCGTCGTCCACGACGAACCAACCCTCGAACGCGCCGCCGCCCACTGGGTACGCGCCTCCTCCGGCTTACGCGACGCCCCCGGGCTACGGTGCGCCTCCTGGGTACGGCGCGGCCGCGGGCTACGGCGCGCCGCCGGGCTACCCCGGGTACGGCCCTCCCTCCGGGCCCAACGTTGCCCAGCTCATGGCCTACCAGGACGAGAGCAAGAGCCCTGCGGTCGCGCTCATGCTCGAGCTCTTCTTGTTCCCGGGCGTCGGCAGCATCTACGCCGGTCATCCGCAGGGCGCCTTCATCACGTGGGCGGGCACGATCGGTGGTTTCGTTCTCTTGATCGAGGGCATCGACCACTACGACGACAACCGGACGAACCACACGCAGCCCAACACGCTCATCGTCGCCGGCGTCGCCTCGCTCATCGGCTTTCGCATCTTTGGGCTCGTCGATTCGTGGAGCTCCGCGAGCGACTACAACGCGGATCTCTCGCACCGCCTCGGCCTGACCCTGAACGTGGCTCCTTTGGTGACGCGACAGAGCGTCGCCTGGGGACCGTCCCTATCGCTCCGCTTCTGACAGGCAGGTAAAGTTTCTGTCACCAGCGCGGATCGTTTCGCTACGAAGGCGCAACCCACCCGGGGACGTCTACTTGGATCCACGCCTCCCATCATTGGCGCCAGCTTTGCACTGCCCCTAACCAAGGGGGACTTGACATGACGAGAGGAATGATTCGGGGGCTAGGCGCTTTGTCGATCGCGGTGGGCGTCATCTACAGCTCTCTCACCGGAAACCTTCAAGGCAATGCCTACGCCGGTCGCGACGTGGAAACGGCCTGCATGCACCGCTGTAGCGACGACGCCTTCAGGGCGAGCTGCCCGTCTCCGGTCACCGAAGCCGCGTCGCCACGTTAGTCGTCCTTCGGTTGGTCTGGAGATCCCCCGTCCCTGGCAGGTGAGACGGGCGAAGAGACCGTCTGCGGTTTCAAGTCCGGGGCGAGGAGCAGACTCGTCTGGAACACCTCGACGCAGTGACTTGCGGTCTGGGTCAGCACGGCCTTTACGAAAGCCGCGTGGTTGGCGAGGACGTCGTCGTACGATCGTTTCGCCGCTTCTTGTGTCGCTTCGTCTGTGTTGCCGCAGTGTCCTTCGGCGAGGACCTTGTGGGTTTTTTCTTCGACGAGTCTCGCCGAAGCGTTGTAGTGAACCGCCGCGTAGCCGAACAATGGCGCGGTGACACTCCAGGCTTCCGTCTGAACCTCGAGGTAGAGGTCGCGCGACGGACGGCCGGGCAAGGGAGGCGGCGCGATCTGGCGATGCGGCTGCGTCTGGATCGGGATCGGAAGCTCAGCGTAAGTCTCGAGGAAGAGTCCCTGCTTGCGGGCGAACGGCACTGCGATCGCGCTCCCGAGGTCTTGGATCGGGTCGACGATGTGATTCTCGGTCTGGATCTTCTGTCCCTCGTTCACCATCCTCACAACCCCGAGCATTCCGCCGACGAGCGGATTTGTATTCGGTCCGAGGAACGAATCGCTGCGGCGGTAGACGAGCAGCAGCGTCTTCGCCTTGGCGCGTTCGAGCGCGTTGACGTCGAGCGGCTTCCAAGTCGATGCGCAACTCGTCGTCGTCGCGAAAACGACGACCCACACCCACGCCTTCAACCCTCGGTCGCCGTGCACAGTGGACGCACAGTACCGAGGACGGTTGGCACCGTCCACCATCCGCCGCCGTACAGAGCCCCGTCGCTAGAACTGCGTGACGGTGCGCTTGCGGCGGAGCTTCTCGACGAGCGTCGTGCGGTTGAGGCCGAGGAGCTCGGCAGCGCGGTTCTTGTTACCGCCCGTGCGCTCGAGTGCCTCGCCGATCATGCGGTCCTCGACGGCCTCGAGCATGGCGCGTAAATCCGTTCCGTCCTGCGGGAGCTCCGGGATGGCGCGCCTCATGGGTGTCGTCTCGCGCGGCGAGCGGATTTGCGGCGGTAGATCAGCCAGGCCGACGATGCCGCTGCCTTTGACGATGACGATCCGCTCGAGCGCGTTTTCGAGCTCGCGGATGTTGCCGGGCCACGCATACGCCTTGAGCGCGTCGATCGCCTGCGGGTCGATGCCGGCGACCTGGCGGCGGTGGCGCTCGTTGGCGCGCGCCAAGAAATGCTCGGCGAGGCGCACGATGTCCGTCGGGCGCTGCGCGAGGTTCGGCATCTCGACGGGGATGACGTTGAGGCGCCAGTACAGGTCGGCGCGGAAGCGGCCGTTCGCGACCTCGGTCTCGAGGTTCCGGTTCGTCGCCGCGAGGATGCGCACGTCGATCTTCGTGGGCGTCTCCTCGCCGACGGGCAGCAGCTCGCCATCCTGGATGAGGCGCAGCAGCTTGGCCTGGACGTCGGGCACCATCTCGCCGATCTCGTCGAGGAAGATCGTGCCGCCGTCGGCCTGCGCGAAGCGACCCATGCGGTTCGACGTCGCGCCCGTGAACGCGCCTTTGATGTGACCGAACAGCTCGGACTCGACGAGCGTCGACGGGATCGCCGCGCAGTTCACGGCGATGAACGGTTTGCCCGTTCGCGACGAGCCCGCGTGCAGCGAGCGCGCGGCGAGCTCCTTGCCCGTGCCCGACTCGCCGGTGATGAGCACCGTGCAGCGCGTGTCGGACACCTGCGACAGCAGGCTCAGGACCGGCATCATCGCCGGATCATCGCCCAGCATCCACGGCGCGAATTGCTGCCGCCACGTGCGGGGGTCGGCGCTCGGCGCGGGCGGCGCGACGGGCTTGAGCACGACGGCGACAGCGTCCTCGAGCGTCTGCACGTCGAACGGCTTGATGAGGAAGTCGCGCGCACCCGCGTGCATCGCTTTGACGGCGTCGGGGATCTCGGCGCTGCCGCTCATCGCGATGACGGGCGTGCCGGGCGCGAGCGTGCGCGCGTTCGTGAGGATCTCGAAGCCGCTGACGCCCGGCATCCGGATGTCCGTGAGTACGAGGTCGAAGCGGTCTTGCTGCAATCGGGCGAGACCCCCGGGACCATCCGTCGCCACCACCTCGTGCCCCACGGCGCGCAGGATTCGACCAAGGCTCCGCAGCAGCGTGTCTTCGTCGTCGCAGAGGAGGATCTTTCCCATAGGTTGTCTTGGTTCCTTAGAAGAGGACGATCACGAGGAACGACATTGCGGGCGTCTTAAGTTTCTCACGAATTTGCCGATCAGGAACATCTTTTGGCGAACATAGTTTCGCTAGCGTGCCTACAGTTGGTGCGTGTGCTGTAGTGGCAGTGCACACGCACATCGCGCACAGGAGCGCACCGACGGGGCGGGCGGCGGCACTTGATTGTCGGGGGCTGACCATCTAAACCCTGCGGCATGAAGGATCCCGCGCGGACGCTGCTGGGCGAAATCGAGCGCGAGGTGGCCGGTTTGCCCGGCGCCTCATTGGCGCCCGCCGCCGATCCGGGGGCCATCGCGCGGTTCGAGACGGTCATGGGCGTGCCCCCGCCGCCGGGCCTCGCGGCGTTTCTCGCCGCCCACGACGGCGGCGTGCTGGGGCCCGAGGTGCGGCTCTTCACGTTCGAGCAGGCCACGAAGCGTCGGCAGCGGCCCACGCGCGGCGGCGTCGGGGCCGAGTGGCCCGCGGGCTTGTGGCCCGTCATGGAGCGCGGGGGGCGCAGGTTCGCGCTCGACGCCGAGGGCGCGAGCAGCGACGGAGAGTGGCCCGTCGTCGAGGTCGGAGATCGCGGCGTCGACAGGATGGGGACGTCGTTCTTGCGGTTCATTCACGTCGTGTGCGCCGAGCTGGGCGCGGGCGGTTCGGTCGAGGGCGCCGTCGCCGTCGCCCTCGGGGAGGAGCGTTGCCGCCGGGATCCAGGGCACGCGGACCACTGGCTCGATCTCGCGGAGCTGCTGGAGCACGCGGCGCGCGAGCCTGAAATAGACGGCGTGCTCGCCTCGGCCTTGCGGGCGTCGACGCCGCCGACACCCGCGCTGCTGCTGGCCGTGGGCATGCGCGCGGCGCGCGCGGGAGATTGGGAGGCGGCGCTGCGCGCGTTCGGTGACGCGATCGCGCTCGAGCCCATCGGCGCGCGCGACGATGACGCGCGGCTCGACGCGGCGGCGCTCGTCTATGTGCTCGCGTCCGAGCGGGGCGACGCGGGCGCCGCGGCCGAGGCGAAGCGCGTCCTCGGGTCGGCCGTCGCGGCGACGGTCTCGTTCTGGCGCAGCGAAGCGCTCACGGGCGCCGCGAGCGAGACGCCGACGGTCGTCGGCGAGCTCGCGCTGCGCATCGTCACCGCGCTCGAGCCGGAGGATCCGGACGTGCCGAAGCTGCGCGCGCGCGCGGGCTCGATGGACCTTCGCGCGGCGTTGAGGCGGCTGCGCGCCGCGCGCGAGGCGCTCGAGGCGGGGCGTCCGACCGAGGCGGCCCGCGAGGCGCGCGCGGCCCTCGCGACGACCGAGCTCGCCGACATCGGGGCGGCACACGCGGTGCTCGCCGAGTGCCTGAACGCGATGCGCGACCGCGGCGCCGTCGAGGCGGCGGTGCGCTCCGTCGCGCTCAACCCGCTGCTCGTCGACGGGTGGCGCGAGCTCGGCGACGCGCACCTTGAGGCCGACGCCCTGCGCGAGGCCGAGACGGCCTTTCGTCGGGTCGTCGCCATGGACCCGACGTATGGACTCGGCTTCGCGAAGCTCGCGCAGGTCTTGCTCGAAGAGGGACGAACGCTCGAGGCGCTCGAGGCGATCACCGAGGCCGCCGAGCGCGGCGGCGATCCGTTCTTCATCGCCGCGATCCGCGGCGACATCTACGCCGAGATGGAGCGCCACACCGAAGCCGCCGAAGCCTACGACGAGGCGCTCGACATCGAGCCCGAGGATCACTGGGCGCTGCACCAGGCGGCCATCGAGCACGGACACGCGGGGAACCCGACGCGCGCGTCGGCGCTGTTTCAAGCGGCGCTCGAGCACGACGGCGACGGGTGTCACCAGACGCTCGTCGACTACGCCGATCACCTGCGCAAGCAGGGCCGCATCGGTGATGCCGTGAAGCTCTACCGCCGCGCCGTCGCCGCGGTGCCGGGCGAGCCCGAGTGGAAGCAGGCGCTGCGCGACGCCGAGCGCGAGCTGCTCTCCGCGCCGAACTGACCGTCGCTCCGCCTCCGGATCGACCTTCCGCACCGACGTCGTCCGTTCGACGTTTCGCACCGACGGCGGTCGTTCGAGCAACTTGTCCGACGCTCGAACAATCGGCGTCGGGCGAATTGTCCAATCGCCCGCGCGCGTTCGGACAAGGCTCTGATTGCGCGCGTTTTTGGTCTTGGCACTCCTGTTGCTCATCTCTGGGTCAGGAGGACACGCAAATGACCAAGACCATCTCGCTGTTCGCTCTCGTTTCGGCTCTCACCTTCACGGCTTCGGCGCACGCCCAAGACCGCTCGGCCCCGACGCGCGGGCAGGTGCTCGTCCAGGGTCCGTCGATCAAGACGGTCGTCGTCGGCCCCGTCGCCATCCATGCGTACTCGGCATTTTCAGGCGGCGCGCTTTACACGGTGAAGGCCGTCTCGGGGACCGACGCCGACTGCCATGGCAAGGCCGAGGGCACGCGCGCCGAGCTGCGCGCCGACAGCACCGTCAACTTCACGGTGGGCGCCGGCCAGGTCGCGTGCCTCGCGACGTCGACGACGCGCAGCTTCGAGTTGCTGTGGCACGCGCAGAAGGACGCGCCGGTCCCCGCGCCCGCGGGGACGCTCCTCGCGCGCAACTAGACGCCGCCCTTCCCCTCGAACAGAGACCTCTATGACCTCCCCTCGCCATTTCTTCCCCATCGTCGAAGGCGTCCCGCGGGGCCGCACCGCACCCGCGGCGCTCAATCGCGAAGAGGCGCGCCGCCTGTGCCAGGTCGCCCTCGCCGGTGCGCCGGCCCGCGCGCGGTCGCTGCTGGTCGAGGTCGACGCGCGTGGCGCGCACCTGATCGCCGCCGCTGGCGCCGAGCCGATCGTGATTTGGACCGTCTGCCTCGACGGCCTCGACGAGGACCGGACCGTCGCCGCCGCGCTCGCCCGCGCGCGCCTCGGCTTTCTGCGCGGCTGGCTCAGCCGCGGGCTCGTGATTCTCGGCCTGCCCACGCCGCTGCTCCCCGCGCGGCGCCGTCAAGCCTCGGTGCTGCGCGTCCTCGCCGCGTTTCTGGGCGTCGCCGATCGCGACGCCGCCGTCGCGCAGGCGGCGTGAGCTCGACTGCCCGGCTGTTGCTCGCCGCAACTCAATAAGGCCGATGATTCGCCCGCGACAGGCGTGCTAAAGAATCGTCCCGCCTCGGCCGACTCTCTTGTATAGTAGACAGTTCCTTCTTCTGATAGACATCCCTCTGTAAGACATCTCACATGGACCACCTCGACCAGCTCGAACAACAGAGCGTTTTCATCCTTCGCGAGGCCTTCCGGCACTTCGAGCGGCTCTGCATGCTCTGGTCGATCGGAAAGGACTCGACCGTCATGCTGTGGCTCGCCCGCAAGGCGTTCTTCGGGCACGTGCCGTTCCCGCTCGTGCACGTCGACACGAACTACAAGCTGCCGGAGATGATCGCGTACCGCGACAAGCTCGCGTTCGACTACAAGCTGCAGATGATCGTCGGGCAGAACAAGCAGGCGCTCGACGAAGGGGACACGTTCCCCATCAAGCTGGCGAAGAACCCGCAGATGTCGAAGGAAGAGCAGGCCGTCAACCGCACGAAGTGCTGTGGGCGCCTCAAGGCCGACGCGCTCGGCGCGACGTTGCACGGCACGGGCCTGCGCATGCGCATGAACCTGACGACCGGCAAGTACGAGGTCGATCCCGACAAGGAGCCGTACACGGGCGTCATCGTCGGAGCCCGCGCGGACGAAGAAGGCAGCCGCTCGAAGGAGCGCTACTTCTCGCCGCGCGACAAGCACGACAACTGGGACGTCGGCGATCAACCGCCCGAGTTCTGGAACCAGTTCAAGACGGACTTCGCGCCCGGCACGCACGTGCGCGTGCACCCGCTGCTCGATTGGACCGAGCTCAACATCTGGGAGTACATCAAGCGGGAGAGCATCCCGACGGTGTCGCTGTACTACGACCAGGGCGACGGCAAGCGCTACCGCAGCTTGGGCTGTGGGCCGTGTCAGTCGCCCATCAACAGCAAGTCCAAGAACGTCGACGACATCATCGACGAGCTCAAGAGCGGTTCGCTGCGCAACATCGCCGAGCGCTCGGGGCGCTTGCAGGACGGCAAGCACGGGCTCGAAGAGCTCCGCCGCAAGGGGTACATGTGATGGGCGCCAAACCCGCAGCCGTCGCCGACCGCGACCAGATGAACGTCGTGATCGTCGGCCACGTCGACCACGGCAAGAGCACCGTCGTCGGAAGATTGCTGGCCGACACGGACGCGTTGCCGCAAGGCAAGCTCGACGCCGTTCGCAAGGAGTGCGAGCGCACGGGCAAGCCGTTCGAGTACGCCTTCCTGCTCGACGCGCTGGAGGACGAGCAGGACCAGGGCATCACGATCGACACGGCCCGCTGTTTCTTCAAGAGCGCGGCGCGCGACTACATCATCATCGCCGCGCCCGGGCACATCGAGTTCCTCAAGAACATGATCTCGGGCGCGGCGCGCGCCGAGGCGGCCGTGCTCGTCATCGACGCCAAGGAAGGCGTGCGCGAGAACAGCCGGAGGCACGGCTACATCTTGGCGATGCTCGGCATCCGGCAGGTCGTCGTGTGCGTCAACAAGATGGACCTCGTCGGTTACGACCAGGCCCACTTCGACGGCATCGAGAAGGAGTACCGCGCGTTCCTCGAGAGCATCGGCGCCGTGAGCCCGCGCCAGTTCATCCCGATCTCGGCGATCGAGGGCGAAAACCTGGCGACGAAGGGCAAGAAGTCGGCCTGGTATCAAGGCCCGACGCTGCTCGCGATGCTCGACGGGCTGCCCAAGGCGCCGTCGAAGGGCGACCAGCCGCTGCGCATGCCCGTGCAGGCCGTCTACAAGTTCACGAAGCAGGGCGACGATCGCCGCATCATCGCGGGACGCATCGAGGCCGGGCGCGTGAAGGTCGGCGACAAGGTCGTCTTCTCACCGTCGAACAAGGTCAGCACGGTGCGGTCGATCGAAGGTTTCAACACCGCCGAGCGCACGGAGGTCGACGCCGGTTGGTCGACGGGCTTCACGCTCACCGAGGAGATTTACATCACGCGCGGCGAGGTCATGAGCCACGTCGCGAAGGCGCCGGCCGTCGGCACGCGGCTGCGCGTCAACATGATTTGGCTCGGCAAGAAGCCGTTCGTGAGCGACCGCGACTACAAGCTCAAGCTCGGCACGACGGCGCTGCCCGTGCGCATCCACAAGATCAACAAGGTCATCGACGCGTCGGAGGCGGGCAGCACGCTCGCCAAGGATCACGTCGGTCGCCACGACGTCGCCGACCTCGTGCTCGAGACGCGGCAGTCGATCGCCTTCGACCTCACGGCCGACTGTGAGGCGACGGGGCGCTTCGTCATCGTCGACGAGTATGACGTCGCGGGCGGCGGCATCATCACGGGCGTCGTCAAGGACGACCTCGGCGATCTGCGCGCCGAGGCGCGCGTGCGCGACTTCAACTGGGTCCCGGGCGGCGTCACGGACGCCGATCGTGCGAAGCGCCACGGGCACCGCTCGGCGCTCGTGATGTTCGTGGGCAAGCCCGATCTCGGCAAGCACGACCTCGCGCGCGCCTTGGAGCGGTCGCTCTTCGACAGCGGGCGCGCCGTGTACATGCTCGATGGCAAGAACGTGCTCCTCGGCGTCGACCACGATCTGTGGGTCGACGCCGCGCAGTCCGAGCTCGTGCGCCGCTTCGGCGAGGTCGTCCACCTGCTCTTGAACGCCGGCCTTATTGTCGTCTCGACGACGAACGCCATCGGCCAGGCCGACGCGACGGCCGTGCAGGCGCTCATCCCGGACGCGCCGCTCGTGCTCATCGAAGTGGGCGAGGGCAGCGCGGCCGCGTGCGATCTTCTCGTGCGCGGCGACGAGCCGGCGGCCGAGGTCGTGGCCAAGATCGCGGCGCTGCTCGACAAGCGTCAGATCACGAAGCTCTGAAACCCTGACGCGCACGAAACACGACCGCGGGTAAGCTGCGCGCATGAGCAAGATTCACTTCGTCGGGGGCGAGAAGGGCGGCGTCGGCAAGTCCGTCGTCGCGCGTCTCCTCGTCCAGTGGGCGATCGACAAGCAGCTCCCGTTCGCCGCCGTCGACGCCGATGCGTCGCACGGGTCGCTGCGGCGCCACTACGCGGAGTTCACGCGCGGCATCGATCTGACGCGGCCCGAGAACGCCGACGAGATCATCTCGCTCGCGCTCGACGAGAACCGGCGCGTCATCGTCGATCTGCCGGCGCAGGGCGATCGCGCGATCGCGGCGTGGATCGCCGAGGCCGGCATCCTCGACCTCGCGCGCGAGTCGAACGTCGACGTCGTGTTTTGGCACGTCATGGACGACGGGCGCGACGCCATCACGACGCTCGGCAAGCTCCTCGGCCGCTACGGCGACAAGGGCCGCTACGTCATCGTCGAGAACCTGGGCCGCGGAAAAGAGTTCTCGCTCCTCGACAGGTCGACCGAGCGCTCGACGGCCGACGCGCTGGGCGCGAAGACCGTCCGCGTGCCCGAGCTGTCGGCGCCGGCCATGCGCAAGATCGACCGCACCGACGGCAGCTTTTGGGCCGCCGTGCACAACGCGGACTTCGCCGCCGACACGTTCACGCGGCTCGATCGCCAGCGCATCAAGGTCTGGATGCAGGCCGTCTACGACCAGCTCGCGCAGCTCGGCGACGTCGTCTGAGCTGCGGGCGCTTCCGCGTCGTCGGCTGCCTGATGACGCACGGCTGCGGGAGCCCTGTCAGGGAAAGCCGCAGCCTCTCAAGACGTCCCCCGGGGGACACGATGCAAGGGGGTGGAATCCGCGCCGCCGGAAGGATCTACCTGTGCGTCGATACGTCGTTCGCCAATCATTGCGTCCCAAAGAACAGAACCGTCGGGCCCCGACCGCGCTCGGCGGCCGGCCGCAACTGACCGGCACGCTCTTCGGGTGGAGAGACCACTACGATCCGTTGATTCGTCGTCATCTCGCGCGGCAGACGACGCGCGCGCGTCCATTGTGGATGCGACTCGCCAACCTCCCGGCGCTGCGCGCTTTCAGCTTGTTCGCGGCCTACGTGCTGTTCAGGGTGTCGCGGGGGAGCTGAGGGGCGCCAAGCGATGGCCGCGAGATCGTGCGCCTGTCAGAAACGGGTCAGGGGCCGGCCGGATGGTGATCCATGACGTCCTGGTCGTCGAAGCTCGAGTGCGTGATGGGCACGTCGGGCCCGCGATCCTCGTCATCGAAGCTCGAGCGCGTCAGCTCGTGATCGGTGACGTCTTCCTGATCGAAGCTCGAGCTCGTGATCGAATTGCCCGGGAAGACGCGGCCGCCTGACATGTTCGGCGCGACGGGCGGCGCGGGCGGTGGCGTGGGGGGAGGCGTCGTGTCGGCGACGGGAGCCGGCGGCGGATCAGGCGGCGCGGCGGGCGGCGCTCCGGGCGGCGGGGTCGCCGCCGGCGGCGCGGCGGGGGCAGGCGCGGCGGCCACGGGCGGCGGAGGCTCTTCGAACGTCGGCGGCGCTGCCTCGGGCACCGAGTTGATGAACGCCGTCGGCCGGCTCGACGTCGGGCTCTCGAGCTCGTGCAGCGCGGCCCGACGCGCGATGGGCGTCTCGATCGGGTGCGTGGCGCTCGAAAGACCGATCGCCAGGCCGACGGCCAACCCGGCGCCGACCAGCAGCGAGCCTATTGTGAGGGCGCCGTACGTCACCCCACCAAAGTAACGCCATGGCGCGCCGACACAAGTCACCCCTGCGAAGGACGCCCCAGGCCGCATAAGATGCGCCCATGTCCCTGTTCGCCGTGAAGCCGACCCTCGCCGGTGAGCAGCGTCTCGCGGCCACGCCGCCGCAATTGGCCCTCACGGACGTCGAGGCGGCCGGGGCGCTCGAGCCGGGGCGCCCGCTGCGCCTCATCGACGCGCGCGGCCAGACGCTCGCCGTCGGCGTCGCCGATCCGGAGAACGAGGTCGTGCGGCTGTGGGCGCACGGCGACGGTGCGCGCGCGCTCGACGCCGCATTCTTTCGCGGCGCGCTCGGGCCCGCGCTCGCGCTGCGCCGCACGCTGGGCCTCGCCGACGGCGAGTCGGCCTATCGCCTCGTCAACGGCGAGGGGGATGGCCTGTCGGGGCTCGCCGTCGATGTCTACGGCGCCTACGCCGTCGTCACGGCGCTGTCGCGCGGGCTGCTCGGCCACGCGCGGCTGCTCGCGCAGGTCGCGCTGCAGGCGCTGCCCGAGGCGGGGCTGCCGTTGCGCGGCGCCGTCGTCAAGGCGCGGTTGAAAGGCACGGGCAACACGCCCGAGCGCGCGAAGGACGACGTCGTCGGCGAGGCGCCGCCCGACAAGCTCGTCGTTCGCGAGCACGGCGTGCCGTACGAGGTTCACCTGCGCGGCGGCATCAACGTTGGCCTGTTCACCGACATGCGTGAGCACCGCGCGGGTCTCGCGCGCTTCGTGCGCGGCAAGCGCGTGCTCAACACGTTCGCTTATACGGGCGCGCTGTCCGTCGCGGCGGCGCGCGCGGGCGCGTCCGTCATCACGAGCGTCGATCTCGCGGCCGGCCCGCTCGCGTGGGCGCGCGCGAACTTCGAGCTGTCGGGCCTCGACGCGGCGGCGCACCGCTGGGAAGTTTCGGACGTGTTCCGCTTCCTCGAGGCCGAGCGCGCGGCCCGCAAGACCCACGACGTCATCATCCTCGATCCGCCGACGGTGTCGGGCGCGCGCGCCGCGCTGTGGGCGCAGAAGCGCGACTACCCCGAGCTCATCGCCGCCGCGTGCGCCGTGCTGCCCGACGCGGGCGGGCACCTGTGGATCTCGTCGAACACGCACCGCGGGCCGAGCGTGCTCAAGCACGTCGAGTCCGGCGTCGCGCTCGGCAAGCGCGGCGCCGAGGTGCTCGAGCTCGGCGGCCTGCCGCCCGACTACCCGACGCCGCTTCACTGGCCGGGCGCGCGCTACCTCGAGGTGTGCCAGCTCCGCGTGGGCGCCGCGCGCTGACGACGGGCGCGTCCTTCAAAAGGGCGCTCAAGTGGCTCGCATCGTTCCGGCCGCTCTGACAAAGTAGCCGCGGATGGAGCTCGACGTGCCGCGGGAAGACGAGCGAAGACCTGCCTCCCCGCGCCTCGAGCCGTTTTCGCGCGAGGCCCTCGAGCGCGAGCTCAACGGGCCGCAGCTCGAAGCGGTCATTCACCCACCGGCGCCGCTGCTCGTCGTCGCGGGCGCGGGGTCGGGCAAGACGCGCGTCATCACGTACCGCCTCGCGCGGCTCGTCGCGACGGGCGCGGATCCGCGGCGCGTCCTCGCCGTGACGTTCACCAACAAGGCGGCGGGCGAGCTGCGCGAGCGCGTGTCGCATCTGCTGCGCGAGCGCATGGGCATCGGCCTGTCGGGCCTCTCCGTCGGGACGTTCCACTCGGTCTCGGCGCGGCTGCTGCGTCAGTACGGCGCGGCCGTTGGCCTCCGCAAGGACTTCGTCATCTACGACATGGATGATCAGAAGCGCCTCATGGCGCGCGTGCTGACCGATCTCAAGGTGCCCGAGCGCATGTTCCCCGTGCGCCAGGTGCTGTCGGCCGTCGACAAGCTCGAGAACCAAGGCATCACGGCGGCGTCGTTCCAGCCCGTCGACTACTTCGACGACGTCGTCGCCAAGGCGTACACGCTGTTCGAGGAGCGCATGCGCGCGGCGAACGCCACCGACTTCGGCGGCCTCTTGCTGCACACGCTCAAGATGTGCCTCGGCGACACCGAGGTCGCGCACGCGATGGCGGAGCGCTTCCAGCACGTGCTCGTCGACGAGTTCCAGGACACGAACAGCGTGCAGTACAAGCTGGTGCGCTGTCTGTCGAACCGCACGCGTAGCATCACCGTCGTCGGCGACGAGGATCAGTCGATCTACAAATGGCGCGGCGCCGACATCCGCAACATCCTCGACTTCGAGCGCGACCACCCGGGCGCGGGCGTCGTCAAGCTCGAGCGCAACTATCGGTCGACGGGCAACATCCTGCGGGCCGCCAACGCCATCATCGAGAAGAACACCGAGCGCCGCCCCAAGGTGCTGTACACCGAGGAGGGCGACGGCCAGCGCATCGTCCTGTTCGAGGGCGAGACCGAGCGCGACGAGGCGGACTTCGTCACGTCGCGCATCGATGAAGGCTTGCGGCAGGGGATGTCGCCGCGCGACGTCGCGGTTTTTTATCGCACGAACGCGCAGTCGCGCGTGCTCGAGGACGCGATGCGCGCCCGCGACATCCCGTACGTCGTCGTCGGCGGCACGCGATTTTTCGACCGCACGGAGATCAAGGACCTCGTTTGTTACCTGCGCGCGCTCGCGAACCCCGACGACGGGCTCGCGCTGCAGCGGATCATCAACGTCCCCGCGCGCGGCATCGGCGCCACGACGATGGAACGCATCGGGGCGCTCATCTATGAACGGAAGATCTCGGCGTGGGACGCCCTCGCGCTCGCCGCGGGCGAGCCCAACGACGAGAACCGCGACGACCCGGACGACCCGGGTGAGATCCTCGGCTCGGGCCCGCGCAAGAAGGTCGCGGCGTTTGTAGCCATGATGGAAAAGCTGCGCGCCGACGGCGTGGGGCTTCAGCCAGCGGACCTCGCCGAGAAGGTGCTCGAGGAGAGCGGCTACCGCGACGCGCTCGCGACCGAGGCGACCCTCGAGGCCGAGGGCCGTGGCGAAAACTTGATGGAGTTCATCGCGCAGATGCGGGAGTACGAGCGCGAGGCTGACGAGCCGTCGCTGAGCGGCTTCCTCGAGCGCATTGCGCTGCAGTCCGATGTCGACGGCTATGACGCCGAAAAGGGCGCCGTGTCGCTCATGACGGTGCACACGGCGAAAGGACTCGAGTTCCCGGCCGTGTTCCTCACGGGGCTCGAGGAGCGCATCTTCCCGCACGCACGCAGCGTCGACGACGACGCGGCCGTAGAAGAGGAGCGCCGCCTCTGCTACGTCGCGGTCACGCGCGCGCGCACGCGTCTTTTTCTGTCGCGCGTCCGTCGCCGTCGTCTCTCGGGGCAAGAGCTGCCCGGCATCCCGAGCCGCTTCCTGCGCGAGATCCCCATGGACGAGGTCGACTCGATCGTCATGGAGCGGCCGCAGACGTACTACGGCGACACGCGCGGCCGCGGGCCGTGGGGCGGACAATGGTCGAAGCCGGAGCCCGAGCCGACGTTCCAGCTGCGCGCGCCCGCCGGCTACGGGCAAGCGCCCAAGCCGAAGCTCACCGCCAAGCCCACGGGCGAGATCTCGGTTCACTACGACGACGACGGCGGCGGCGACTCGGGCCCCGGTCTGCAGGTCGGCGCGAAGCTGCGGCACCCCTCCTTCGGCGTCGGCGAGATCCGCGGCTGGCAGGGCTCGGGCGCCGACTTGAAGGTCACGATGCGATTCCCGAGCGCGGGCGTCAAAACGATCCTCGCGCGCTTTCTCACGAAGCCCTGACCGTGAAGCTCTACGGCTCGACGAACAAGCGGTCCTTCAACACGCTCAAGATCCGCGCCGCGCTCGCCGAGGCGGGCGTCGCCTACGAGTTCGTGCCCATCGACGTCGACAAGGACGAGAACAAGACGCCGGAGTTCCTCGCGATCAACCCGCACGGCAAGGTGCCCGCGCTCATCGACGGTGATTTCTCTCTGCCCGAATCGAACGCGATCCTCTGGTACATCTCCGACGCGCACCCGACGTCGGGGCTCACCCCGGTGCCCGACGGCACGCCGGCGACGCTCCAGGCACGCGCGCGCGTCGCGCAGTGGCTCGACTTCGCGCAGACCACGCTCTACGCCGCGTACGCCGAGTGGTGGAACGCCGCGCTCGGCGACGAGAAGAAGCCCGTCGTCGCCGCGGCGGCGCTCGGCCGCATCCACCGCGGGCTCGGCGTCATGGAGACGGTCCTCGCGACGCGGGCGCACATCGCGACGCCCGCGTTCTCGGTCGCCGATCTGTCGAACGCTTCGATGATTTACGCGCTCGAGCGCCGCCTGCCGGACGAGCCGCTCAAGAAGCTCGAGCGGGTGCGGGCCTGGTACGCGCGCGTCGCGGCGCGCCCGAGCTTCGCGTCCTCGATCGGTCCTTGACCTCGGCTGGCGACCAGCTCCCCGGGTCGCGACGGGCGCCTTTCCGTAGCTCTCGGCTCGCTACCGAATGAGCGTGAGCTTCGAGCTGCGCTTGCCCGCGCCGGGCACGGGCGTGTTCTTCACGGACAGCTGACAAGCGATCTGCGACGCCATGCCCAAGAAGATCTCGGCGACCTTCGACCCGGGATCAGCCAGCACGACGGGCATGCCCGCGTCGCCGGCGCGGCTCACGGCCGGCTGCAACGGGATCTCGCCGAAGAACGTGATGTTGCTGCGCTCGGCGAGCTTGCGTCCGCCGCCGCGCAGGAAGATCTCCTCGTGGTGCCCGCAGCTCGCGCAGACGTAGCCGCTCATGTTCTCGACGAGGCCGAGCACGGGCACCTCGACGCGCGTCCACATCGCGAGCGCCTTCTCGACGTCGATGATCGACACCTCTTGCGGCGTCGTCACCATGACGGCCCCCGTGATCGGCAGCAGCTGCGACAGTGACAGCTGCGCGTCACCGGTGCCCGGGGGCAGATCGACGACGAGGTAGTCGAGCTCGCCCCACTCGACGTCCTCGATGAACTGCTGCAGGAGCTTGTGCACCATCGGCCCGCGCCAGATGACGGCGCCGCCGCGCTCGACGAAGAAGGCCACCGAGATCACCGACAGGCCGTGGTGGATCGCGGGAATGATCTTGTTCGTCGTCTCGACGCCCGCGGCCTTCGTCGGCTCGCCCATCATCTGCGGGACGGAGGGACCGTAGACGTCGGCGTCGAGGATGCCGACCTTCGCGCCCAGGCGCGCGAGCGCGGCCGCGAGGTTCGTGCTGACCGTCGACTTGCCGACGCCGCCCTTGCCGGCCGCGACGGCGATGATGTTCTTGACGCCCGGGAGGCGCGGGTTCGACGGGTGGTTGGGGCGGCCCCAGAGCTTCGCGTCGAGCGTGACGTCGACGGTCGACACGCCCGCGAGCGCGCCGACGGCGTCCTTGATGGACTTCGTGATGACGTCCTTGGACGGGCACGCGGGCGTCGTCAGCTCGATCGTGACGGCGACCTTGTCGCCGGCGATCGCGACCGCCTTCACCATGCCCGCCGACACGAAGTCGATGCCGAGCCCCGGGTCCTTCACCTGGCCGAGCGCGGCCCGAACTTGCTCTTCCGTTGTGCTCATCAGGGCGCTGACTCCGCGGCGGAGCCTAGGGCCGCGACGTGTGAACCGCTAGCCTTTTCGCCACGCCGCTTCAGCCCTTTCGGGCCGAGGGCAGCGCGCGCAGCTTCACCTGGGTGTCCGGGTGATGGCCCATCTTGCGGCGCTTCACGGCGAGGTAGTCGGCGTTGTATTGGTTCTCGCCGATCCAGTGCGAGATGCGCTCCGTGATCGCGACGCCCGACGCGCGCAGTCCGGCCACCTTCGTCGGGTTGTTCGTGAGCAGGCGGATCGAGCGCACGCCGAGATCGCTCAACATCGCGGCGGCGAGATCGTAGCGGCGCTCGTCGGCCTCGAAGCCGAGCGCGAGGTTCGCCTCGACGGTGTCGGCGCCATCGTTCTGGAGCGCGTACGCGCGGACCTTGTTGCCCAGGCCGATGCCGCGGCCCTCTTGGCGCAGGTAGACGACGACGCCCGTGCCTTCGGCGGCGATGCGATCGACGGCGGCGTCGAGCTGCTCGCGGCAGTCGCACTTGAGCGAGCCGAGCACCTCGGACGTCCAGCACTCGGAGTGCACGCGGCACAGGATGTTCGTCCCGTTCGAGACGTCGCCGGCGACGATCGCGACGTGCTCTTCGGCCGCGTCATGCGCCCCCGCGGCGCCGTCCCGGTAGACCAGCACGCGCAGGTGGCCGTGGGCGGTCGGGAGCTCAGCGTCGGCGTAACGAACGAGGTTCATGGGCAGGGCTTTGATGGTGAGGAGCGGGCGAAGTTACGGGCCGCGCGGCGGCTTTGTCAAACCCGCGTCCGTTCGCTATCTTAGACCCTCCGATGGCTCTGCGAACGATCCTGCGATTCCCTGACACCCGGCTCCGCCAACGCTCAGCCGAGGTGACGGTCGTCGACGACAGTGTGCGTCAGCTCGTCGCCGACATGGCCGAGTCGATGGCGGCCGCCGACGGCGCGGGCTTGGCGGCGATTCAGGTGGGAGCGCCCGTACGCCTCTTCATCGTCGACGGTCCCGTCGCGGGCGGCGAAGAGGGCTCGGCGCCCAAGGTCTTCATCAACCCCGAGATCCTCGAGCTGTCGCCGGAGAGCCAAACGGGCGACGAGGGCTGCCTGTCGTTCCCCGGGATCTTCGTGCCGGTCAAGCGCGGCATGCGGGCGCGCGTGCGGGCCATGGGCCTCGACGGACAAGTGTTCGAGGCCGAGGGCGCGGCGCTCTTCGCGCGCGCTCTCCAGCACGAGACGGATCACCTGAACGGGCGCTTGCTCATCGATCAGGTCGGGCCCGTCAAGCGCGAGATCATCAAGCGCAAGCTGCGCAAGGAGCTCGAGGCCGAGCGCGAGGAAGCCGAAGAGAACGAGGCCGCGACGAAGAAGGGCGCCGGCGCCGCGCGCGCGGGCTGAGCGCGCCGCGCTTCGGGAGATGAAGGCCATGCTGACGATCGCTCTCAAGGACCTCGGGTTCGAAGGCCGCCACGGGGCGACCGCCGTCGAGCGGCGCGCGACGCGGAAGTTCGAGGTCGACGTCGAGCTCGACGTCGACGTCACGGCGGCCGAGCGCAGCGACAAGCTCGCCGACACATTGGACTACAGCAAGGTCGCCGAGGTCATCGTCGGCATCGGTGTCGGCGAGCCGCACCGCCTGCTCGAATCGCTCGCGCGCCGTATGGTCGACAACGTGCGCGAACGCTTTCCGACGATCAAGCGCGTGCGTCTCGAGCTGCGCAAGCTCAACCCCCCGAGCTGCGCGGGCCACCCCGCGTACTCGGCCGTGCGGCTGAGCGACGAGTGATGCCGCCGCGCGCGCGAAAGCTCCTCGGTGTCGCGCGGCTTTCGCTGTGCGCGGGGCTCGTCGCGTGTGGCGGCGGTGGCGGCACCCCGATGGGGACGGCCGGCACGACGGGGACGGCCGGCACGACGGGAATGGCCGGGGGCACGGGCGGCGGGACCGCCGGCTCGGGCGTCGCGGGCATGGGCGCCGCCGGCGCGACGAGCGTGGCCGGCACCGGAGGCAACGGCGGTGCCGCGGCGGGCGGCAACGGCGGTGGCGGCGCGAGCGGGAGCGTCGACGCGGCGAGCCCAGACGCGCACGACGCGGGTGCGTCCGACGTCGCCGCGATGGAAGCGCATCCCGATGCGCCGGCCGCCGCGGGGTGCACGGCGCCCGGCGCGATCTGTTGGGACTTCGAGGAAGGACATCTGCCGACGGGGTGGACGCCCTATCGCAACGAGTTCAACGGGACGCTGCTCGTCGACGGCACGAAGTTCCACCACGGTCAGTACGCGCTGCACGCGAAGGATCTCCAGGGCAACACCGAGGGCAAGGACGGTGGTCCCAAAAAGACGATGCGCTTCAACCTCCCGACGACGTTCGGCCCGACGCTGTGGGGGCGCGCGTTCGTCTTCACGACGCCGGCGCGTCCGATGTCGCACGCCGGTTTGTTCAACGCGCGCTACCCGCGTCCGGCGGCCGCGATGAACACGTGGACGAACATCGCGACCCTCGATTGGTACGAGGTCGCGACGAGCGCGATGAACTACGTCAGCATCTTCCACCCGCCCGAGCCGCCGGGCACGCCCGAGTGGGTGCAGACGTCGGACACGCCGCTCGTGCTCGACAACTGGGCGTGCGTCGAGTGGCTCTTCGACAGCGCGAACGGCGGCGCGGCCGAGGGCGCCGAGCCGCGCGTCTGGGTCGACGGCGCCGAGATCACCTGGTCGAGGACCTTCGTCGTGCCCGCGACGTCGCCGCGTCCTGCGCACGAGAAGGCGACGACGTTCACCGTGCTCGAGGCCGGCATCTACCTGTATCAGGGCCTGTCGACGGCGACGAACTGGTGGATCGACGATCTCGGCGTGAGCCCGCAGCGCCTCGGCTGCAACTGAGCCCAGCCCCCGCTCGTCGCGTCAGCGAAACAGCTGCGTTCCGATGACGACGACGTTGCTCGGCTGAGAGTCGTCGACGACGACGCCGATCCCGACGCGCGTCGCGTCCTTGTCGAGGATCGCCGAGCGGTGACCCGGGCTCGCCATGAGGCCGAGCTCGAGCTCCTCGACCGACCCGTTGCGGCCCACGTTCTCGGCGAGGCGCTTGAACGTGAGGCGGGCCTTCTTGACGCGATCGACGGGATTTCCCGTCGTTGGCGACACATGCCCCAGAAAGTCGTGACGGAGCATGTCCAGGCTGTGCTCGCGCGCGACGGCGGCGAGCGCTGGATCGGAGGTCAGCGGCGCCAGGCCCGCCGCCCGTCGGTCTTGGTTCACGAGGGCGAAGAGGCGGGCCTCGGCCTCCTTCGTGTCGATCGACGTTCCCACGTAGCCCGTCGCGCCCACGAACACGGTGGGCGGGGCGACGCCACAAAAGATGGGGAAGTTCGCGAGCACCCGTGGACCGCCCTCGTCGCTGCCGAACACCTCGACCTGATAGCGACCGTCGCCGCGATCGCAGCGGACGTCGGCCGCGAAGCGCGCGCCGTCGAGCGTCGCCGGCAGCGTGCGCGCGGCGCCGTGCGGGTCGGTGACGTAGAGGTGCGGCAGCGCGAAGGCGCCGAGGAGCTTGCCCGAGACGCGCGTGTGTCCGCCGGCCGCGAGCTGACGAGGGATGGCGTCGAGGTCGAGCGACTTGTCTTGAACGGCGACGATCACGAAGAACGACGCCGCGTCGCGATCCAGGCCGACGCCGATCGTCGCGAGCGTGCCCTCGGGCAGCTGGAGCTTGTGAACGAGCGTGTCGAGCGCCTCGCTCTCGGCGGCGCGCGGCGCGCGCACGAAGGCCATCTTGGGGTACGGCTCGACGATGCCGTGGTGGCTGAGCACGAAGTCGACCGCCTCGCTGCGCAGGCTCTCGCCGTCGCGCAGCGTGCGCGCGAGATCGTTCATGGCCTCGTCGAGGCGCGTGTCGGGGACGACGCGCGTGCCTTGCTTGCGCCCCGCCGACGCGGCCGCCTTCTGCACGAGCGTGCGCAGCGGATCGCCGAACGGTTGAAAGCCCGCCGCCGCCGCGGGCCGCGACTCGTACTGCTCGGCGCCCGGCTTGCGTGGCACGAGCCGCCGCGTGGGCGGCCCGGTCAGCTCACCGAGCGCGAGGAAGACGATCCACGTGAGGGGCCCCACGGGATCATCTTAGTTCAGCCCGCGTTCAGACTGCCTACGTCGTCTCGAGGCCGCGGGCCATGAGCACCTTGCCCGACCGCATGAGCTCGACGACGTCGTACTGCTGCATGAGCTCGAAGAAGGCGTCGAGCTTGGCCGAGACGCCGTAGAGGCGCAGCACGAGCGAGTCGGGGCCGTAGTCGACGACCTTGGCGTTGTACTGCTCGCTGATCTGCAGGAGCTCGGTGCGCTCGGACAGCTTGCACTTGAGCTTGACGAGCGCCGTCTCCGTTTCGATGACGGGCTGGCCCGTGTGGTCGACGGCGCGCACGACGTCGATGAGCTTCGTGAGCTGCTTGATGATCTGCTCGAGCGTCTCGGGATCCCCCGAGCAGGTGATCGTCATGCGCGAGAACGCCGCGTCGACGGCGTCGGCGCTCACGACGAGGCTCTCGATGTTGTACCCGCGGCGCGAGAACACGAGCGCGATGCGGACGAGGACCCCCGGCTTGTTGCGGACGAGGATCGAGATCGTGTTCAGGGGCGCGGGCGCGGGGGCGGGCGCGACAGATAGGGCGGCTGACATGACTAGGTGGATCCTTCCGGCTTGGCCATCTTGTGCTTGGGGCGATCGATGATCATGTCCCGCAGCGGCGCGCCCGCGGGGATCATGGGGAACACGTTGTCCTCCTTGATGACCTCGGCCTCGACGAGGCACGGGCCGTCGGTCCAGGCGTGAGCCGCCTTGAGGATGCCATCCACTTCAGAGGGGCGCTTGATGCGCCACGCCTTGATGCCGTACGCGCCCGCGAGCTTGACGAAGTCGGGGTTGCCCTCGAGATCGACGCCCGACAGACGGTTGTCGAAGAACAGCTCCTGCCACTGGCGAACCATGCCCAAGTACGAGTTGTTGATGATGAGGATTTTGATGGGCAGCTTGTGCAGCGCCGCCGTCGCGAGCTCGGGCATCGTCATCTGGAAGCCGCCGTCGCCGCACACCGTCCAGACCTTGCTCTTGGGCTTGGCGAACTGCGCGCCGATGGCCGACGGCAGGCCGAAGCCCATGGTCCCGGCGCCGCCCGACGAGATCCAGTGACGGTTCTTCGTCGTGAGGCAGAACTGCGCCGCCCACATCTGGTGCTGGCCGACGTCTGTCGTGATGATCGCGTCGCGTCCGCCCAGCTTGTCGAGCCGGTCGAGCACGTGCTGCGCGCGCAGGCCACCCTTCTTGAGGTACTTGAGCGGGTACTGCTCGCGCCACTCGTCGATCTGCTTGAGCCAGTCCTTCGTGTCGAGCTTGCCGACGAGCGGCAGCAACGCCTCGATCGTGAGGCGCGCGTCGCCCGCGAGCGACACGTCGGGGCGCACGATCTTGTTGAACTCGGCGACGTCGATGTCGACGTGGATCTTCGTGGCGCCCACGCAGAACTCGCTGAGCTTGCCCGTGATGCGATCGTCCCACCGCGCGCCGATCGCCATGATGAGGTCGCAGTACGTGACCGTCTTGTTGGCGTAGGCCGTGCCGTGCATGCCGAGCATGCCCTGGTGCAGCGGGTGATCCTCGGGGCACGCGCCCCTGCCGAGCAGCGTGTTGACGATGGGCGCGTTGAGCTTCTCGGCGAGCTCGATGATCGCCTTGCCCGCGCCCGAGATCACGGCGCCGTGGCCGACGTACAGCACGGGCCGCTTGCTGCGCGCGAGCAAGGCGGCCGCCTTCTTGACGAGGTCCATCTCGGGATAGCTCGGCACGACGTAGCCGGGCAGATCCATCGGGACCTTGAGCGGGTCCTTCGTCGACGCCGTGCACGGACCGCTCGTGATGTCCTTCGGTAGATCGATGAGCACGGGGCCGGGGCGGCCTGTCGTCGCCAGGTGGAACGCCTCGCGCGTGATGCGCGGGATGTCGTTCGCGTTCTTGACGAGGTACGAGTGCTTCACGACGGGGTAGGTAATTCCCGTCACGTCGGCTTCCTGGAAGGCGTCCTTGCCGAGCATCGGCGAGATCGTCTGGCCCGTCAGCACGATCATCGGCGCCGAGTCCATGAGCGCCGTCAGCAGGCCCGTCACGGTGTTGGTCGCGCCGGGGCCCGAGGTCACGAGGACGACGCCCGGCCTGCCGGTCGCGCGCGCGTAGCCGTCGGCCATGTGCGTGGCGCCCTGCTCGTGGCGCACGAGGATGAGCTTGATCTTCGAGTCGACGAGCGCGTCGAAGATGGGCATCGCGGCGCCGCCCGAGTATCCGAAGATGTACTCGACGCCGTGGGCCTCGAGACAGCGGATGAGCGCCTCGGCGCCGGTCTGCGCCTTGCCGACGGCGGGTGCCAGCGGGGTGGTCTTGCTCGACGCGGAAGCGTCGCGGAGGGTCGTCGGTTTCGTGCGCGCGGAGGTTCTAGCCACGGTGAATGCCCCTTTCTTCGGACAGGGGTCCAAGACTAGGGCGAAGGGCCGCCTCCGTCGAGCGTGTTTTTGAAGATCTCAGTGACGACGAGGTCAAAAATGACCATTTTGACGCGATGCCCGCCATTTCGGCCAGGCGATCTGGTCGCGAATGACCAGTTTAGGCCCATCTTCTACTCGTTGAAGGGCTCAGTCGTCGCCGCGGACGCGCCCGCGGGTCCCTTTCTTGGCGGACGCCGCCCGTTTGTCGGCGAGCATGCGTTGCTTCGAGCGGCGCGAGCGGCGGCGCTTCTGACGGCGGACCTTCTCGTGCTCTTGCTGGCGCGCGCTCTCGCGGCCCTTGAGCTGCTCCTCGATCTTGTCGGCGAGCAATGCGCGCGCGATGAGGCGGTTCTGGCCCTGCGTGCGCTCGCGCTGACACTTCACCATCGTTCCCGTGGGTCGGTGCACGAGCACGACGCACGTCGCGACCTTGTTGACGTTCTGGCCGCCCTTGCCGCCCGAGGTCACGAAGCTCTCTTCGAGATCATCCTCGCGGATTCCGAGCGCCGCCATGCGCTGCGCGACGGCCCGCGCTCTGTCTCCTGTCAGAGGCATGCGGCAGGGTTGCGCCCGCGCGCGACCCTGTCAATATGCGGCGGCGCCCCCCACCGACAAGCTCGTCGTGCGCGGGACGCGGGAGGTGATCATGTCGAGAAGGATCTCCGTGCTCGCGTGGGTGGTCGTCGGTGCCGCGTATCTGGGTGCGTGTGAGAAGGAAGTGCCGCCGTTGCCGCCACCGCCGGCCGTCAAGCCGGTGCCGCCGCCTCCTTCCGCCGACGCCGATGCCGCGGCGAAGCCGAAGATGGTGGCGAACTCGGACGGACTCTCGCTCACCGAGCGCATCGCCAAGCGCGAGGCCGCCGAGAAGAAGGTCGCCGACGAGCTCGCCGTCCAGGAGCACGATCGCCTCGTCAAGGCGGACAGAGCAAAGCTGCCCCTGCACATGCAGGTGTTCGCCTTCATCACGAAGACGCGCGCGCAGTACGATGCGCTCGAGAAGAAGCTCAAGGGCACGACTGACAAGGAGGCGGCGAAGTCCGACTACGCGAAGCTCGCCGGCGGCCTGAACGCGAGCATCGTCGCCATGGGCAAGAAGATGGAGACGATCGATCCCAAGGGCGGCAACTCGAACGTCACGACGGACTACGACGTCATGCTCAACGCGCTCGCGACGACGTACCCGGTCGCGCTGTCGGCCGCCGTCGAGGGCGATGTTCGGGCGCTCGACGAGCTGAAGGTCGACTTCGACAAGCGGGTGGTGAAGATCACCGCCTGGCTCGAAGAGCTGAAGGCGAAGCCGAAGAAGTAGGGCGCCGCGGAGCCGAGCGCTCCGCGGGTGTCGTCGCGCGAGCGGGCGCTCCGCGGGCGTCGTCGCGCGGAGCGGGCGCTTCGCGGATGTGGTCGCGCGGAGCCGAGGGCTCCGCGGGCGTTTACGGCGAGGCTTCTTCGCTGGCCGCTTCGTCGGCGGCTTCGCTGGCCGCTTCGTCGGCCGCTTCGTCGGCCGCTTCGGCCGTGGGCTTCGCCGCAGCGCGCTCGTCGAGGACCGTCTCGAGCAGCGCCTTGGCGGCGTCGGTCCAGACGTCGCCGTAGGTCTGCGAGTAGACGAGCGCCTCTTCGAGCGAGCCGGGCTGCGTGCCCGCGATGTTCTCGACGCGGCGGCGCACGCGGCCGAGGATCGTCTTGCCGTAGTGCGCGTTCACCTCGAGCGCCGCGGCGAGCGCCACGCGGGCGCTCTTCTCGTCGCCCGTCGTGACGTGCGCGAGGGCGAGGCCGAGCTGCGCGCGGCCCCCGCCGCCCTCGGCCGTCGGCGAAGCGGCCGGCCCGAGGACCTTGGCGGCGTCGGCCGCGCGGTCGAGCTTCATGAACGACTTGGCGGCGATGAGGCGCGCCTCGGTGCCCACGCTGCCCTCGTCGATGTCGTAGACGCGCTCGAGATCCTTGACGGCGTCTTCGAAGCGGTCCTGATCGTAGGCCAGGCAGCCGAGCGCGTGCGCCGCGCGGATGTAAGGCTGCGCCTCGGTCTTCGAGAACGCGTCCTTGACCTTGTCGGCCTTGAGCTTGTCGGCGAGCGGCTGACCGGCGGCGAGCACGGAGCTCAGCTCTTCCTTCGCGCCGTCGGCGTTGCCCGACGACAGGCGCGCCATGCCGATGCCGACGTGCGCCTCCTGGTTCGAAGCGTCGATCTTGAGCGCGGCGGCGAACTCTTTCTCGGCGGCGCCGGGGCGGCGCTGCTCGAACAGGCGCCAGCCGTTCATGATGAGCTCGATCGGATCGGGCGGCGCGACGGGCGCGATCATCGCGGCCTCGTCGTCGCGCAGGTGGCACTTCTTGTACTTCTTGCCCGAGCCGCAGGGACATGGATCGTTGCGATCGGCGGCGTCCAGGCGCGTCTTGGCGGCGGCCACGGCTTTTTCGCGGTCTTCCGGGCTCGCGGGCGCGGCCTCGGCCTTTGCGTCGGCCTTCGCCTTGACCTCGGTGTTGGCGGCCGCCTTCGCGGCCTTCTTTTCGGGTTTGCCTTCGGGCTTCTCGGTCGATTTCGTCGCCATGGGGGTCCTTGTTGGGAGCGGCACATTACCGTAAAAAGCATCGAACGCACATGAGCGAGTCTCCTCCAGCGTCCGCGCCAAAATTGGGTCCGCTCTCCGGCCGCACGATCGCCCTGCCCGAGTCGCGCGAGCTCGATCGCCTCGCCCGGATGCTCGAGGACGAGGGCGCGCGCACGTGGCGCTGCCCGCTCGTCTCGATCCTCGACGCGCCCGACCAGGCGCCCGTCGAGGCCTGGGTGCGCGCGCTCGCCGCGGACAGCTTCGACGACCTCATCTTTTTGACGGGCGAGGGTCTGCGGCGCGTCGTCGTCGCCGCCGAGCGCATCGGCGTGCGCGAGGCCGCCGTCGCGGCGCTCGGGCGGGCGCGCACGATCACGCGCGGGCCCAAGCCGGCCAAGGCGCTCCACGAGATCGGCCTTTCGCCGGCGATGCCCGCGGCCGTGCCGACGT
>JBBQJG010000015.1:0-34710 GCA_038325725.1 Polyangia bacterium | reverse complement strand
ACTGCGGGAAGATCGCGCCGAGGTTCACGTTGCCGAACAGATCCTTGATGGTGTTGAGGTACTGCTCCTGAGTGAGGCGGCGGAGCGGCGCGTCTCCCGGGTCGGGCGTCGCCGCCGAGCACGTCGTCGCCACGCCCGTGCCGCCGGTGCCCGCGATCGTACCCGCGCCGCCATTGGTCCCGGCGGTCGTGCCGACGCTTCCCGCGTTGGCGTTGGCGCCAGCCGCGCCCGTGACGCCGGCGCCGCCCGGTGGCGTCGACGACGCGCCGGGCGGGCCCGCGATCGAGCCGGTGCACCCGGCGGCGAGCGCGAACACGGCGGCCCAGCCAAAGCGGGCGGAAAACGGGGCGAATCGCGGGGCAGCGGACATCAGCACCTCCGTACAGGGGAGTAAGACGCGGCGCCGCGGGTGGGCAGGCAGGGAATCGACGGTTCGGGGCGAGTCCCAAAGCCCAGTCATTTCAGCGCCTCACAAGCCAGACGACGCGGCGCCCCGACAGGGCCCGGCGCAGGCCCTGGGCGCGACGATCAGGACGTGACGCGCGCGCGGAAGGTCGCGAACGATTCGGCCTGCTGGTCGCGCGCCGACAGCAGCGGTTTTGGCACGGGCCACGCGACGGCGAGCTCGGGATCGGCGTAGTCGATCGAGCACTCGGTCTTCCCGTCGTAGGGTGAGCTGACCTTGTACTCGACCTCGGCGAAGTCGCTGACGACGCAGAAGCCGTGGGCGAAGCCGACGGGCACGAAGAGCTGCTCTCGTTTCTCGGCGTCGAGCTCGACGCCGAGCCACCGCCCGAACGTCGGCGAACGGGGGCGGATGTCGACGGCGACGTCGAAGATGCGCCCGAGGACGACGCGCACGAGCTTGGATTGGCCCGGCTGGGACTGATAGTGGAGGCCGCGCAGGGTGCCTTTGACCGACCGCGAGTGGTTGTCTTGCACGAAGGGCATGTCGATGCCGACCGCCGCGTAGCGGCCCAGGCTGTAGGTCTCGAGGAAGAACCCGCGCTCGTCTCCGAACACGTCGGGCTGGATCAGCTTGAGCCCGGAAAGCTCGAGATCGAGAACCTTCACGTCTGCACCTTCATGGGCGGCATGGGCGGCATGGGCGGCAAGGGCTGCATGAGCTGCAAGGGCTGCATGGCTGCACGGCGGGCCTAGGCGAGATCGACGGGATCGATCGGTTCTTCGAGGGCCCGGCGCAGATACTGACCGTACTGGCTCTTGCCGCACTTGTCGGCGGCGGCGCGCAGCTTGGCGGCGTCGATGTAGCCCATGCGGTAGGCGATCTCCTCGAGGCACGAGATGGGGGTGCCCTGCCGACGTTGCAACGTCGCGACGAAGTGCGCGGCGTCGAGCAAGCTGTCCTGCGTGCCCGTGTCGAGCCACGCCTGACCGCGTCCGAGGATCTCGAGCTTGGCGCGGCCCTCGCGCACGTAGACGTTGTTGACGTCGGTGATCTCGAGCTCGCCGCGCGGCGACGGCTTGAGGCCCGCCGCGATGTCGACGACCTTGTTGTCGAAGAAGTAGAGCCCCGTGATGGCGAGCTTGCTCTTGGGGCGCTTGGGCTTCTCCTCGATGCCGAGGAGCTCACCCTTGGGGCCGAGCTCGGCGACGCCGTAGCGCTCGGGATCTTCGACCTGGTAGCCGAACAGCGTCGCGCCGTTGAGCTTCGTGCGCGCCTGGCGCAGCTGACGGCCGAGGCCGGCGCCGTAGAAGATGTTGTCGCCCAGGATGAGGCAGACGGGATCGGAGCCGACGAACTCGCGCCCGATGATGAACGCCTCGGCGAGCCCGTTGGGCGCGGCCTGGACGGCGTAGCTGAAGGTCACGCCGAAGTCGTCGCCCTTGCCGAGCAGGCGCTCGAACAGGGGCAGATCCTGCGGCGTCGAGATCACGAGGATGTCCCGGATCCCCGCGAGCATGAGCACCGACAGCGGGTAGTAGATCATCGGCTTGTCGTAGACGGGCAGGAGCTGCTTCGAGATCACGCGCGTCAGCGGATCGAGTCGCGTCCCGGCGCCCCCGGCGAGGATGATTCCCTTCATGCGTTGTGGCTCGCTCACGAGCGCGACGATATCATCGGCCGCCACGTCAGGGCGCACGAAAGCGGCGTGTTTGGCGTGTTAAAGCGAGGCTCGATCATGACTTCCAAGACTCCCGAGAAGACGCAGACGCAGACGAAGACACCGCTCGCCCGTCAGCTCTCTGACCTTCCCCCCGACGTTCGCGAGACGCTCACGCGGCACAGATTCGACGGCGAGCTGCTCGACCGGCTCGCGGCGCGCCTCGGCGCCGAGAGCGCCTCCGACAATTTTGTGACAGGCAAGATCAGCGCGCCTGGCCCCGAGGATCTGGGGCGCCTCCCTGCGGTGGATTCGACGGAATACGCCGAGCTCGTCGCGCGCGGCGCCGCGGCGCTCAGCGAGGGGCGGGTCGCGCTGCTCGTCCTCGCGGGCGGCATGGCGACGCGCATGGGCGGCGTCATCAAGGCCCTCGTCGACGCCGTGCCGGGCAAGAGCTTCCTCGACCTGCGCCGCGCCGAGGTGCAGGCTGTGGGGCGTCGCTACGGCAAGGTGCCGCCGCTGTGGCTCATGACGAGCCACGCGACCGACGCCGGCATCCGGGCGGCGCTGGGCGACGCGCTCGACGGCGAGACCATCGCGACATTCACGCAGCACCTGTCGGTGCGCCTCACGGCCGCGGGCGACGTGTTCCTCGACGACAAGGGCCGCCCGAGCGAGTACGCCCCGGGCCATGGCGATCTGCCGCCCGCGCTCGTCGAGAGCGGGCTGCTCTCGGCGTTCGTCGGCCGCGGCGGGCAGGTCGTCATGGTTTCGAACATCGACAACATGGGCGGCACGCTCGATCCGGCCGTCATCGGCTTTCACCTGGCGCACGGCAAGCCCGTGACGTGCGAGGTCGTCGACAAGCTCGCCTCCGATCGCGGCGGCATTCCCGCGTGGGTCGACGGCACGCTCTGTGTGCTCGAGGAGTTTCGCATCCCGCCGACGTTCGATCCGCAGACCGTGCGCGTGTTCAACACGAACGTGTTTCACTTCGACGCGGCGGCGCTGCTGGCCCTCGACGTGCCGTGGACCTACTTCACCGTGAAGAAGAAGGCCGGCGGCCACGACGTCGTGCAGTTCGAACGCCTCGTCAACGAGGTCACGAGCTACCGCCCGACGGCCTATCTGCACGTCGCGCGCGACGGCGCCGCGTCGCGCTTCCTGCCCGTCAAGGACAACGAAGAGCTCGCGCGCCGTGCGCCCGAGATCCTGGCGGTGGCGCGCGCGCGCGGGATCTTGCCTTAGCCGAGCCCGAGCCTTAGCCGCCGCGGGTCAGGGCGCCGGCTCGCCGACGGCGCGGGTCAGGCCGGCTTGGCGGCCAGGCGCGCGCCGTACTGCTGATCGTAGTAGTCGCGGTAGGCGCCGCTGCGGATGCGGCTCGACCATTCAGCGTTCTCGCGGTACCAGGCGACCGTGTCGGCGAGCCCCTGCTCGAACGTGTGGCGCGGCTTCCAGCCGAGCGCCTCGCGGAGCTTCTTCGAGTCCATGGCGTACCGGCGATCGTGCCCGGGGCGATCGGGGACGTGGCGCACGAGCGACTCGTCGCGGCCCGTGTGCTTGAGGATCGCGCGCACGACGTCGAGGTTGGGGCGCTCGTTCTCGGCGCCGATGTTGTAGACCTCGCCCGCGACGCCGCCCTGAAGCACGAGGTCGATCGCCTCGCAGTGATCCTCGACGTGGATCCAATCGCGCACGTACATCCCGTCGCCGTAGACGGGCAGGGTCTTGCCCTCGAACGCGTTGAGGATCATCAGAGGGATGAGCTTCTCGGGGAACTGGTAGGAGCCGTAGTTGTTCGAGCAGCGCGTGATGACGGCGTTCATGCCGTGCGTGTGGTGGAACGCCATCACGAAGGTGTCGGCCGAGGCCTTGCTCGCCGAGTACGGGCTGCGCGGCGACAGCGGCGTCGTCTCGTGAAACGCGCCCGTGGGACCCAGGCTGCCGTAGACCTCGTCGGTCGAGACCTGGACGAAGCGACCCACGCCCGCGGCGCGCGCGGCCTCGAGCATTCGCAAGGTCCCGACGACGTTCGTCTCGAGGAACGGCTCGGCCGAAATGATGCTGCGGTCGACGTGGCTCTCGGCCGCGAAGTTGATGACGGCGTCGATCTTGTGCTCGCGCATCGTCTCGAGCATCTTCGCGCCGTCGCGGATGTCGGCCTTGACGAAGACGTGGCCCGCGTCGCCCTCGAGGTCACGCAGGTTCTCGAGGTTGCCCGCGTAGGTCAGCGCGTCGACGTTGACGAGCTTGTCGGTGGGCCGCTTCTTGCGGACGAGGCGCGCGTAGCACGAACCGATGAAGCCCGCGCCGCCAGTGATGAGCAAGTTCACGGTCGGCGAGTTTCGTTCATCGAGCGGGGGAGTTCAATGGGCTCGGCGCTTCCGCGTCCGAGGCGATGAACCCGCGCAAGGCGTCCTGCCACGTCGACATGCCGTCGAGCCCGCGCAGGCGCAGCATGCGGTTGTCGAGGATGGCGCGCCGCGGGCGCGGCGCCTTCATGGGCAGCGCCGAGGTCGGCAGGCCCTCGACGCGTGACGCGGGGAGGCCCAGCGCCTCGGCGGCGAACTGCGCGTAAGCGGCCCAGCTCGTCTCGCCTTGCGACGTGCAGTGGTAGGTGCCGAACAACTCGGTGCGCGCGAGCGCCGCCGAGACGCGCGAGACCTCGCGGACCCACGTCGGCGAGCCCATGCGATCCTTGTCGGCGCGGACGGTCTCGCCCGCGCGCAGGCGGCGCACGATCGTCGACGGGAAGTTGCGGCCGCCACGCCCGTAGAGGCAGCCGACGCGCACGAGGTAAAGGCGCTTCGTCGTCGCCGCCGCGAGCTCCTCGCCGGCGCGCTTCGAGCGCGCGTACAGGCCCTGCGGCGACGGCGGGTCGAACTCGTCGTACGGCCGCTCGAGCTCGCCGTCGAACACGAAGTCCGTCGAGTAGTGCAGCAGCGCCGCGCCCGCGTCGTCGGCGGCGCGCGCGAGCGCCTGCACGGCGAGCGCGTTGACGGCGTAGGCAACGTCTGGCTCCGTCTCGGCCTTGTCGACGTCGGTGTACGCGGTCGCGTTGAAGATGACGTCGGGGCGCGTGCGGGCGACGAGCGCGCGCACGGCGTCGGCGTCGCGAAGGTCGCACTCGGCGCGCGTCACGGCGGCGGCGACGGTCCACCCCGCGCGCGGCAGCTCTTCGGCGAGGGATTGGCCCAGCGTGCCCCGGGCGCCGAGCACGAGGGCGACCGGTTCATTCGTCATGGCCCGGCGAATTTAGCGCGGAAGCGCCCCTCGTCGCCAGAGGCTCTGCCGTTCCGCGGTGTCATGGTAGCGTGCCCGACTCCCATGGGCATTCAGCGTCGGGCGATCGCTCTCGTGCGCGGTCTACGACCCAAACAGTGGATCAAGAACCTCCTCGTCTTCGCGGGGTTCGTCTTCACGCTCAACGAGCGGTGGAAGCCATTCTCACCGACGATGTGGGCGTTCTTGGAGCGCTCGGCCGTCGCGTTCGCGTTGTTCTCGCTCTTGTCGAGCGCGGTCTACCTGCTGAACGACGTTCGAGACGTCGAGCAAGATCGGCTGCATCCCACGAAGAAGAATCGTCCCATCGCCTCGGGCGCCTTGCCGGCGCGCGTGGCGGTCATCGTCGCGTCGCTGTTGATGCCGACCTGCCTTTTTTTCGCCTACCGCCTCAGCCCCCCGTTCGCGGGCGTCCTGCTCGCGTACCTCGTGATGCAGATTGCCTACATCCTCGCGCTCAAGGAAGTCGTCCTGCTCGACGTCTTCATCTTGGCGCTCGGCTTCGTCATGCGCGCGGTTTCGGGCGCCATCGTCATCGGCGTGACGATCTCGCCGTGGCTCTACACGGTCACGCTGCTCGGCGCCCTGTTCCTCGGCCTGTGCAAGCGGCGCAGCGAAGTCGTGCTCCTCGATACGAACGCCGCGAGCCACCGAAAGATCCTGGCGCACTACACGCCGGCGCTGCTCGACAGCCTCATCAGCATCGTCGCGTCGTCGACGGTCATGGCCTACTCGCTGTACACATTCACGTCTCCGAAGCAGGGCAGCAACCTCATGATGTTGACGATCCCCTTCGTCATCTTCGGACTGTTCCGCTATCTCTTCCTGGCCCACACGCGCAACGCGGGCGGCAGCCCCGAGGAGGTTTTCCTGCGGGACAAGCCGCTCATCGGGACCCTGGGCTGCTGGATCGTGACGACGGGGCTCGTCCTCGCGCTCGCGCGCTAGTCAGGGTTGGGGTTTGGCGGGCAGCGTCTCTGCCGTCACCTTGGCGAGGTCGACGATGCGGCTCGGATTGCCGAGGACGGTCGCGCCTGCGGGCACGTTCTGCGTGACGACGGTGTTGGGTCCGATGAAAGCGCCGTCGCCGACCGAGATGTCGCCCACGATGCACGCGCCCGGTCCGATCTCGACGTTCGAGCCGATGATGGGCGAGCGATCGGTGCCCTTGCGAATGAGGCCGATCGTCGCGCACCCGCGAATCGTGACGTCGTCGCCGACCGACCAAGCGCCGAGAAAGAAGCCCCCGTGGCGCTGGATGTGCAGGCGACGCCCGACGCGGGCGTTGTAGGGCAGATCGATCGCCCACAACGCCATGACAGCCTGGTGCGCGACGCGATAGGTGAGCGTCAGGGGCGGACGCAGGGCCCGCGGCTTGACTGACATGCGCCAGTTGCCGAAGCGAAAGATGGCGAGCGACCAGAAACCGGGAGACATCAGCTTTCGCCCGTGCGTCGCGAAGTCCTCGGCGATCAGCGCGGGGAAGCTGATGCCGGGGGGGTTCTGATTTCGATCGCCGCGCGAGAGCGCCTTGCCGGGGACGCGATCGAAGGCCCGAGGATCGGGCGTCGGGCTGGGGCGAACGGGAGACGAGGCGGACATGCGCGCGTTACGAGGGAACGATGCGAGCGGGCACGCCCAGGACCATGGCGTTGGCGGGGACGTTCTTGAGCACGACCGAGTTCGCGCCCACGACCGCGTGGCGACCGACGCGCACGCCCCCGAGGACACAAACCCCGGAGCCGATGTCGGCGCCGTCCTCGATGATCGGCGCCTCCGCGTCGGCGGGCGTGGCCGCCTCGGGCGAGATTCGTCGCTCGGAGCGCAGGGGCCCGAACGTCGTGTCGTGTCGGAGGTTCACGTCGTCGCCGATGGATTTGGCCGCGAGGACCATACAGCCGTTGTGCCACAGGCGGACGCGACGTCCGAGCGCGACCGTCCTCGGCAGGTGGATGCCCCACACCCAGTCGATGCCCGTGAACATCGCGCGGTAGGCGAGATCGAGGACGGCGCGCTCGGCGCGCGGGCGGGCTTCATCGAGGGCGCGCGCGCCGATGCGGTGGGTCGCCACGGCCCAAAAGCCGGGCGACGTCAGGTCGCGCTCGTGCGTCGCGAAGTCCTCGGCGACGAGGTCCCAGGTCGAAGGCGTGTCGGAGGGCGGGGGCCGGTCTTCATTCATGGCGAGCGTCTCACTTGTTGAACGTTCGGCGGCAGGCACAGGTTCCGACGTCGGAGGGGCAACGAGGAGATTCTGCGCTGCTTCGGGCGCGGCGCGCATCAGTTGTTCGAGGTTCAACCGCGCAAAGTCCGGCCGACGCGTGCGCGGGGCGGCCGAGCGCCGCGCGCAGCTGGTCGAGCGAGCCGTCGCCGGACGCGTGATCGACGACGCTCACGGACCCGAGCCCTTGTACTCGATGAGCCGCGCGCGACGACCCGCGAGCCGATTCATCCAGTAGCGCACCTGCCCGAGCCCTTGGGGCAGCTTGCTCAGCACGCAATAGCGCGCGTAGAGGGACGCTTCGCCATCGGTGAGGCCGCGGCGCCGCATGGCCGCCTTGACGCGCGTGCCGAGGACGACGTAGCCGCCGCCGAGCCCGAGGCTGAGGCCCATCGTCGGCACCGCCATCGTGAGCGCGGCGACCGGCACGCCGACGCCCCAGAACCAGTTGCTCCGCGTCTCGCGCACCCAGTGTTTCTCCGGCTCGCGACCGTGGCGCGCCGAGCCCTCGGCGAACGCCCAGCCCGCGCGCACGTTGCGGCGCCACCACTGTCGGAGCTGCGTCATGTTGGCGTCGTGCAGGGTCATTTCGGCGTCGATGCGCAGGATCTTCCAGCCGCGCTGCCGCATGCGCAGGCAGAGGTCAGGCTCCTCGCCCGCGATCAGATTGTCGTCGTAGCCGCCGACCTCGCCGAGCGCCTCGAGCCGCATGAGGGCGTCGCCCCCGCACGCGTCCGCCGGGCCGAGGGGCGTGTTCCACTCGATGTCGCACAGCTGGTTGTAGATCGACGCTTCGGGGTGTCGCTCGCGGCGGCGGCCGCAGACGACGGCGAGCTTGGGATCGGCGCGCAGCGTGCGCTCGGCCGTCTCGAGCCACCCGGCGACGATCTCGCAGTCGCCGTCGACGAGCTGCACGAGCTCGATCTGCGGCGCGTGCGCGCGCAGGTGCGCGATGCCGAGGTTGCGCGCGCGCGCCGCCGTGAACGGCAGCGCCCGATCGAGCTCGACGACGTCGGCGCCGATGCTCTTCGCGAAGGCCACGCTGTCGTCCGTCGAGCCCGAGTCGACGTAGACGATGCGGGCGGCGCGCCCTTTGAGAGATTCGAGGCAGCGGCGGAGGCGCTGGCCTTCGTTGCGCCCGATGGCGACGACGCCGATGCCGACGTCGACGTTCGAAGGCGAAGGCGCGCCCGTCACTTCTGAAACAGCTCCGCGAGGCGCGCGGCTTCGACCGCGGCGTCGTGATGCGCGGCGACGGCGATGGCGCCCGCGCGGCCCATGCGCTCGAGCTCCGCGGGCGGCGTCGCCAGCGCGGCCTTGATCGCCCGCATGAGATCCGTCGTCGAGCCGGCCGGCACGAGCCACCCGTTGACGCCGTTCTCGACGAGCTCGGGGATGCCCGCGACGAACGTCGTGATCGCGGGGCGCCCGAGCGCGAGCGCCTCCATGAGCACGACGGGCAACCCTTCCGCGAAGCTGGGCAGCAGCAGCGCCCGCGCCGCGATGAGCTCGGCGCGAACGGTCTCGTTGCTGATCCACCCCGTGATGCGCACGGAGCTCGCCAGGCCGAGCTCGGCGATGCGGCGTTCGATCACGTCACGAAGCTCGCCGTCGCCCGCGAGGACAACCTCGACCTCGACGCCCTCGGCGCGCAGCCCGGCGAGCGCTTCGAGAATGAGCAGCTGACCTTTTTGTGGCGCCAACCTCCCGACGCAAACGAACCGGCGGTTGTCGACGACGGGCTGCGGCCCCTTCGCGAGGAAGCTGCCATCGACGCCGCAGTGGACGACGTGGATCTTCGACCACTGCGCGGGCGGCACCCACCGAGACAGCTGGCTGCGGCCGAAGCTGCTCACGGCGACGACGGCGGCCGCCCGATCGATCTTCTCGGGGAGGGACAGCTCTTCGGGGTGATCGAACTCTTCGGGTCCGTGCGCCGTGAAGCTGTAGGGCGGGCCTCCCAGCAGTCGCGTGAACAACGCGACGGCGGCCGAGTTCGTGCCGAAGTGCGCGTGCAGATGGCTCACGCCGCCGACGGCTCGTATCCAGCGCAGCAAGAGACAGGCCTCGGCGACATAGATGAAGTGGCGCAGGACGCCGCGCTCGGATCGGCGCCCGAGGCGTATCGCTGCGCGCAGCGTCCCGAGCCATGCGCCGGGCGCTGCGAGCGCGACGAGCAACGTGGCGACGGCGAGCCCCGCCACGCCGCGGCCGAGCAGGAAATGCGTACGGGCCTGCTCCGCTTGATCATCCGGGTCGACGAGCTTGGCGGGCGGGGGACGAATCGAAAACCGCTCGACGTGGATCCCCTGGGCCTCGAGCGCCGCCACCTCTCGTCGGATGAAGCTGTGGCTCACCGCCGGGTATTGATTCACCAGGTAAGCGACTCTCAAGGCTGACCGAGCTCTCCTCGAGGGGGCGTCATTTCAACGCCGGTATCGTATCAGAGGCCTTCGCCCGGCGACGGGCGCGGATCGGGGTTGGCCTCCCCGGGCTCGCCAGGCCGCGCCGTGCGCTCCCAGGTCTTGTGGCGACCTTTGACCAACATGAGCGCGTACAGAGGCAGCTTCCAAAGGACGTAGAACGGGATCGCGAGGAAGGTGCGCGCCGGGACGATCGCGCGCGCGAAGCGCCACCACGCGACCCCCACGGCGACGCCGGTCGCGCCCACGCCGGCAATCGCGAGCGTCAGCGGGCCCGCGCCCGCGAACCCCGTCGCCCAGAGGATCGACGTCGTCGCGAGCCACGCCAGCTGCAAGACGACGAGCAGCGCGAGCGGCGGCACCGACAGATCGGCGGCGAGCCCGACGAGGCCGGCGTTGCGACGGGCGAGCCCCGCCGCGAGGAGGCGCGGGGCGAACGTCTTGAGCGTGTGAAGCTGACCGTGCTCCCACCGTCGACGCTGGCGGAGCGCCGCCTGCTGGCCGACGGGCAGCTCGCTCGAGATCTGCGCCTGCGCGCACAGCAGCGGCGCGCATCCGCGCAGCGACAGCTCGAGGCCGAGGACCATGTCCTCGACGAGGTTCCCGTGCGTGGCGGGCGCCTCGCGCAGGACGCGCCACGGGAAGGCCATGCCGCTGCCCGTGAGCAAACAGGGAAGCCCGAGCGCCTTGAGGCCCCGCGGCCGCACGCGGTTGCGCACGAGCGCGGCGAGCGCGCTCACGCTCGCGAGCGGGCCCGCTTGCGGCGGGACGGAGAACACGTACTCGCCCTGCACGGGACGCCCCGTGCGCGACGCCTCGTCGGCGAGCGCGGCGATCGCGCCCTGACTGACGCGGCAGTCGGCGTCGACGAGCACGACGATCTCCGGCGGGTCCGCGTCGAGCGTCTCGACGCCGAACGAGATCGCAAAGCCCTTGCCGATGTTCTGCGGATCCTTGCGTTCGACGACGCTGACGGCGCACGCCCGCGGCGTGGACGCGAGGCCCTTCACGACGGCGGCCGTTGCGTCGGTGCAGTTGTCGGCGATGACGACGACGCGATCGCCCGCGCCGAGCTCGCTCACGAGCGCTTCCACGGTGGCGCCGATCTGCCCCGCCTCGTCGTGCGCGGGGATCAAGACGGCGATTCGGGGCCGGCGCGCCGCCGCCGGTGGGACGAAGGCTGCCAGCGGCGCGCGGGCCGCCGCCAAGCACTCGACGAACAGGACGCCGCTGGGAATCAGCAGCACGACGGCAGCTGTCAACAGAGCGATTTCCAACCACATTCCGTCTGACCTTCGGCCCACCGTTCAAGGGAGTCAAGTCTCGCCAAGACCACACGCAGGAGCGAGCAACTTCCGCGGAGTGAGATAGTCTTGCGGCGGCGTGCCCTTCCCTCTGCTGCTGCTGCTGCTCGCCGATCCGGCCGCCGTGAACGGCAAACTGATCGTCGAAACGCGCGCCGGCGAATCACCCGTCACCGCCGGCCAGGCGTCGCAGGCGTACGCCTCGACGCTCGTCATCCCCCAGGTCGAGCTGAGGCTCCGCGACCCGCGCGCGGAGCTTCGCCTCGCGTACCTGCCGCAGTTCGTCTGGCAGTTTCCGGCCGTCAACGGAAACCTTGAGGCGCGTCCGCTGATCCTGCACCGGGCGGCGTTGTCCCTCGTGGGCCGGCCCACGGCGACGACCAACGTCGTCGCGATCGGAGCGGCGGCCGTCGGACAGCCGGACTACTACTCCTTGCCCCAGCTCATCGGCCCGGGCCAGGCGTATGTGCCGCGGGTCGACAAGATCTTCACCGCGTCGGGGAGCCTGGTGTTCTCGGAGGATCTGACGTTCCGCTGGCGCCTCTTGCTGAGCGCGGGCCTCTCGACCTACAGGCCGTACGGGAACATCCCGCCGCCCGATCCCATGCAGCCTTTTGCCTTGGGGACCGCGGGCGAAACGACCGTGGGGGGCGCGGTGGGCGCCCGGCATCTGCTGACGCCGATCGACGACGTGTCTGGGATCGTGTCGGTGTCCGACGCGGACTACACGACGGGCGCCGACCTCCTGCTCATCTCGCCCCGCCTCATATGGATGAGACGTCAACCGGCCGGCGACGACTTTCGCCTCACGGTCGGCCTCTCGTACGCGCGCGATCACGGCTCGATGTTGGTGCTCGCCGGCGGCCCGGCGCTCCTGCCCACGGGAAGCCTCGCCGTGACCCGGCACCTGATACGGTCCGAGGGCTACGTCTTGTCCATGGGGATCAACTCGACGGTCGAACAGTATGTGGATCCCGTCCTCCGCGTTTCCGGGCCGCGCGCTCAGGTCGGCGGGCAGGTGCTGTTCACCATCGTCCCCAGCTGGATCATCGGCGTCGACGGGCAGCTCTTCCTCGGCCTGCGCAGGACGCCCCTCGCAGGAGATCCCGACGAGACGACCTTCACGGTGAACGTGCCCGTGCGTCGTCGACTCTCAAAGAACGCCACGCTGGAGCTCGGCGGCCGCTGGAGCGAGCGAGGACCGGCGGTGTCATCGCCGACGTTCGGCTTTCGCGAGCGCCAGCTGCTCGCCTACCTGCAGCTCATGCTGACGACCGAGGACATCATGCCGTATGGGAGCCGCTGAGATGCCGTCCCGCCCGCTTCCCGTCTGTGATCTCATGGGGATGCCCATCGCGTGCGTCGATTCGTCGGGCCTGCTCGACCACATGTTCGAAGGCGTCGCGCGCGCCGAGGGCGGCTGGCTCGTCACGGCGAACCTAGATTTTCTTCGCCGTCACGTCCGCGATCCCGAGGCCCGCGCGCTCTACGCCGAGGCCGACGTCGTCGTCGCCGACGGGATGCCGCTCGTGTGGGCGGCGCGCGTGCAGGGCGATCACCTGCCCGAGCGGATCGCGGGCTCTTCGCTCGCGTGGCTCATCGCCGAGCGCGCGGCGCGCGAGGGACGCTCGATCTACTTCCTGGGCGGCGAGCCGTCGATCAACGACAAGGCCATCGCCGTTCTGCGCGCGCGCTGGCCGGCCCTTTCGATCGCGGGCACGTCGAGCCCGATCGTGAGCAGCCCGCCGTCGCCCGAGCAGGTGGCCTCGCTGCGCGAGGAGGTTGCGCGTACCCAACCGGACTTCTTGTTCGTCGGGATGGGCTCGCCCAAGCAGGAGCACGTCATTCGCGCGCTTCGACCGACGCTGCCGCGCAGCTGGATGGTGGGCGTCGGCGTGAGCTTCAGCTTCATCGCCGGCGTCGTCTCACGGGCGCCCGTCTGGATGCAGCGGGCGGGGCTCGAATGGGTGTGGAGGCTCGCGCAGGAGCCTCGGCGCCTCGCGCGGCGCTACCTCGTCGACGATCTGCCGTTCGCGGCGTCGCTGTTCGCGAACGTCTTCCTCAAGCGCCTTCGTCGGGCGCTGGATGGCCCGCGCGAGCCGCTCCAATGATGATGAACAGGATTCCGCCGAGCTCGAGGACCCAGTTCATCTTGAAGCCGCCGATGTCTCTGCCGAGGAGGCGATCGACGTGATGAAACGAGGCGGCGCGAATCGTCACGAAGCAGATCACGAAGAGCGTCCCCGCGAGCACGGTCCGTAGGTTCCGGAGCGCGCCGCGCGCCAAGACCAGCAGGGCGCGAAAGGTCGTCAGGCCGACGAGCGCGACCAAGAAGATGAAGGCGACCTGAACAGGCCGGCGATTTCCGTACCACCCGAACGTCCGCGCCATGATTCGCCCCAGCTCGGTCAGCGCGGTCTGAAGGTCGAGTTGCTTGTTGACGCCCAGCAGGAGCAAGACGACGGCGAGGGTGAGCCACAAGGATCGAAGGCGGTCGCGCACGGGCAGCTCGATCAGTCGTCGCCGCGCGCTCGCGCCGACGAAGGGGAGGGGCAGGAAGGCGAGCGTGACCCACGCGAGCGACGTTCGCGCGGGCCCGCGCGCGCTGGCCGGTTCGCGGAGCTCTCGGAAGCGTCGCCAGCACAGCAGCGACGCCGTGAGGTAACCGACGACCGTCAACCACCCGATGACGTTCGGATCCCCGATGCCCGGCGACCAGCTCCCAACCCAGCCTGCGCCGGTGGGTGCCGTGAACGCGACGAGGCTAGCGGACATGACGTTGCGCGGTAGGGGAATCTGGCTCGCTCGACAAGGTGACATCTTGGCGGGCTGGCCGGGTCCCGTCTAGATCGCGAATCATGGGGCGCGGCGCGCGGTCGTTTGTGACGAATGTCCCAACTTGGCCACGCGCGGGAGCCAGATCGAGCAGATCGAGGCAGAAAAGCCGAGGGCCAGGGAGTGGGTGGGCTATACGTTTACGTTCGTGAACATCCGCAACACGCCGGGTCTTTGGGGCCAAGTTCTGGAGGATTGGCGGGCCCACGATCGCGATTGGACGCGCCCCGGGTTCCAGGCGGTCGCGCTTCACCGTTTCGGGACCTGGCGCATGGGAATCTCGCCGCGCGTGCTCCGCGCTCCGTTGAGCGTCGTCTACAAGGCGCTCTACCGCGGCGTCCGAAATTTCTACGGCATCGAGCTGCCCTACACGGCGCGGCTCGGCCGCCGCGTCGTCATCGAGCACCAGAGCGGCGTCGTCGTCCACGGCTCCGCGAGCATAGGTGACGACTGCATCCTCCGGCAGGGCGTGACGCTCGGGAACCGCCGCTCCGACCGTCCGTTCGACGCGCCCCAGCTCGGCGCGCGCGTGAGCGTCGGCGCCGGCGCCAAGATCCTGGGCGCGGTCGTCGTCGGCAGCGACGCGCAGATCGGAGCCAACGCCGTCGTGCTCGCCGATGTTCCGCCCGGTCGGTCGGCGGTCGGCATCCCCGCGCATCTGGTGACGCGGGAGCACGAACACCAGTCTTAACGGGCAGGCCCCGGCGCCTTCACGAAGGGCGCGAAGACGCCGCCGTTCCGGACGACCCAATCGGGATCGAGGTGGCTCTCATCGACGTAGATGAGACGCGCGCGCGCCTCGTCGTACACCTGACACGAGCGCTCTCCGCAGAGCAGCGGCCGGAAGCTCACGCGGTGGAAGCCGGGCGTTCCGTCGAGCTCGGCGAGTAGCTCGTCGAACCACGCGCTCTCGCGCAGCGTTTCCTTATCGATCGTGAGCCGGACGTGACCGAACCAGAAACGTTCACGCTCCACGCGGTGGGGAACGTTCATGGGCGCCTCCGGCGTTTCGTCGAGGACGACGACGGTCTTCCCCGCCGCGAGCAGTGAGCGAATGACCGTCCGCAGCTCCTGTCGGATGAGCGCTCTGCGTGCCTCGACGTCGTGAACGATCGTGCAACGCCCCGTCGCGTCCGCGTGACAGTACGAAAGGCCATTCCCGCCGATGGCGGTCCAGAATGCGGAGAGCACGATGGTGTCGTAGCGAGGCTCGGCGGCCGCGGCCCAGGCGGCGGTCGTGTAGGCGAGGCAATGAAGGCTGGCTTGCATCCGCTCGAAGTGCGGCGCGGGTGGACACTCGGCCTCGGTGAAGAAGTCGACGGAGACCGCGCTCTTGGCGTGGAACCAGGGGTACAGGTGCTCGGCGTGGGAGTCGCCGATGACGAGGACGCGTCGCCGTGCGTCCCGCTCGATGGGACAGCGCCTCAGATCTCTTCCTTGCTTCGCGAAGTTGCTGCACGCGTCGGGGAAGTAGTCCGACTCGCGCGCCGCGACGACCTCGCGCGCGTTGGCCGCGCGGGGCATCCGGTGCTCGAGCCCGTTCGTCGCCGAGACGACGAGCGCGGCGGCGCCCGCGACGACGAGCCCGCCCACGGGCCACGCGAGTGAGGGGCGACCGCCGCCGGCGCGTCGCCGGTGGGTCGGGGCCTCGACGAGCTTGAACGACAACCATCCCAAGAACACCGAGCCGAAGAGGATGAGCGCGCGCGTCGGATTGGGATGAAGGCGCGACAGGTCGGTCACCTGGCTCGCGACGACGAGGGGCCAGTGCCAAAGGTAGATCGAGTAGGACCATCGACCGATCGATTGCGCCACGCGGTTCGAGAGGAAGACGTTGGTCGCGTGTGCCGACCACAGGACGGACATCGCGCCGAGCACGGGGAGGACGGAGCGCCAGCCGGGCCCGACGGGATCGACGTGGGACAGCCCGAGCCAACCGGCCGACAGGACGACGAGCGCGAGCCCTCCATAGCTGGCGAGCGCGCGGCTCCGAGGCCGTGGCGGCGCCGCCTCTCGCGCGAGCCAGTGGACGACGCCCCCGGCGGCGAGCTGCCAGGCCCGCGCGGGCAGCAAGAAGAAAGCGGCGCTGGGTCGCGCGCTCGATTGAAGGAGTGAGTGGGCGAGCGAGAGACCCACGAGGGCGAGGCCCACGCCGAGGCCGACGCGCCGCCCGAGCCCCGCGCGCGCGTCGTCGCCGCGCGCGCGCAGGCCGGAGACGCCCTTGAGCAGGAGTGGGTAGAGCAGGTAGAACTGCCACTCGATCGACAACGACCAGGTGTGCAGGAACCACGCGCCGTCGGCGCCGTCGGTGTCGTAGCCGCTGCGGTCGAGGAAGTACTTGTTCGACCAGAACGAGACGGCGGAGACGGCCTGGTCGGCCAACTGGTGAAGCTCCGAAGGCGGGAGCACGAAGGCCCCGAACAAGAGCCAAGCCAAGAGCATCGCGGCCAGCGCCGGCCCTATGCGGGTCGCGCGCGCGGTGACGAAGGCAGCATAGGAGAACGTCCGCGCGTCGAGGCCCTCGTCGATGATCCGGGTCATGAGGAACCCCGAGATCACGAAGAAGACGTCGACGCCGACGAAGCCGCCCGCCGCGCCCTTCACGCCGAGGTGGAACAGGACGACGAGCGCGACGCTGAGCGCACGGAGCCCGTTGATGTCGGGGCGGAAGCCCTCGTTGGTCGCGGGCGCCATCCGACGCGCGCTCAGGAGCGCGGGCTACTGAAAGTTGCGGCTCTTGAACTCGTCGGTGAGCGCAACATCGCGGAACGCATCGCTCAACGTACCATGCATGACTTTTTGACGGAGACGCTCCAACGCGCAGCCGTCCGTCGCGGGGTCATCGAGCCGCCGAAAGGTGAAGCGGAAGTAGTTGCGGGCGAAGCAAGCGTGCGCCTTGGCGCTGCTGTTGATCTGACGGACGACGTCAGCGGGACCGGAGGAGGCCGTCATGTCGCCGGGCACGACCTGCGGCACCGAGTGCGCGTCGACGGGGATTCGCATCGTGACGTTGCCCGTGGCGTCGAACAGAGGCTGGTCCGTCCGGGCGCGCCCGAGGGCATCGAAGATCTCCGTCGAGAAGCCGAGCGGGTTGATGAGGGACTTGTGGCACACGGTGCACGACGTGCCGTCCTGTTCGGTGATCCCCTCGACGGCCTGACGCGTGTTCTTGGTCGAGGTGTCGATCGGCGTGTTGGCCGCGTTGGCGGGCGGATCGGGGACGTCGTCGCACATCAGGAACTTTCGGACGAACACACCCTTCATGATCGGTCGCGTTCCGACGCCGCCCGAGGTGAGGAAGGCGGCCCGGGTCAGGAAGCCCGGGCGCGTGTCGGGAGCGAACCGCGGTGGTTCGCTCGTGCCGTTCCAGACCGGGATGTCGTAGATCTTTGCGAGGTCGGCGTTCTTCGCGAACGAGTAGTCGTTCGTCAGCAAGTTGGACAGCGACCCGGCCTTCGTGAACGTGAAGTACCGCGCCATGTCGACGATCTCGTTCTGCATCTCGGTGCCGAGCGCATGGCTCGGGAGGTCTGTCCCGGCGAAGGTCTTGTAGGTCGGGTCGCCGTTCCTCGCGTCGAGTCCAACGAGGTTGCGGAGGTCCGACTGGAAGAGCTTGAAGTAGTCGAAGAAGAACTCGTCGAACGTCACCTTCGCCCGCGGATCGGCGAGGAGGCGATCCACTTGCGCCGCGTAGACGGTCGGACTCTTGACGAGCGATCCGTCGGCGGCGACCGCCAACAGCGCGGCGTCGGGCATCGATTGGGTGAACTGGTAAGACAGCCGCGAGGCGATCTCGTACGACGTGAGCGCGTAGACGTTCGCCTTGTTGGGAACGGGCGTATCGCCGTGCTCGACGATGTAGAGGAACTGCGGCGCCGTGAGGAAGCCACCGATGACGTCGGCGAAGCCGGCGGGATCGATCGCGTTCGAAGTCCCATAGAAGCCACGATAGAAGGTGACCTCGTCGGGCGCGAGCGGTCGACGCAACGCCCGCAGACCGAAGTTCGTGATGAAGTTCGTGATGCAAGTGGCGTCGTTGCTCGTGTCGGTATCGGTCGCGCATGCGCCGACGACGGTTCCGAGCTTCTGGCTGCTGGACAGTTGGGCCGCGACGGCGAGCGCCATCGAGTACGTCGAGCGAACGTGCGCGTCTTGAACCTCTTGGTTCATCCGGCGGTAGGTGCCGAACCGATCGCGGGGCGTCTTGGCGTGCTCGTCGACGGGATAGTCGGCCATGGCGAGGGTGGCGTCGGGCGCGCTGAGGATGGCGTTCGTCGCGCCTTCGTCTCCCTTGAGGGCAAACTTCACGAGGTCGTGAAGCGTGTTCACGTATTGAGCCTGCGAGAGCCGAGGCAGCGGCGTCGACGCCGGCGCCATCGTGGCGTCACAGGTGAAAGCAACCCCGGGACCGGGGGCGATCGTGTTCGTGCCGCCGACCGCCGAAACACCAGGAGCGTCGTAGATGATGCCCGTGCCGCAGCTGCTCGAAGCCAAGAGGCCGGCCACGAAGACCCCGAAGGCAGGAAAATAGGAGGCGGGCACACCCCGGAGGGCCGAACGCCACCCCCTACTGAAACGATGCCGCGCTAACGTTTGGACTTTCGAAGTTTTCGAAGTTTTCGACGTTTTCGAGGTTTTCATCGTCGGCTCTACGCGTTCGTGATGATCGGCAGCGACATACCCGCGTTCTTGATCACACCGTCAGGTCTGGTGGAGACGCCGGCTTTGTTCATGAAGTGCGTGTTGGCGTTGGAGTCGTTCTTGAAGTCCCCGTAGCCAGCGGTTCCACTCGGTGAGGTCCATTCGGAGGCCTTGACGCCCATCGAATAGAGGGCCGTCGCGAGGAACTGAGAATAGATGAGGCCTGCGAAGTTGCCGGGGATGCCCCCGTTATAGGCGGTGATCTGCGACGCCGGAACCTGGTTTCGGTAGTCGACGAGAAGCCCCGTCTTGAAGTAGCCCGCCGCCCCTCCGGCCATGACGATGGGGAGCGCCCAAGGATCGTGGGTCGAAAAACCGCTCTCCTGGCTCCAATACATCAGCGTGTTGTCGAGGACAGAGGAGCCGTCCGGGTCCTTGATGCTGTCGAGGCCGTTGGCGAGGTACATGAACACGTGCTCGAAGACCTGCTGGTAGGACGCCGCCAAGGTGACCTGAGCCTTCGCCGTCAGGCATTGATGCGCGATGTCCTGGTGCCAGTCGCCCTGGTACGGGCTGAAGGGGAACTCTTCATGGAAGACCGCGATGCGAGAGGCGCCGCAGCTGAAGGCGGTGAGCAGGACGTCGGCCATCAGCTTGTAGTAGGTCGTTTGCTGGTCGACCCCGAGACCCTTGTTGTCGAGCTTATCTTCGATCGAGGTGTTGTCCATGGGAGTCGGCGGCATCCCGCACGACAGAGGTTTCGCGGACGCGGCGAGCTGTTGCTGGAGCTGCGTGAGACGGCCGACGTGGTCGTTCAGCCGAACCTTGTCGGACGCCGAGAGGCGTCGGTTCGATTGACTCAGTGACCTGTAGTTGTCGAGCACGCGATCGATGATCAAGGGACGGGCGGGGGGACCTCCCGTCGCGAAAATCGAATTGAACAACGTGAGAGACGTCCAGTAACGCTGCAGCTTCTGAACGCCAGTCCTCGCCGTCGGATTGGTGTACGTCCACGACAAGCAGCGATCTTGGCCGATGTTGATCGAGCGGACGCGGGGGATCTCGCTGTAGAAATTCGGCGAGTAGGCCATCAGCTGATCGATGGTGACGTTGGCTTGGAGGGTGGCCGCGGCGGTGGCGTCCACGATCGCATTGTTGTTTCCGAGGTGGGCGCCCTGTTGGTGAGCCCAGTTGTTCGTGTAGTCAATTCCACGAATCACGTTCATCTTCTTGACGATCGCGCTCGTGAGGACGCCCGACGGCGCCGTGAGGATCGGAGAGAGCGACGAATTTGCCCCCGAGCTCGCGAGCGCCAACGGCGCGTACTGAGCCGTGCTCCCTGGCCAAAGGTCGACGTTCGTCGCGCCGGTCGAGCCTTGCGTTCCGTACATGTTCTCGAACGAGGCCCCGCCGTGCTCCGTTCCGATGTAGATGAAGCGCTTCTTCGCGGCCGCGGCTTGCGCTTGGGCGTCCCGAGGCATCAAGGACGGCAACAAAGGCAACAGCATCGTCGCGCCGCCACTCCCTTTGAGGAACTGGCGCCGCGTCAGCGGGCGGGGGCGAGCCTGTTCTCGCCGCTCATCCGATCCCGATCCGTTGTTCATGAGAGAAAACCTCCTCGGCGGGCCGCCCTCAAATCTCGAGGACGCACGCGAACGCCCCTGGCGGGCGCACACGCGCCGCATCAGTCTAGTAGGCCTTTCGCGAAAAGTCAGGTCGACCGGGCTTACCAACAGGGCCTTACCAGTTGCCTGGCCACAGGTCCCATGACCCGGTCAATGCCCGAGAATTAGAGGGATTCTCCAGGGCAGCCGAGAGCCGGCTCGGAAACTACTTGAGCTCCAAGGTCGGAGCAAGGGGGCTCAGGTGCGACCGATCCAACCCTTCACGATCTGCTTCGCCTGGTGGACGCGTTCTTTGATCTGTCGCTTGATCTTCTCGGTCGGCATCGCCACGAGGCCACGAAACTTTTCGTCGGGGCGTGCGCGGAAGATCGTCGAGTGCGAGGTGCCGTCCCACTGGGCGGGCGCCTCGCGCGTGTAGTAGTACGCCGCGAAGGATTTCCGAACGACGTCCGCCGGCGCCGTGATGGGGCGAACGCCGTGGTAGCTGATGTCGCTCGTCTCGAAGATGAGGCACCGGTTGAGCACGGGCAGAGCGCTCTCGTGACAGACCTTGACGTCCTTGTCCCACAGCTCGAGCTGACCGCCCCACTCCGGCTTCCACTCCGGGTTGAGATACAAAAGGATGTTGAGCCGGCGGAACAGCTGCCGCTCCTCGATCCGGTTGAAGTCGACGTGCACGTCGAGGCGGCCGCCCGAGCCCGTGAGGTGCATGCCGCCGCCCGACAGCTTCTCGTCGGAGATCAACTTCGGAATGCCCGTGATGTGCTCGACGCTCGCGAGAAACTCGGGTGAGGAAATCGCCGCGTTGAGGCGCTGCACCAGCGGGGGCAGCTTCGCGAGCTCGGTCATCTGGATCTTCCGCTGCTCGTTGACGTGGTTGAACGAGAAGCCCTCTCGCATGGCTTGTTCGAAGCTGGGATATGCTCCGGCCAATTCCTCCGCGACGCCCGGCTCCAGAAAATTGTCGATCACGATGTAAGGGAAAGGCACCGCGCTCCGGAAGCGCTCGCGCAGTCCATCGAGGTCGAGCGGCCTGATCATGATCGTCGCTACTCTACGACGACGACGTCTCCGTCGCCAAGGCTGAACCGGGTCACCGCGGCGCTCGGACTCGTCACGTCTGTGGCGCGAAACCGAACGCGCGTCGCGCCGATGTGGCGAACGACGAAGATGCGATCGCGGTTGGCGAACTCGGTCAGCCAACCCGCTGCCGCGAGCGCGGCGCCGACGGATCGATCGCGGCTGAGCTCGTAGGTCGCGGGGGTCTTCACCTGGCCCACGACGTTGACCTTGATGGGCGCGACCTTCGAGATGGAGACTCTCACGTCCGGCTTCACGATGAGAGTGGCCAACCGGCCGCGCAGCTCTTCCGTGACCTCGGCCGGTAGCCTTCCATTGACGGCGACCTCGCCGATCGTCGGCAAGAAGATGCCGCCGTCTTCGCGAACGACGAACTCTCCCGAGAGAGCCGGCTGGTCGCGGACGGCGACCACGATCGAGTCGCGTGAATGAATCGCCGCTTCCTGGTTCGGATCCGGGGGCGGCAGATTGGCGATCCACACGAACGGCGTCTCGGCGCAGCTCGCCGCGGCGAGCGCGGACAAGACGAGAATGAAGCGGCGGGTGACCAAGCGTCTCATGCTCGACGAGGATGCGGTCAGCGGCGGGAAGGTGCGGCGCGCGCGTCTAGGTTGAACAAAGCGCGAGCCAACAGCTCGCGCGCTTTTCGCACGACGAGCGTCGCAAAGGCAAGGAACAATCCCAAGAAGAGGCCGGCGCCCGCGCGAATCATCCACGTCTTCGCGAGGCCATCCTTGACGAGCTGCGCGGGAACGACGACCTCGTAGCGCGACTCGGCGGAGACGCGCTCGAGGTTCAGCTGCAGCTCGGCCTTTTTGAGTTGATCGAAGAGCTGGCCGTGCAGCGCGGTCGTGGCGTCCTGCATGTGCGTCAGTTGGTGAACGCCCGCCTGGACGCGCGGCAGATCGCCAACGACGGTCTGCACGTGTCCCAGGTTCTTTTCCGTGTCCGCCAGATCGCTGCGCGCGGCGGACAGCTGTCCCTGCAACAGCGCGACCCGATTTTGGAGCTCCTGGAAGCCGGCGTTCGAGCGACGGTCGACCGCCGTGGTCTCCGAGGCCATTTCCTTCTGAATGAGCCCTTCGAGGCGCTGCTTTTCGTCCTTGAGCTGGATGACCTCCGGGTGTCCGTCGGCGAGGCCGCGTGCGTAGGCCTCGCTCAGCTTCCGATTGAGCTCAGCCAACGACTGCCGGTACACCTGAGACGCGCCGAATTTGTTCGAGGCGAGCGGTCCCTCGTCGGAGAGCGCCCGCCGTTGAGCGTCGAGGTCGCCCTGGAGCTTGCGAACCTGGGCGAGGAGCGTGGCCCGCCGGGACTCGAGCTCGAACCGGCTCCCCAGCATCTGCCCGGCTTCTTCGGGCAAGCGATCCGAGTTCTTCTCACTGAACTTCATCTTCTCGTCGCTGATCTTCTTCATGTCGGCCTCGACCGCCGTGAGCTGATCGCGGAGGAAGTCGGACTGGGCCGTGAAGGTTCGGATCGCGCGGGTGATCTCCCGATGAAAGTAGGTCTCGAGGTGAGCCTTGAGGAACTCCGGTCCCGAGGGCGTGCTGCCGCCGATGAGCTTCTCTTTGTAGGTCGCCTTGTAGGTGTTGTTCAGCGAGGCTTCGAGCCGGAGGCGCTCCGCGAACGAGGCCACCGTCGCGTCGCTCACCGGGTGCTTCAAGAGCTTGCGAAGGGTTTCGCCGACGAGATCCGGCTGAACGAACGCCGTCTCGGCGCTCGCGAAGAAACGAACCTCTTGTTGGTCGTCCGACCAACCACGCCCCCACGTCGCGTCGACGGGATTGGTCTTGATCTGAGGCTGCAGCTTCAACAGACAGATGGTCTCGCCGGGCGGGGGGAGCAGCACGGCGGACACGATGCCGACGAAGACTCCGATGACGGCGAAGAAAGCGATGAGCCTGAAATTCTGCTGAAGGTACCGATAGGCGACGGCGAGCCGACTGATGAGCTCTTCGAGCGAGAGCCCTTCGTCCTCGTCCCGCTTTGTCTCGACGATGGGGGCGGCACCGAAATCCGCGGGCCGCGCGCGCGGCGGCGGCTGGTAGAGCACGACGGCGGCGTCGCGGTTGATGCCCAGGGCGTCGCGGCGGGGGGGGCCCGTGGGGATCCCCGACGGGATGATCGTCATCGTCGCGTCGACGCGGCGGTCGACGAGGAACTTGAACTCGATCTGGCCGACCGTGAGCCGATCGCCGCTGCGCAGGCGCGCCCGAGAGACGCGCTGGCCTTCGACAGTTGTCCCGTTCGTCGACCCGAGATCCTCGATCTCGAAGCCGAGGCTGCCGTTGATGATCTTCGCGTGTTGCCCGGAGACCGACGCGTCCGAGATGTGAACGTCCGCGAGCTCCGAACGACCGATGAAGATGGTGTTGTGACTCAGCGGATAGACGCGACCGCCGTGATTCCCGCCCACGCCGAGCAGGAAGGCATCCGCATCGCCGGAGGGAACCGCGCGATCGAGCTTCGCGTCGAGGCCGGCGTCCGGCGGCAAGGCCCTGTCGTCCCCGTCGCCGTCTCTGTTAGAGGGCCGACCAGCCATTTTTCAATCCGCCAAATTACCACGATTCGCGCCGACCTGTCCAACCTGACCCATCTGACCATGAAGGGCTGTCGTCGCGTCGCGGTTTGAAGCTCGTCCCTGTGGCTTTCGCGAGATCGCGAACCCGATGGTCACCGTCGCCGCGAACGCGAGCACGGAGGCCAGGGCGATGATGGTTTGCTGCCGCTCGGTCAAAGACTGATTCCGTCGGGTGCGGCGCGCGGCCCTGACCTCCGGCGTGGGCACCTTTTGTCCCTGGGCGGGCGTGCGGGAAGGTGCCCGCGCGGGCTCTGCCACGGTCCGAGACATGTGCGGCGTCGGCACCGGACCTCCCGCCCGCAACGGTTCGGACGACGGGGGCCCGCTGGCGACGACGCTCACGCCGCTACGGCCGGCGGCGCCGCTGAACATGACGTCGATGAGTCGATGTCGGCGCGCCAGCTCGTCGCCCATCGCCTTGCGCACCCACTGGCCAATCCCCTCGCGTGGCTCGATCAGATTCTGCGATTGCGCGGCCGTGCGGAGGGCCGCCGCCATCGCGCCCGCGACGACGAAGCGCCCGTCGGCAGAGCGATTGAGGGCCTGCATGCAGACGTCATCCAGGCACGCGGGCGCACCGAACGCGCTCGGCGGTTTGATCTTCTTGCGCATGACGTTCATGACCGTTTGGTCGTAGTCGTCGGCGGCGAACGGCTGCTGCCCCGTGAGCGCGGTCCACAGCAGCACGCCCGTCGAGTAGATGTCCGATCTCGAATCGAGCTGGTCGCCGCGGAACTGCTCGGGCGGCATGTAGGGGGGCTTCGAGACGGCGAATGGCTGTCCCTCTTTGGAAACGGCCGTGAAACGCGCGCTGCCGAAGTCGGCGAGCCGCGCGACGCCGTTGACGCCGACGAGGACGTTCTCGGGGGAGACGTCGCAGTGCACGAGCCCGAGAGCCTTCCCTTGAGGGTCGGTCGTCTGGTGCATCGCCTGCAGCGCCGTCAGGACGTCGAGCACGATCGCGACGACGATCGCGGGTGTCGGACGCGTCTCCTCGGCCAGCAGATCGGCGAAGGATCCGCCTTCGAGATAGTCGAGGATCAAGAACGGTTGGTCTTCGTGGACGCCGCGGTCGATCACCGTCTGCGCGTTGGGGTGTCGAAAGAGGGACCCGACCAGGGCCTCGTGGCGAAACGACGCCGCGGCGAGCTCCTGTCGGATCGTGTGCTCGCGAACGACCTTCAACGTGAGGAGCCGGCCGTGATCTCCACCAGCCTTGCGGCAGACGTAGACGGAGCCCATGCCTCCGCGCGCGACGCGCGTCGCGACTTCGTAGCTCCCGATGCGAACCGGCGCTTGCGCGCGCGGCTCCGCGCTCGCGCCGGCGCTTGCCCATTCTTGGGCCGCGCCCGCCGTCGACACGGTGCTGCTCGACATGATCGTGACCACCCGCGGCGCGCTCTCCGGAGAGGACTGGGTGGCGGGCCGTGGGGGCGCGCTCGTGATCACGACGGTGGGCGGAGCGCCGGGGCGCACGACCTCGGCGGCCGCGGGCCTTGGTGCGGGCTCGCTCGGCGCCGGGTTTATGCGGCCGAGGTCAGCGAGGGACGAGTAGCTCGCCGAGGGGCTCGACAGCGAGATCGTGGGACCTCTGCGGCTCACGGGCAGACCAGGCGTTCGAATCGTCATGCGGCCGGGCGATGACGATTGGGAGGACGTGTTGCTCTCCGAACGCGCAGGCTCGCGCTCGGCGGTGGACGCGTTGTCCTCGGGGCTCGGCGAGCCCAAGGGCGGGGAAGGCACCTTTTCCACGGCACGTCATTATAGCCACTTGAGTGGGAATGGTTAGGTGCTCACCTTTGCTAACATCCGCGCCGATGTCAGAGGGAACGCCACCGACCCGACCCGCGCTTGAACCCGGCGACGAGGACGCGACGCCAGGGATGCGCCGCGGAATCCGTCGCGTCCTGCGCGCCGTCGACCCGGACGCGCGTCAGAGATTCCTGGTGAGCCTCGTTCTGTGGGTCGCGGCGGCGGTGGCGTTGGGCATCGTCTTCGTGCTCGTCGTGCGGAGCATCGGGCGCGAGGTTCGCGGCGGCGACGCGCCGCTTGCACCCCGGACGCTCACGCCGCGGGACCCCAGCGTCCCAAGCCCGGCGCCGCCTCATCTCCCGGTCGACCTCGCGCCGAAGGGGCCGCCGGGCAATGGGCTCGCGGCGCCCGGGGGCGCGCCTCCGCGCCGGGCGGCCGTGCCGCCTCAGGCTTCGGGGCTATCGCTTCGCGTCCCGGCGATCCCTCCGGTTCCGTCGCGCCCACGGTCGCGGTCCCCGTTGGCCCCGACGCCCGAAGCGCCCCACGCGGGGCGCCCCGCTGAGCTCGAAGGCTCTCCCTCTCGCTCGGCAGTCACCCCGGGAATCCCTTCGGGCGGCGGCCTCGACCGACCCCTTCCACCGAGCCCCGACTCCAACTAATCTTCCGGCGGCGAGTCGTGCGACGTCCTGGCCGGTTTCCTCTCGGGAATGTTCGCGCCGCGAGCCGTTTACAGAAAATGAGCGATCTTTTTGCGAGCGTCGATCGAATCTCGCCTGAAGATCCTCCAGAGGTCGTCCGAGATCTCGAAGGCATCATGACAGTCAGTCGTCGTTCCGAGGGAGGTTGCCGGTGAGGACGGGGGGACAGCCAGGTCTCGTTCGCAATCACGAGCAGGCGATTCACGCGGTCCAGCGGCTCGTCGACATCCTGCTCGTGGCGGCGGTGCACCCGTTCCTCAACTGGTTGTACGGCCAGCCTTGGACGCCGGAGTCGAGCACCGCCACGCTGATCGCCGTGCTGGCGTTCAGCGGCGCGGGCGAGGTGTGCAGCCTCTATCGCCCGTGGCGCATCGAGCGGTTCCGCGTCGAGATCAGGACGGTCTTTCTCTCGTGGGCGATGACCGTGGGCGTGCTCGTCGTGATCGCCTTCGCGACGAAGACCTCGAACGACCATTCGCGCGTCGTCTCCTTCGGATGGTTCGCGCTCGCACCCTTCGCGCTGTGCGCCTGGCGTCTGCTCGTGCGTTCGATCCTGCGCGGCCTGCGCGCGAGCGGGTGGAACACCAAGCAGGTCGCGCTCGTCGGCGCGACCCAGCAGGCCCGCGACCTTTGCGAGCAGATCGCCGAGCGCCCGTGGATGGGCATTCGCGTGCTGGGCGTGTTCGACGATCGCGGCGCCGATCGCCGCATCGACCTCGCCGAGCAGGGGTGTGTGTTCCTGGGCAAGCTGGTGGACCTCGTCGCCGCGTGCCGCGCCGGTCAGATCGACGTCGTCTACATCGCGCTGCCGTTGCGGGCCGAGCCGCGCATCGCCGAGGTCATGCGCGATCTCGCCGACACGACCGCGACCGTCTACCTCGTCGCCGACTTCTTCCAGCTGCCCATCGTGAGCGCGGAGCTGAGCGCCATCGGTCGCGTGCCGCTCATCAGCCTCCACGGGACGCCGTTCCACGGCCTCAACATCCTGCTCAAGCGCCTCGAGGACATCGTCGTCGGTTCGCTGATCCTGCTCATGATCGCGATCCCCATGGTGCTCATCGCGATCGTCCTCAAGCTGACCTCGGCGGGGCCGGTCTTCTTCGTCCAGCGGCGCTACGGCCTCAACGGCAAGGAGATCCGGATCCTCAAGTTCCGCACGATGACGGTGAGCGAGGACGGACCCAACGTGGTTCAGGCCACGAAGAACGACAAGCGGGTCACGCGCTTCGGGGCGTTGCTGCGGCGGACCTCGATGGACGAGCTGCCTCAGTTCCTGCAAGTCATCGCGGGGCAGATGTCGATCGTCGGTCCGCGGCCGCACGCCGTCGCTCACAACGAGTCCTACCGCGCGCTGATCCCGGGCTACATGCTCCGCCACAAGGTCAAGCCGGGCATCACGGGCTGGGCCCAGGTCAACGGCTGGCGCGGTGAGACGCCGGACGTCAGCTGGATGAAGAAGCGCGTCGAGTTCGATCTCGAGTACATCAGCCGGTGGACGGTGCTGTGGGATCTCAAGATCGTTCTGCTCACCGTCTTCGGGCGCAAGAAGAGCCAGAACGCTTACTAGCTCGGCGATGCCAGGCGGTGGGCGTTCGATTCGCCGTTTCGCGACGGCATCGCAGTGGGTAGACTGCCGGCCGTGACTACGTCACCCCTCCGCGTCCTGCTGCTGTCAGATGCGTGCAATCCGGAGTGGCCGTCGCTTCCGATCGTCGCCTACAACGTCGCCCGAGCGTTGGCCGAGCACGCCGAGGTGGTTCTGGTCACCCACGTTCGGAACCGTCCGGCGCTCACGAAGACGGGAACGGGGCGCGCCTCGGTCGTCTACCTGGACACCGAATACGTGGCCGCGCCGATGCACCGCCTGAGCCACCTGATTCGACGCGGCGAACAGAACGCGCAGACGGCTGCCGTGGCGCTGGCGTGGCCCGCGCAAGTCGCCTTCGAATGGGAGGCGTGGAAACGCTACAAGGGCGAGCTCGCCGCAGGCCGCTTCGACATTGTCCAGCGCCTCACGCCCATGTCGCCGACGCTGCCGAGCCCCATGGCCAAGTGGAGCCCGGTCCCCTTCGTGCTCGGTCCTCTGAACGGCGCGCTCGCGTGGCCGCCCGGATTCGAGCAGGAGCTGCGCCGCGAGGGGGAATACCTCCGCTATGCGCGCGCGGCCTATCGCTGGCTGCCGTTCTACCGCAGCACCTACGCGCGCGCGGCCTGTATCCTCGCTTCGTTCGACCACACGATCGCCGATCTCCCCGCGTCCGCGCGCCCGCGCACGATCGACTTCCCCGAGGTCGGGATCGACCCGAAGGTCTTCAGCTGGCCGGGCGATCGCCCCGAGCGCGAGCGCCTCACGTTTCTTTTCGCAGGACGGCTCGTCCCCTACAAGTGCGCGGACTTGGCGTTGCGTGCCTTCGCTGCCAGCGCCGAGCTGCGAAGGCACCGGCTCGTCATCGTGGGCGACGGTCCCGAGCGCGAGCGCTTGCAGGCCGACGTGATCTCCCTCGGCCTCGAAGGGACCGTGGAGATCCTGGGGCAACGCCCGCAGAGCGAGGTCGGCCGACTGATGCGCGAGGCCGACGTGTTCGTGTTCCCCTCGATCCGCGAGCTGGGCGCGGGCGTGGTCATCGAAGCGATGGCGTGCGGATGCGTCCCCGTCGTCGTCGCGTACGGAGGCCCGGCCACCCTCGTCAACGACGAAACTGGGGTGCGCGTTCCCCTGGGCTCGAAGGAGCAGATCGCCGACGCCTTCCGGGTCGCCCTCGAGGGCCTCGCGGGCGACCGCCCCCGGATTCGGCGGCTGGCGCGCGCCGCTCATGCGCGCGCCATCGGTCGATTCTCGTGGGACGTCAAGGCGCGGAAGATGATCGAGATCTACGAGTGGGTCCTGGGTCGCCGCGCGATCCGCCCGGAATTCGAAAGCGACACGACTCTCCCCGCGGTCGCGTGAAGAACGTGGTCCAGCGGGGCGGGCTGAGCACGTGATAGGCAACGCCAATTTCCTAGCCTGGACGGCGCTCGCCCTGTGCTTCCCCGTGTCGCTCATGATCGTGGCGCGGTGGAAGGCCCCCCTCTCGGTGCCGCTCGTCCTGATCCTCGGGCAAATGTTCTTACCCGACAGGATCGGCTTCGTTGTTTCGCCGTATTTGGCGCCCCTCGACAAATTCACCCTGCCTCCGCTGGGCGCTCTCTTCGGGTGCATCATTTTTCGCCCGAAGAGCTTGGTCAATTCCAAACCGTTCCGGGGATTCGACCTCTTCATTGTGTTTCGAATCGTTGCTTACTTCTTTTCATGCATCACCAATCGCGATCCATTGATGTTCCCGCAGGGCATGGTGCCCGCGCTGTCGATGTATTCGTTCATGAGCGGCACGGCGAAGATTCTCTGCTACTGGTGGCCCAGCCTGTACTTGGGCCGCACGGTCATTAGGACGTCGCGGGACCTGCGCAACCTCTTCCGCATGCTCGCGAGCGCTGGCGTCATTTACTCGGCGTTCATCCTCATCGAGATGCGTTTCAGTCCGCAGATGAACTTTTGGGTCTACGGATTTCAGGCGACCGAATTTGCCCAGTCAGTCAGAGACGGCCACTACCGGCCGCTCGTGTTCATGCGGCACGGCATCAACCTGACCTTCTTCCTGTTCATCACCATCTTGGCGGCGTCAGCCTTGGCGAAGACCAAGGTCCGCGTGCTGCGTCTCAAGGCCCGCCCCGTCTCGGTCTATCTGTCGGTGCTTTTGGTGCTGTGTCACTCACTGGGCACCTTGTTGTACGGCGCCGTCGCCGTGCCGCTCGTGTGGTTCACCAAGGCCCGCACCCAGGTGAAGATCGCGACCGTCTTGGCCGTGATCACCTGCAGCTATCCGATCGCCCGCGCGTTCGGGCTCGTCCCCGTCGACGACATCAACGCGTTCGTGCTGGAGAAGTTCGGGGAAGATCGCGCTGGGTCGCTGGGCGTGCGGTTGTCCGAGGAGCAATACATCATGGAGCGCGCGCTCCCGCGTTGGGTGTTTGGCTGGGGCGGTCCGCCCCGGGCCTTTCGCCTGGACCCCGTCACCGGCGTCCCGCATTCGGTGACCGATGGGCTGTGGGCCGTTCAATTCGGTGAGGCGGGAGCGGTGGGCTACATCTGCATGTTCGGAATGTTTCTCTATCCGATCCTGCGAAGCCGCCGCGCGCTCTCCAGACTGCCATCGCTCGACGACCGGATCATGGTGGGGAGCCTCACCCTCATGGCGACGTTCCTGATCGTCGACCTCATCCCCAACTCCTTTCTCGATCCGTACCTCCTCTTCTTGAGCGCGACGCTGGCCGGAGTGGCCGCGCGAGGCCTCGAGCCGGACCCGCCGGCTTCGCCGGCGCTCGGTTAGGCCATCGCCGGGAGGTCACTCGGGGCGCGAAGCGATCCGTGTGAAGCGCCGCTTCAGGTGAAGGATCGGGCGTTCCATCACCTCGAACGAGGTGGTCGCCAAGGTGATCGTCAACAAGAGAGCCAACGCGGCCGCCGGCAGTACCCTGCGTACGCCAATGAGATGAGTGAGCTCGATGCCCACGAGGTGGAACACATAGAGCCCGTAGGAGATCTTTCCGAGATAGGCGACGGTTCGAGCGAGGCGGCCGTTCGACGCCGGCAGAGCCAGGAAGCAGACCAAGAGCGCGACCGAGGCGATCGCAACCGCGGGATAGATCGCCAACGCGCGGAGACCCGCGTGCCCCGCGTATCGGCCACACACGACCAAGAGGGCGAAGGCGGCGAGCAACAGGGCCGTGCGTCGCTCGACACTGAGCTTCGGGATGCGCGCGCCAAAGAACGCGAGCAGGACTCCGCACGCGATGGGATCGAGCCGCGCCAACGTGTTGCACCAGATCCCGGGGTGCTGGGTCTTGAGCATCACCAGGACGATTCTCGATAGCCAAGCGACCGCCAACAAGGCGACGCCGAGAACCTGGAGCCGCTTGCGACCGAAGATCAGAAGCAGCAGTGGCCACGAAATGTAGAACTGCTCTTCGATCGAGACGCTCCAGAGAGGAGAGGCGACGCCGCCGTTGAACCCGTGCTTGGCGGCGTCCCAGTTCGCGAAGAAAAACAGGAAAGGCAGCAGGTGGGTTCCGTCGAGGTGCCCCGGCAAGAAGCGCGGAAAGACGAACACCGACAGGAAGATAAAAACGTAGTAGAGCGGCCAGATGCGCAGGATCCGGCGCACGTAGAAGGCACCGATGTCGATCTTTCCGAGGGTGTCATATTCGCGCACGAGCAGCTCGGTGATGAGGAACGAGCTGAGCGCGAAGAAAATGTCGACGCCGAAGCCGCCCGCGATGACCGCTCCCGCGAGCCAGCGCGCGACGGCCTGGGGCACTCCCACGGCGACGTAGTCGTTCGCGTCTTGCGGAAGCGCGTGGTGCATGAACACCAGCGAGAAGGCCACGAAGCGCAGCCAATCGAGCTGCGGTCGATAAAAACTCGTGGGGCGTTCACTCTTGGGCGCGGCGCCGTCTGCATCGTTGGAGGACATCTAGATCCTTGGCGAAGGCATCACCGGCGGCTCACGGCCCCCGGGGCACGTGCTCGGAAACGGCGTCGACGAGGATCTTCGCGCCCACGTTCGACAGGTGGTCGTCGTCGGAGTAGAGCGGCAGACCGTCGAGGTGGGCCGCGCAGCGGTCCTTCACGTAGGTGTCGCAGAACAGCTGATCGGGTCTGACGCGGATGAGGTTCTCGTGCTCGCCGATGCTGTCGAGGATCGAGATGGCCTCCTTGTTCCGCTTCTTGTAGAGCGCGTAGCTCGTCGAGCCGTCCCTGGGGTCGAGCTGATGGGCGCCCCGGAGGGACCTCTTCGCGAGGTAGGACGGCACGTCCCACCCCATCTCTGGCACCGGGTAGATCAGGATGACCTTCTTGTGCGCGTCGAGGTACGCGCGAATGGTGTCGACGTGGCGCCTGCGGAGCAAGCGCAGCTTCTCCGCCGCGAGCCGCGCCCTGTCGGCCGCGGGGACGCGATCCCGCGGTCGCAGCAGGACCTCGACGCCGCCCTCCTCGTTGTCGAAGCCGTTCCCCTTCCGCCCGGTGTTGTCCAGGTTCTCGCCGTTGCCGTCGAGAGACATCGTCCACCGCGAAATGAGGACGACGTACTCGAGGCTGGGGTCGCCGTTGAGCGCGGCGAGGACGTTCGTGTTGTGGTCGAAGCACGAGTGGTCGTCGTCGTCGGTCTCATAGAGGGCCACGACCGGCGAGCACCCGGGCGCGCTCGCGTCTTCGAAGCCGATTCCTCTGTGGGTGAGCGCGGCCCCCAGCGCGGACGCGATCGCGCCGGCGTGCGAGTCTCCCACGAGCGCGCCCACGAGCCGCGCGTTCGCGCCGAGCGTGCAGGCCTTCTTCGGATCGAACGTTCCCTTGGGGCGCTGCTCGCAGAGCTCCAACCTCTTCGCGGAGTCTCGTTCGTCCTGGGACGCTCGCAGGATCGTCAGCGTCTGCGGCGCGAAGCGCGTCGGGAATCCCTTCGTGACGTGCGCGAGCGCGCCGGCCGAGAAGAAGAGCGCGGAGCCGCCGAGCGCGAAGAGCACGAGCTGCCTCCGCGTGATGCGCTGGCGCGCCCTGAAAGGAGTCTCGACGAATTTCCAGGTGACGTACGCCAAGACCAGCGCGAGCAGGCACAGCGTCAACAGCACCGCCTTGCTGAGCTCCGTCCCCGCGCGCTGCCGCGCGAACGCGAAGAGCGGCTGGTGCCACAGATAGACGCTGTAGCTGATCTGGCCAACGCCCACGAGCGAGCGGTGCCCGAGCAGCTTGCCGACGGCGGTGTCCGACGTCGCGAACAAGATGATGCACGCCGTCCCCAGGGTCGGCGCGAGCGTGTAGAGGCTGGGGAAGGGCGTGCTCCGGTCGAACGCGAACACCGAGTACAGGATCAACGCCAGGCCACCGACGGCGCCGAGCTGCCGCGCCCAGACCGGCAAGAGAGGGAAGGCCGGTTTTCCGACGCGCTCCGAAGGTCCTTCGAACAAGGCGAGCGCGACGGCCGCGCCGACGAGGATCTCCCAGAACCTGGCGGGCAGCAGGAAGAACGCGAACGCCGGATGTTGAACCGCCGTCTTCTGGGCGATCGCGAGGCTCGCGACGCCGAGCACGAGCACGAGCCCGGCGATGGCCCGCCGCCCCAGGAACCACGCGACGTTCAACATCAACGGGAACAGCAGGTAGTACTGCTCCTCGACGGCCAAGCTCCACGTGTGCAGCAGGGGCATCAGCTCGGAGTCGGTCGCGAAGTACCCCGTCTTCATGAAGAAGAGGACGTTCGAGGCGAAGGCCGGCACGGACGCGAGGCTCTGCCCGAACTGCTTCATGTCGTCGGGGAGGAGCCAGAGCCACGCGAGCGGCAGGCAGGCGAGCATGACGACGAACAACGCCGGGAGAATGCGGCGGGCGCGTCGCTCGTAGAACCGCGCGAGCGTGAAGGTCCCGGCCGTCTTCTCGCCGAGGATGATCGTCGTGATGAGGTAGCCGCTGATGACGAAGAACACGTCGACGCCCACGAAGCCGCCGCTCAGCGCCTGGAAGCCGGCGTGGAACAGGATGACGGGCAGGACCGCGACGGCCCGCAGCCCGTCGATTTCGGCCCTATGCCTCACGGGTGAAGGACGCTCGGTGGGCCGTGTTGGTCGTGCGTGCGGGTCGCCCCGCGGGCGACGTCACGGGAGGCTTCTCGCCAGCCGGAAGCCCGTATAGAAGTCGCGGCTCTTCGGCCCCGGCGCGTCCTTCGTGCGCAAGCCCAGCCGGACCCCCTTGGGATCGTCGATCCAGCTCCCCCCGCGCATGACGTGCAGGCTGCAGTCGCCCGTCAACCGGGCCTTGCCGTCGACGGGGCCGCCCTGGTAGTCGGCGTTCCAGCAGTCGGTCTGCCACTCCCACACGTTGCCGCTGACGTTGTGGAGGCCGAAGGCGTTCGGTTGGAACGCGTCGGCGCGCACCGTCGTCTGCCTGTATTCGCCCTTGGCGCCGCCGTTGTACGTCAGCGTGCCGTTGTAGTTGGCTTGGTTCGTATTGATGTCGGCGCCCCACCAGAAAGGTGCGGACGTGGTCGCGCGCGCCGCGTACTCCCATTCGGCCTCGCTGGGCAGGCGGTAGGTGCGGCCGGTCTGCTGGTTGAGCTGCTCGACGAACAGCTGGGCGTCATTCCAGCTCACGCTCTCGACGGGGCAGGCGTCGCC